>NZ_JANINU010000144.1 GCF_024508875.1 Phenylobacterium sp.
CCTTCGACCGCATCCTGTCGGTGAACCTGAAGGGCATGTGGCTGGTGACCAAGGCCGCGCTCGCCGTTATGCGGGCGCAGGGTTCGGGCGCCATCGTCAACGTCTCGTCCCTGGCCGCCCGGGCCGGCGGCATCCAGGTGGCCTACGAGGTCTCCAAGGCCGCCGTGAACCGCCTGACCACCTCGACGGCGCAGAGCCAGGCCCGCTACGGCGTCCGCTGCAACGCCGTGCAGCCCGGCCTGATGGACACGCCCATGGCCGTGGCCGGCATCGCCGGCGCCAGCGGCCGCAGCCAGGCCGAGGTCCGCGCGGAACGGGACGCCCGCGTGCCGCTGGGCGGCAAGATGGGCACGGCCTGGGACACCGCCTATGCGGCCCTGTTCCTGGCGTCGGACGAGGCCAAGTTCATCACCGGCGCCATCCTGCCCGTCGATGGCGGCATGGGCGTTCGCATCGGCTGAGCGGGAACGCGCTGCGAAGCCTCGCGTTACCGGCCCCTGTCGTGGGGGACTGACCCGGAGAGCTGTCTGATGAACGGTATCATCTATCTTGTCGGCCTGGTCGTCGTCGTCCTGGCCGTGCTGGGCTTCCTCGGAATCCGCTAGCCCTACGCCGCGTCGCGCGGCTAGCTGGCCCGCATGCCCGTCTCGTCCGCCTACCGCCCTGATCCGCAGTTCCCGGCCCTTGGCGGCGAGTTCGCCGATCCGGTGGCGGCGGCGGACTTCCCCGCCACCATCCTGCGCTACCGCAACGACCGCGCCGCGGCGACCGTGGGGCTGGACACCCTTACCGACGACGAGTGGATCGCCCACTTCGGGCGGTTCCAACCCCTGCCAGGCAACATCGATCCGCCTGTGGCGCAGCGGTACCACGGCCACCAGTTCCGCGTTTACAACCCGGAGCTCGGCGATGGCCGCGGCTTCCTCTTCGCGCAGCTCCGCGAGGCGCGGAGCGGCCGCCTCCTGGACCTCGGGACCAAGGGATCGGGCCAGACGCCCTGGTCGCGCCAGGGCGACGGCCGTCTCACCCTGAAGGGCGGCGTGCGTGAGGTCCTGGCCACCGCCCTGCTGGAAGCGCTGGGCGTGCCGACCTCGCGCTCGTTCTCGCTGGTCGAGACCGGCGAGGCGCTGGAGCGCGGCGACGAGCCCAGCCCGACCCGCTCGGCTGTCCTGGTGCGCCTGTCGCACAGCCATGTGCGGTTCGGCACGTTCCAGCGCCACGCGTTCTTCGAGGCCAACGACCGGATCGAGGCGCTCGTCGCCCACGTGATCGGCCTCTACTACCCTGAGCTCGAAGGCGCGAACGACCCGGCCGCCGCGCTGATGGGCGCCGTCTGCGGCAAGGCGGCGAGGCTGGCCGCGCGCTGGATGGCCGCCGGCTTCGTCCACGGCGTACTCAACACCGACAACATGAACATCACGGGCGAGAGCTTCGACTACGGTCCCTACCGCTTCCTGCCGAAGTCGGACCCCAACTTCGTCGCTGCCTACTTCGACCACTCCGGCCTCTACAGCTTCGGCCGCCAACCGGAGGCGGTGTTCTGGAACCTGCAGCAGCTTGCCGGTTGCCTGAGTCTCGTCACCGACAGCCAGGGCCTGGTCGACGCCCTGAACGACTTCGGTCCGGCCTACCGCCGTGAGCTGATGGCGGCCATGCTGGCCCGCCTTGGCGTGACGCCGCGCGGCGACGAGGAGGACGCGCATCTCGTGCAGTCGGCCTTCCGCGCCCTGGCCGAGGGCGGCGACCGCCTGCGCTGGGAGCCGTTCTTCTTCGACTGGTTCTGCGGCCGCGAAGACCGCGCCCTGGCCGGCCCGCGCGCCGCGTTCTACGCCGAGGAGGATTTCGCCGAGTTCCGCCAGGGGCTCGCCGCCTATGACGCCGAGCGGCCCGAGCGGCTGGCCCATCCCTATTTCGCTCAGTCCGAGCCCGAGGAACTGCTGATCGACGAGATCGAGTCGATCTGGGCCGACATCGACGCCCGCGACGACTGGAGCGCCTTCCACGCCAAGCTCGCCCGCATCGAGACTGCCCGGCAGGGCTGGGGGCTCAGCTAGCGGTCTTCCGCGAGGCCCACTGGCCAAGGACGATGCCTGCCAGCGCGATCGCAGCGCCCAGACCCTGCAGCGGGCCGATGGCCTCGGCGAACAGGACGTAGCCCAGGATTGCGGCGACCACGGGCTGGACCAGCACCACGACCGAGGCCGTGGGCGTGGGCAGGCGGCCCATCGCCCAGGCGATGGAGCCCTGTCCCGCGACGTGCATCAGGCCCAGCCCGACGCAGGCCGCCCAGCCGCGAGGCGTGGCCGGAACAAGCCGCTCGCCCAGCAGGACCGCCGCCGCCAGCAGCAGGGGCGCCCCGGTGACACTGGCCCAGAACATCAGGCGGCTCGCCGTCTCGCGCTTGCGGCCTTCGGCCATGGTAAGGAAGTAGAGCGCGTACCAGACGGCGGTGATCAGCGAGAGCGTGTCGCCCAGCGGCTGGTTTCGCGGCGTCCCGCCGGTCTTCTCGATCGCCATCATCGACGCGCCCGCGACCGCCGCGGCCACGGCGACGAGGAACAGCGGCCGGGGTCGCTGGCGCAGGAAGACCCAGGCGACCGCCGTCACCACCACCGGCGTCAGGTTGGTCAGGACCGTGGCGTTGGCGACCGAGGTGTACTGGATGCCGTAATGCCAGAAGCCGAGGTCCAGCGCGAAGAACAGGCCGGCCAGCAGCGCCCATTTCGACGGCGCGCCGCCGAAGCCGCCGGTGCGCGCCGCCATGATCGCCAGCAGCGGAGCGGCGAAGACCAGCCGCCAGACGCCGGTCGCGGTCGGGCCGGCGTCGCTGAGGCGCACCAGGATGGCGGCCAGTCCGATGATGCACGCGCCCATCACCAGCACCGCCAGCGCCTGGGCGCGGCTCGCGGCGTTCGGGCTGGCGGTCGCGTCAGTCAAAGCCCAGCTCCCGGCGCAGGTCGCCCGCACTCATGCCGCCTTCGCGCAAGGACCGCAGCGTCTCGGACCGGTCGCGCTTGGCGAAGCGCTTGCCGTCCGGGCCCAGCAGCAGGTCGTGGTGTCGATAGATGGGCGTCGGCAGGCCCAGCAGCGCCTGCAGCAGGCGCTGGACGTGGGTGGCCTCGAACAGGTCGCAGCCGCGGATGACGTGGGTGATCTCCTGCAGCGCGTCGTCCACGACCACGGCCAGGTGGTAGGCGACGCCCACGTCCTTGCGCGCCAGCACCACGTCGCCGCCGAGTTCGGGCTGTGCCGTGATGCGGGCCTCGCCCTCCATGAACGTCAGACCCGCGAAGCCGCCCAGCCTGCGCGCCGCGGCGTCCAGCGACAGGCGCCAGGCGAAGGGCTCGCCTGCCGCGAGACGGCGCATCTCCTCGGCCCGGCCCAGTGGCCCGCCGCGGAAAACCTCCATCGGGCCGTGCGGCGCCGACGCCATGGCCTCGGCCACCTCCTTGCGCGTGCGGAAGCAGCGATAGACCAGGCCGTCGGCCTCGAGGCGGCCCAAGGCGGCATGGTAGTCGTCGAGGTGCTCGGACTGGCGCCGGACCGGCTCCTCCCACTCAAGGCCCAGCCAGCCCAGGTCCTCGTAGATCGCGGCCTCGAACTCGGGTCGGCAGCGGGTCGCATCGATGTCCTCGATCCTCAGCACGAACCGTCCGCCCGTCGCGCGCGCGGCGGCGAAGGCGGTCAGCGCGGAGAAGGCATGACCCTTGTGCAGAAATCCCGTCGGGGAGGGGGCGAAGCGGGTGGCGAACACCCGCGAGCCTTAGCAGGCGCCGTGCTTGGGCGCGAACAGCCCCATATGGCTGAGGACGGCGTCGAGGAAGGCGCGCTCGCCGCCGAGCTCCTCCTTCAGGTGCTCGAACTGCTTGAAGCCGGCCATCTCGGCGAGGCCGTGGGCGCCGCACCAGGCGGCGATGGTGGCAAGTTCCAGGTGGGTTTCGGCCGCCGGGTCGGCGCCGCGTTCGACCATGGTGTCCCGGACCATGCAGTAGGCGCTGTCCTTGTTGCTCTGGGCGTCCTCCGGCAGAGCCTCCTTCTCGCGCACCATGTCGTACATCACGCGATAGAGCGCCGGGTTCTCGCGGGCGAAGCAGACATAGGTGATGCCGAGCGCGGTGAGCTGATGCGGACCGGCGTCCCGGGTCTTGGCTTCGGCCATCTGGGCGTTCAGCGTCTCCCAGCCCTCCTGCGCCACGGCGTCCATCAGCTCGGACTTGTCCTTGAAGTGGTGGTAGGGCGCCGCCGGACTAACGCCCGCCTCTCGCGCCACGGCCCGCAACGAAAGGGCGCTGGGCCCCTCCGCCTCCAGGAGCCGTCGGGCGGCGTCCACCAGCGCCCGGCGCAGGTCGCCGTGGTGATAGGGGCGGGGCTCGACGGTCTTCGTTTGGCTCATGAACCTTACCATAATTTCACATCTGAGCGCTGTACAGATATCTTGACGACGATCAGATGCGCGCCTATCTGAGCACCGTTCAAATAGAAAAGTCCCTCACTCCCCTGAGGGTTCAAACTGAAAGGTGTGTGTCATGTCTCTCGCAAAGTTCGAACGCTTCTTCGATCGCGCGACCCCGGTCTTCCTCCTGTTCCTCGGCCTCACTGCGGCCGTGGCCACGGCGGGCCTGGGCGCCTAAGGATCTCCCTATCCGAGCGTCGAAGTCGATGGAGGGGCCCCGCTGCGGGCCCCTTTTTCGTCGAAAATTTTGCGGCCGCGCATCCAAACGGGGTGCGTAAACGCATAACGGTCCTGTGAAAACGCTGATCTGTGCACTGTTCAGATCGTGCTATCCCACAATCGTCCAAACGGACAGCCCCGCTCCCCCGGGGTCCGAAACTGAAAACTCAAGGTGTGTGTCATGAACCTCTCGCGCTTCGAACGCAGCTTCGACCGGATCGCCCCGGCGTTCCTGCTGGCCCTCGGCCTCTTCGCCGCCCTCTCTACGGCTGGCCTCGGCGTCTGACGTCCCTCCCGTCAGCGGACCAAGGAGGGGCCCTTCGGGGCCCCTTTCGCTTTTGGGGCCTGGCGTCACCGTCTCCGCGGCCACCGCCGTCCTGGGACGTAGGCCCCCATGCGCGACGCCTAAGGCCTCGCCCTTTCGAAGAGAGGGCGAGGCGGAAGCGCTTTCCGATCCCGCCGTCGTGGATGTGTCTCCGAATCGGGCCTATATTTTTCCCCAGTCACGTCGATTCCAGTTGCTGAGGTGCTGTCTTCAGTCCCACGTCGACCGTCATAAGCGCCCTTAGGCGTCGCTTCCGGAGGCCCTGCCATGCAGGTGCTTAAGGCTCCGCCCTCCGGATGGCCGTGTCTTGTGCTCAACGCCGATTTCCGGCCGCTCTCCTATTATCCCCTGTCCCTCTGGCCGTGGCAGGAAGTGATCAAGGCGGTCTTCCTCGACCGCGTGGACGTCGTGTCCACTTACGACCAGGAAGTCCACTCTCCCTCCTTTGCGATGAAGCTGCCCAGCGTCGTATCGCTGAAGCAGTACGTGGCCCAGGACCGCCCGCCGGCGTTCACCCGCTTCAACCTGTTTCTGCGCGACAGCTTTACCTGCCAGTACTGCACGGTGGGCGAAGACCTGACCTTCGACCACGTGATCCCCCGCTCGCGTGGCGGTCGCACCACGTGGGAGAACATCGTCACCGCCTGCGCGCGCTGCAATCTCACCAAGGGCGGCCGCACCCCGCACGAGGCCCACATGCACCCGCGCATGAAGCCTCGTCGACCCAGCGCCCACGAGCTCCAGGATCGCGGCCGCAGGTTCCCGCCGCATCACCTGCATGAGAGCTGGCTGGACTACCTCTACTGGGACATCGAACTGGAGGCCTAGAGGTCCCGAGACGTCCCGGACCGCAGCATTTCCCTTGCGACTTCCGAGCATTAGGCCGATCATTCGGCCCACGTTGTCCCGGTATATCCCCCCAGCGGTGGTGACCGCGTGGTGACCAGACTCAGCTCGGCATCGAGGATCATGGCGGAAGAGACCGGTCGCGTGGCGCCCCTGACTCAGCGCACTATCAAGGGCCTTGAACCGGCTGGGGGCCGGTATATCGTCTGGGACGAGAGCCTAAAGGGCTTCGGCCTGCGCGTAGAGCCCAGCGGCGCGAAGACGTTCCTAGTGAGGTACCGGGTAGGCGGCGGCCGTACGGCGCCGCGGAAGCAATTCAAGATCGGCCGGTATGGCGCCCTGACGCCTGACGAGGCCCGCGAGGCGGCCGCGCAAGTCCTGGCCAGGGTCGAGCTCGGCGAGGATCCTCAGACCACACGTGCCAAGGAGCGGAGGGCGGAGACTGTGGCGCAGCTCTGCGACGCTTATCTGGCGAGCGGCTGCGCCACAAAGAAGGCGAGTACGATCACCCTCGACCGCATCCGGATCGAGGGCCACATCAAGCCGCTAATCGGTCACCTGCGCTCGACCCAGGTTAGCAGTGCCGATGTCGAGCGGATGCGGGACGCGGTCGCCTCCGGACGCATCCCGAGGCCGAAGGCCGAGGAGACGAAGGAGCCGGTGCCCAGGGTCAAGGCCGTGCGCCGCCCTGGCGAGCGGGCTCGAGGCGGCAAGACGGCCGCGACGAAGTCTGTGAAGCTCCTGCGAGCGATCTACGTTTGGGCCATCACGAACAAGGAGCTGGCAGTCGGCTCGAACCCCTGTGACGGCGTGAAAACCTTCGCCGACGGTCGGCGGGAGCGTTTTCTCTCTACGGCAGAGCTCGGCAGGCTGGGCGAGGCCCTGACGTCAGCCGAGATCGAAGGCGCCCACCGCCATCACGTCCGCATCGTGCGGCTGCTGGCCCTCACCGGCGCCCGCAAGAACGAGATCGCGCAGTTGCGGTGGAGCGAGGTCCAAGACGGATACCTGCAGCTCGAGGATAGTAAGACGGGCCGGAAGGTGGTTCCGCTCGGCGCCCCCGCGCAAACCCTCCTGGCAGAGGTCGAATGGACTGAATCGCCGTGGGTGTTCCCGGACCCGCGCGACGCCACCCTGCCGATCCGCAACCTGGATTGGGCCTGGGTTGGCTTTCGCAAGCGCGCCGGCCTCGAAGACGTCCGCATTCACGATCTCCGTCACAGTTTCGCCAGCGCCGGAGTGCTGGGCGGTGCCACTCTATTCTTGATCGGCAAGATGCTTGGGCATGCCCAAGCCGCGACGACACAGCGCTATGCGCATTTGGCTGATGATCCGGTCAGGGCGGCGGCCGATCGCATCTCCGCCAGGATTGATGCTGCCCTCGCCGGTCGCCCGGACCCCAGTGCCGGCGAACTGGCGACAAACTGAAATGGTCGGGTTTTCCGAGGATGAAGTCCGGTTGGTCTCGATCATCGAGGCGACGATCCGCGCTGAACTTGCCGATTGCATCGTGCCGCCAGAGATGCGTGGCGGTCTTACAGACGGTGCACTGACATCCCTATGTACCTGCCTCGCCAGAATCGCGCGCGAGCCCGGGTCTAGTGCCGCTGGCTTTCGCTTCATCGGTTACCGCCAGGCGCGCTTGGAACTTCGCCGAGCAGCGCGACTAGGAAAGGCCGGGAGAAGCGCCGGTCAGCTTTCTGGAACCTCAATTACAGCGCTCGCTGCGATTGGCTGGAGAGCGGAGGACTTCCGCCTGAAGCCGGGTCGCTCTCGATGGGCCATATCAGCGGGGTTAGAATGGCTGAGGTACCATGTTCCTCGAGTTAGCAATGGCCGGCCGCCAGATTTCCGCGCCCAGGCCTTCGCCCAAGTTCTTGGGAAGCTCTACTCGGGCCTCACCGGGCGCCCCGCGCACGAAAAGTCCGCCCACTTCATGAGCCTGCTTGGGCAACTCGAAGAACTGACACCTAGCTTGCGCTTCGGAGCGGAGTATCGAGCTAAGCAAGGCGCTCGGCGGCGGGCCGCCAGCCAAAATCGGGGGGGTTCTGTCCGAAGCCCGTAGCCCAGCGCAGCCCTAATTTCCCGTCAGGTCCCGAGCTCCCTCTGGGATCTGCCTGGGAGACTGCCATCTTGAGAGTGTTCCTCAACGAGGCCGAAGCCGCGGCCCGCGCCCGACTCTCGCCAAAGACGCTTCGCAACCTTCGGTGCGCCGGAGGCGGCCCCGTCTTCATCAAGGTCGGAGGCCTCCGCCGCGTCGTCTACGATGCAGCCGACGTCGATGCGTGGCTTGACGCGCAGAAGGTTCGGTCCACTAGCGAAGTCACTAGCCGCCGGCCCACATCCGACTTGGCGGCCGCCTGACCGTGTCAGCCATCGTCACATATGTCCCGCCCGTGGTCTGGAGAGGCGGCCTTAGCGCCGCCCAGGCCGCGGCCTATGCCAACACGCTGTTCGAACTCGCGGCCAAGCATCGGGCCGAAGCTGAGGCTGATCCCGCCGAAGCGCATGATCTGCTCCGCATCGCCGAGACCGACGCCTTCTTGGCGGAGGGCTTCAGGGCTGTGGTTCTGCCTCTTCGGCGACGCGAATGCCGGCGGTCCTTCTCAGCAGGTGGACGGGCCGCGTGATGGATGAAGGCCCCCCGAACCGTGACTCCTTCACCAAGGTTCGAATGGACGTGCTCAGCCATGTCCTTCGCGACGCGCGCTTGTCCTATCTCGCCCGCAGTTCGTTCGCCCTTAGAGTGACCGACTATACCTCGCGCGAGATTTTCCAGTCGCGTGGCCTGCTGCTGAGCTGGGTGGGTCGTGAGCGGCTCGCCGCCGAACTGGGAGCGAAGCCAGACAGCATCCGCCTCGCGGACAAGCTTCTGTGCGAGTGCGGATACATGGCCCTGGAAAGCGCGGGCGGTGGGTTTGGGCAGACCAACCGCTACCTCATCTCCATTCATGCTGAACCCGCTGAGCGCAAAACCCCCCCTCGGCGGGGGGTGATGAACCCCCCCGACCGAGGGCGTGAACATCTCGCAACTACCCCCCGAACGGCGGGCCAACATGCCCCCCTAGAATGGGTGGCTAAACCCCCCGTGGATGGCGGGGTGAAACCTCTGACTCAAACCTCTGATGATGAAACCCGCTTCGCGAGCGGGGGCGAAGATGGCTCCAACGAGGTATCGTTCAGACGCGTCTTGCGCGCCATACCCCAGATACCGCGAGGGCGCTCGAACAACGACCTTCTTCGGAGCGCGTTCGTCCAGCTTGTCGCCGAAGGTGTCGAGCATCGCACTTTGGCCATCGCGGTGGAAGAGTTCTGCCGCCAATCTCCGGATGCGACGGAAGATGGCGGGCGCCACATGGGCAAGGCCCACGAATGGCTGCTGCGGCGCCGGTGGGAGGCCTACGAACCCACCCCAGAGGGCGTTTTCTTCGACGGCCTAAGCGAGGTCGAGCGCCGCTGGTTGGCGGATGTGCGGCTATGGCAGCGCCGGCCCGGTGAATGGCAGCGCACTTGGGGGCCCCGACCAGATCAGCCCGGCTGCCAGGCTCCGGTGAAGATCCTTCAGTTCTGTGGCCTCGCGTCGCCGCTCGCTGAGGCCTCGTGATGCAAGCCTCGCAGAAACCAATCCAATCCAAGAGGGAGGCCCCGATGGGCAAGATCTTTCGTCGCGTCCGCAGCATTGACGCTCCTCGTCCGGCGAGGCGCCACCAGAGGTCCGGCGGGGGTCGAGATGACGCCGGCACCCAGCGCATTCTGGTCGCGGAGTTCAGCGCCGAGAACCACATCGCTGAAGTCATCGACGGCAAGCTCACGGTGTTCGTCATGGTGCCTATGATGGACATGGCTACTCCGACTAACGGCGTGACCAGTGGCCCGCCCCGTGAGGCGGCGGAGGCGCAGATGCGCCAAGTCGCGAGGGATCGCGGCGCCCGCATGGATCTCAGCGCCCAAATTCGCGACATCAACCAGAAGAACCGCGACTTCTGGAACGGCAACGGTGGCGGTGGTCGCTGATGCGCACGGAGAGCAGGATCCGCCTCACCGATGCTGCGACGCGATTGGCTGAGGCAAGCGATGCCGCTGCGGCCACGCTGCGTGGCCTCGAGGTAGCTAACAGCGCGCTCGCGGAGGCGCAGTCGGCGCTGTCGGCAATTCGAATCGACATGGCGAATGGCGAGGGCGCCGCAGACCGCATTCTTGCGAATCTCGCATCTGGGAAACCGCTGACGCTGGATAGTCTGGCACCTGCAGATGGCGGCCGCGCGCGCGCATCTGCAGAGGCGACGGTGGAGACCGCCCAGGCGGCGCACGCGGTTCTCGCCGGCCGGCACCGGGAGGCTGCCGCTGGGGAGCAGTCGGCGCAACACGCGCATGCCCTGGCGTTGTTAGCGGTCCTCGGCGAGGTCGAAGGCGAACTTGTCGCCCGTGGGCTTCAGGCACTCGCGGAGCTCGGAAGGGTGCGACGGGCGTTGCGTGGCCTGGAGGCGGCTGGGTGGGTGAAGGGAGGCGGTGATCGCATCCTCCGCCGGGAGTTCACGCAGAGCGCAATCCTTCTGATGCAGACTGGTGAGGATCGGCCCGATGCGAAGGCCTGGGGCGATCACAACGCGCGTTGGGTTGGCTTCAGGGACGCTCTGAAGTCGGACCCGGACGCTCTTCCTCCGATGGAAGAAGATCCCGGTCCAGGCGACGACGAGCTGGCCGCCTTTGTTCGGGGGGCTCGTCGTTGACTTCTGCCAACCTTCAATCGCCCCGACGTCGTGGCAAGCTATCCGACGCCGCGAAAACCTTCGTTGTCCAACATCTTGCTGCCTTCGAACCTGCGGCTTCAGTCCGCAGGATGTTGAAGGCGGAGTTCGGTATCGAGATCTCCGACAACGCCATCCGCGGCTACGACCCGACGAACCCCAAGGGATCGGCGTTGTCATCCCGCTGGCGAGACCTCTTTGAGGCCACACGAACTGACTATCTCCGAGACGCGGCTCGAGTAGGCATCGCGAACAAGGTCCACCGCTTGGCGCGGCTCGATCGCATTGCGGCGCGGGCGGAAGAGCTGGGGAACTTCGCGCTGGCACTCCAGGCCCTGGAGCAGGCGGCGAAGGAGATGGGCGACGCGTACACCAACACCCGCGTGGTGAAGGGCGCGCTGGCGGTGACCACGCCCAAGTCGCTGGCCGACTTCTACGCTGGATATGTGCCGGCATTCCCAGGTGCGAGCCTTGGTCGGGATAGTGATCCGGAGGCAAAACATTGAGCCTCGATTACCTTCCTTGGGTCGCCAAAGTCCCGGTCGGAGTGGAGTCAAATCCCTGGAAATTCGCGGGAATCTCGCCGCTTCTCGGGGGCTCTCGAAGCGCCGGTCACCTCACGGTCACCACTCATCGCGCGGAAGGCTTGGAATGAGCCGGCTCTACAATCGTAAGATCTCTCTTATCGTGGGCGATGATGACGCGGCGATCGACTTCTCCAGCCTTCGCATCAGCTTCCGCGTGAACCAATGGGATCTGCTCACCCCGAACAGCGCCACGCTACGAGTGTGGAACGTTTCTGAGGCCACTGCGCTGAAGGTCCAGCGCGAGTTCCTCCGGATCGTGCTGGAAGCTGGTTACGCAGATGGCCCATTCGGCACGGTGTTCTCTGGGTCCGTCGTCCAAGCAAAGCGAGGACGGGAGAATGCGACCGACACGTACCTAGAGATCGTCGCGGCCGATGGTGACCAGGCCTACAACTTCGCCATCATCAACAAGTCGCTGGCTGCCGGCTCCACACCGAAGGACCACCTCAACGCCCTGACCGGAGCGATGGGGGAGCACGGGGTGAAGCAGGGCTATGCGCCGGATCTTCCCGGCGCCGCGCTCCCGAGGGGCAAGGTGATGTTCGGGATGGCGCGCGATCACTTGCGCGCGCTCGGCCAGTCGACCGACACGAAGCCATCTATTCAGAATGGCCAACTGCAGTTGGTTCCGATCGGCGGCGTCATCCCCGGTCCTGCGGTAGTTCTTACGGCAGCAACGGGCATGGTGGGTATCCCCGAGCAAACCTACGCTGGCATCCAGGTTCGCTGTCTCTTGAACCCTGAGATCAAGATGGGCCGCGTCGTGCAGATCGACAACGCCAGCATCAACCGCACCAACTTGTCGGTGAGCTTACAGGGGCAACTGCAGAATGCATTTCTGCCCCGAGTCGCAGATGACGGCCTCTACCGTGTGATCGTGGTTGATCACTGGGGAGATACTCGAAAAGACGAGTGGTACTCGGACCTCACGTGCATCGCGATCGGAGATCCGGTCACGAAGATGCTCGTCGATAAGGGCTATGGGTAGTCCTCGACAAGAGTAGCGGCGCCTCCGGCTTCATGGCGCGCCGCCGATCCTGGGTCAGCGTAGCGCTCCAGGCGCGGGCACTCTGCAGGTCTCGCGGAAATCCAACAGCAGAGGGCCGGCGGGGGTACATCTCCGCCCCGCGGCCGGCGTCCCTTTCATCATCGAGAAGGCGGCCCCAGGCCGGCAGAAAATGAATACGAACTTCCCCAATATCGCAGTCACTGCGCCGCTCGTGGCGCTACTCTTGGCGAGCCAAAGCCTTGCGGCTCCCGGTACGCCGACGGTCGCTGGATCCGCCGGTCAGGCGTCGGCGACTTCGGAAACCTTGTCGATATCGACCACCACGGCGATCAACCCCGGGGACCTGGTCGTGCTGGCTGTGGTCAGCGCCTCCAATCAGACGCCGATCGCCGCCGATTGTCTGCTCTCCTCCAGCGCCGGGTGTGGACTGTCCTGGGATGGAAAGGAGCGCAACCTGGCGCTTGCGGGCACCGGCGCGCCTGCCTGGATGGCGACGTTGAATCAAAGTTTCGGCGCGATGGACAACAGTCCGATCCGGGCCCGGACCTGGTTCGGCTATGCCACATCGAACATCCCCAGTGGATCGACGTTCCGGGTCAACTTTGGCGGTGCGATCGGGGCTAAAGCCGCGACGATCATCGTCATTCCCGGTGCGGAGACGAGCGCCGCCCTGTCGTTCGGCGGCACCTCTGGTGCGTCGGGCGCGATCACCTTCGGCACCACGCCGGTTCTCGCTCCCAGCCAACTAGTGCTTGCCACGAGCTTCATCTCCGGCGGCGGCACCGACAGCTACACCGAGGATGTGGGCTTCACCTTCTTGCATCAGACTAGCGCCGGCGCCTGGCCTGCTATCCGTGTGGCCTACAAGCTCACGAGCTTCGCCGGCACAGTAGGCTATACCCTTACCGACAGCACTTCGCGCACGTGGATCTCAAGCTATCAGGTGGCGAAGTAGCCATGTCCTTCAAAGTCACGAAGGACGGCACCGCCGCGTTGTTGCGCGGCTTGGAGGCCCTGGCGAGCGAGCGGGTGCTCGTGGGCATTCCGGCCTCCAACGCCGAGCGGCAAATCGACGAAGACGCGAACGATCGCGGGCCGATCAACAATGCCGCTATCGGCAAAATCATGGAGGAGGGGTCGCCCGCTGCGAACATTCCGGCGCGTCCCCACCTCAAGCCCGCCGTTCGCGAGAACCGCGACGCGATCGTCAAAGCCTACAGGGCGGGCGCGAAGGCGGTGCTGGACGGCAAGGCGAAGGACGCCACGGCCGTACATCACCGCGTCGGCATCCTCGTGGAGAACGCGGTCAAGGCCAAGGTCAACGAGGGCGACTTCGTGCCCCTGGCGCCGGCCACCATCGCCAAGCGCAAGGCGCGCGGCCGCAAGAGCGAGAGGCCGCTCGTGGACACCGGCCAGTATCGCAACTCGATCACCCACGTCGTCCGGAAATGAGATTAGTACGAACGGCTGGGCTCGAGGCATGGGGGAGTGCCTGCTCGCTCAACGAGATGGCCCTCTGGCTGCGCTAGAGGCCGGCAGTCGCCATAGCTGCGCCAGATGTTGAGGTGTTGGCTGATGGCCAGCAAATCCCGCATTCGCACGCGAGCGGTGGTCGCAGATAGGGGTGCCAACCTGCGGCAAGCTCTTCGCCCGGCGAGGTTGGTGCCTAGATGGACTCTCGGCTGTTCCCGCATTTAGAAGTGTTACGATCATTCAAGCCACCAAAGGGGCAATAGCGTGGCGGAGGCGGCGGGCAGTGGCGCACAGAAGGGCTCTCTGCAGACCTTCATGGATGAAGGCGGGCTCACCGCTGCCGTTTTAGGGAAGCCGATCGCAGCCGCGATCGGACGACTTATTGGAGCTGTTGCCGATATCCCCGCGGCTGGCGTCGACAACCTGGCGCAGAGAATACGCGACGACACAGAGGCTCGATCGGTCGTAAAGCGTGCGATTGCGCAAGCCGCAGCAACGCGGGCGACAGCCGACGAGGCCTTGGTAGATCGCGCGGTTCAACGCTGGGGCTACGACCGGCTGAGGAAGCAGGAGAATGTGGAGGCGATCGCCGCCGAGACGCTTCTCCAGCTCAAAGAGGATCCGCCCAAAGATCCGGAGGGGCCTGCTCCGTCTGACGACTTCATGAACTTCTTCCAGGCCCATGCCGAGAATGCCTCCTCCGAGGACATGAGGACGTTGTTCGCACGCATCCTGGCTGGCGAATGTCGCGCACCCGGTAGCTTTTCTCTCGGCGCGCTCCAGGTGCTTTCCGTGATGGACAAGCAGTTGGCCAGCGCCGTCCAGACTGTCCGGCCTTGGGTTAACAACGGGGACTATGTGCTCTTCGCCGGCGAGTTCCACAAAGGCGATCGGCTTGCCCCGCTGCTCATCCTTGAGGATTTCTCTTTGATCCGGCTCGGGATGCTAACGAAGCCGTTGAAGCTGGATGACGAAGGGCATGGCGGACTGGTCTACGGGAGGCGGGCGATTATCCTTCACGGCGCGCCAAATGCAGAGATCGCGATGCCGGCCGCTACTCTCACCCCTGTAGGTCGGCAGATCATGGCTCTCTGTCCTGAGCCAACCGAGGTGCCGGACTTCGACCTCATCATTGCTGCGGCCAAGAAGGTAATGGGGATCCAAAAGGTACAGGTCGGGGATTTCTCTCATAGGTCGGCGGAAGGCCAAGTCTTCATTGCCAACTGGCGAGATACCTAACATGCCCAAGTTCAACTCCATCAGCATCGAGATCGACGGCCGCCGCTACACCGGCGACTTCGAGCTATAGAACGGCATTGCGAAAGTCGGCAGCGCCTCCTGCTCAATCAACGTCCAGGTTGGCAACGCTGACCGAGATCGCCGCGCGGGCTGCGCTAGAGGATCTCATCAAAGCTTGTCTGCAGAGCCGGAGGTGATGCCATGCCGTTGATGGCCCGCTGCAACAAGTGCGGCACCACCTTCGTCAGCCAGCTCAACGGCTTACAGCTGGCGCGCATGGCGAACACCCTTGAGGACAACATAGAGAATTGCCGAGTGCCCGGCTGTGGCGGATGGGCGACGAGTGAGAACGTCATCGAGGGCCGGTCGCAGGGCATTCCTGAGCTCTCAGAGGTCCTAGAGCGCATGCGACCCTTCGATGTCGCCCAGCTCGCCGAGTTCCGAGTGCTGCTGCAGTCCGTGCAGCAGGGTATGATTGCCCCTCAGGCCGCACGCCAGCAGGCTGCCGCCCTTTCTCCTGGCTTGGCAACGACGTTTGACTGGGCATTCGCGATGGGCGCAGCCAGCTTGCTGGTCGCTCTCATCGCCTTGTACGTCAGCATCGCAACCTACCAGCACGATCTGGCCGGCGACGCTGACGTGGTCGCAGGACTCGCCCAACAAGAGCAGGCGCTCGCGATAGCGAAGGAGCAGGCGCAGACGGACCGCGAAATCCTCAAAGAGCTGCGCCTACTGCGAGCGGCCCAAGCGGAACCGCCGGCGGCTGAGAGCCGGCAGGTCCGCAGGGCAAAAAAGCGCGCCGCGGAAAAGCTCAAGGGGCGGCTAGAACCCTAGGGGGTTAATTGCATCGCTGAGGCTGCACTTCTCAAGATCGTCTATCGAGTCGACTTCGCGGCCCTTCGGGCGTCTTGGACGAACCAAGCCATGTTCCGCGCCGCAATCTCCGCCGGCGATCGAACGCCTCGCGTCTGCTTGTCGTCGAGCGCGTCGAAGCGATCGACGAGTTGGGATCGCTGCTCGTCGCTCATGAGGTCTATCGCCTGAGCTAGGCTCCAATAGGCCCACTGAAGGTCGGGTTGGATCGAAAGTTCCGCGTCGCAGATCCGCTTCCAGGTCTCCGAACTGGGTCGGCTCGGGAACGCGAGCACTGTGGCTTCGCTCACCTCGCCCTCCATCGCTTGGTGCTCATCCGGCGGGCCCGCCGCGGGCGCTTTTTGGGGAGCGCGCTCGCGACGGTGACGATGTCCATCCGAGCCTGGGCTGCCATACCGGCAACTTCCTCGGCTGCTCCCTCGATTGCGAGTTGCGCCCCCAGGGTCTCTATGAAGCGTACCCCATCCCTTCGCGTGAGCGTGCCTGATACGGCAGATGCGAGAACGCGGAACAACATTCGCGCCTCGGCGCGTTCACAGCTCACCTCAGGCCGCCACGAGTTGTCGTGCCGCAGCCGGCGCAGGGCGCCCCCGCTGGGGGGGAAGCGCAACCTCTGAGGCGTCGCCCCGCCATCCCCTGAAGAACGGCTCAAGCATCGCCATGATCTGTGGAGAGATCGGCTCTGCGCCTTCGGCGGGCACGGCCGGGGTGTTAGGTGAGGCCTTAGCTTGGAACATGACGAACTCCTGTTTCGTCGTTTCGGGTTAGGCCGGATGGGGAGTTGCCGCTTCCCATCCGGCTGAATTGTTGTTATCAAAAATTGGTGGCAGACGCAATAACTGATAACAGAAAAAAGCGAGGCAGACCCCGTGTGGGCTCGACCTTCATCGGGGTGCGGGTTCCGCCCGACCAGGTCGAGCGTGTCGATCGCTGGATTGCCGCCCAGGATGAGCACTTGAGCCGACCGGAAGCGCTCCGGCGGCTCGCGGAGCGAGGCCTCCAGGCGGAAGAGGACGAATAGTGGACCGCGCGAGCTGGATCTTCATCGAGAACGAGGGAGCCCTCTACAGGGGGCCCTCGAGGGGGTGGCCGAAAGAGGTGTACAGCTTCCGGCGCGGGTGCTGGCTCCCATACGAAGGCAAGATTCCCAAACCCGTCGACTGGGGCGATGTCTTGTCAAAGACTGAAGCCCAGGCCTTGATCGCGGACGCTGGTTCTCCGCCTTCGGTCGCGTAGGCTAGCTCTTTCGCGGCTTAGCGGCGGACTTCTTCAGCGAACGCTTTGGGGTTCTCGCTCTGCCGGCCCGGGCAGCTCGGGACGTTTCGCGACGGTTCTCTTCGCGCATGCGCTCAATCTCGAAGAGACCGTTGAACAGTTCCTGACTGCCTGCGGCCCGCTGTGTGAGCTGGCCGAGTAGGGATGACGCTGCCATCTGCAGCGCGCCCCGCACCATTCTCTGCTCGGCGTAATGCCACGCCGCAGAGCTCTCACTGACGTGACCGACCACAACTTCCCGCGATTCCAGCCTGATCATCCCAGCGAGCTCATCACCCGCGGGGAGATGTCCGGCGGCGTCACCGTACTCCCGGAGAGCCTCTGTAAGGCCGACAACCTGTTCGATAATGTCCCCCGGGCGACCGGCTCCGCGGACAACGCGAATGAGGTTGGCAGTCAGCTCGACAAGCCCTCCTTCAACCTGCTCGAGAGCGCGGTTCGCTGCGAGCTCAGCGTCGGTGTTCGAGCTGACAATCTTCATTCCGAGGCCGGCGTCGGCTTAGCGCGCGAGATCCGACTTGCCGCCGCGCCCTGCCGGGCTGGCGTATAGACGCGGGCGGGCTTCTTCTGACCGGCTTCGATCTCGGCGACCTCCTTGAGACCTGCGAGTATGCGCCGATAGTTGGTGTCGTCGTCTTCAGGCTTGGATGACATTCAGTCAACGTAACTCCGAAGCGAGAGATCGGGGAACCCTGTGCTGCAGAGCTGCCGGTGCTTGTATCAGCGCCTACCCGCTGCCAAGGCACGTGCCGTGCGATCAGTGCGGGCATCGCCGTGAGGTCTTCATGGTCCGGCCCGCACGCGAACCTGAATGCCTCCATCATTCGGCTTGTGGGCCATCCGCGCGAGGCAGTGGATAGATAATATCCCGAGAGTGACAGGCCTCCCAACCTGTCGCTAGATGACGAAATGAAGGGGGCCGCCGGTCCCCCTTCAAGTGCCGCCCTCTCACAGGCCGGTACCAGCACCGGAGCCGCTGCAGACGTCATTCTTCGCGGCGTGGTCCTTCTGGGGTTGGAACCGTGAACTCCTACCTCAGAAGGCCACCGGCGGTGCTTCGGTGCATGCTCATGCCTACTCGCTTCGCAGTCTTTGAGAAGGCGCGGGGCAGAACATTGCGCGTACTGTCCACACTCGATTGTCGCGCTGTGGAAAAACGGAGTCGATTCACGGGGCCGTCCACAGAATCGGGGGGGCGGTCGCGTCAGAAACGGTCGCTTATAGCCTTCAAGCGCTCTGATCGCTTGCCGCCTCCGCAGCATTAGCTCCGATCGGTGACGTGGGTAGCGCTTGATTCGAGCCGGCTTGCTGCTTCTGTGTCTTCTTTTCGGCGGCAAGATCGGCCAGAGCTTGGAAGCGCGAGCGTCGCTTCTCACGCTGGACATACCAGTCGGCAAAAAGATCTTCGATCAGACCGATCAGGAGCTCGGCCTCGCCCGGATCGACCTCAATAATGTGATCGACGTCGGCCTCCATGTGGGCCCCTATGTTGCCGACCTCACGAACTGCGTCGATGGCTCCTACGCTTTCGATGGAAATGTTGCGATCTGCTTCGCCCTCGTCGACCTGGCGTCTAAGCTCTCGTATCTCGTCGATCAGGCGCTTCTTCGAAATCCCGCAGAAGTCTCGGATCATTCCCTGCAAACAACGGCGGGAAAGGGTTGCCGAGGCCTTCGGGCTTAGAGTTCGGATCAAACACGCCTCGACGTAGTCGTCCAAGATGGCTTTCGGAATGTAGTCAGGCTGAGGCTTAGCAGCCCCTCTCGGAAGGAAATCGAAGCTCGCCAGTGGCGATCCAGGCGACGACGTCCAACCGCCCGTAGCTGAACTACGAATGTCGCGCACCAAGTCCACGGTAAGGTTTAGCTGTTGGCATTCAGGGTTGGCGCAGATGATGGCCTCCGATCGAACGCCAACATTTCCAGCTTTGTCGGTGTTACGATCTATGTGGTCGCGGTTGATCCAGTAATTTTCATCCGTGACGACCTGTGCATGGTTGCAGAATGGGCAGGTCCATGAGAATGGACGCTGCGTCACTGGCACTGTCATTCTAGGCCCCCGCCGTCGCGATATGCTGCGGAAACGCTACCCATTCCTGCCCCGGTTGGCCACCCGCAGGCGGAATTGTCGGCCAGCACACGACCTGCTCAGAGTGCTTGGTTGACCTGAGGATACGGAGTGGTTGTCAACTCGGCGCGCCAAGGGGGCCATCGACCGCGGCATCGCGCTCTTCGTGCGTGAGGCTGAGCGCGGCATCGACGTTTGGCTCCCAAGTCCGGCTGCAACTCGACACGCGCACTTGCTTCCAGGTCCTTGGGCGCCCGCAGAGCATCCTGAGAAGGACGGCTGGGCGCTGCTGTACTTGGCCGGGGTGACTCACGAGGAGCTTGGGCTCAAGACGATCCGGGACTTTGATGAGGCCTAGCCGGCCCCTATTTGGTCGGACTGATGAGCCGGGCCAGCAAGGCGGCGATTGTTCCATCT
Source organism: Phenylobacterium sp. (assembly GCF_024508875.1). Classification (GTDB taxonomy): domain Bacteria; phylum Pseudomonadota; class Alphaproteobacteria; order Caulobacterales; family Caulobacteraceae; genus Phenylobacterium. The sequence goes on from NZ_JANINU010000144.1 coordinate 19,532, forward strand.
GCCATGCCGTCATCCTTCACGATGCCGTCGGGCGTAGTCCGGAAGAGAGCCGTCAGGATGATCTGCCTGTCCTTCTCGTCGGCGGCCTGGTCCTTCGTGAGGGCGAGATAGGTGGTCGTCATGATTTCGCGCTCCTCCGCATCGACACGAAGGTGGTGCTCACTGAGGTACAGCTTCGTTAGAAGACGACCGACCCAGAAGGACACCCCGGCCAGTGTGCCGAGACCAGCCGAGATGATGAAATAGAGGGGAGTGGCGGCAGGCCCAGGTGGATGCTCTAGCAATAGAACTGCCACGAGAACGAAGGCCAGCGTCAGGCCGGCGGCGAGAAGCGGGAAGAAGACGTAAAGCCGCCTCCTGGCGTTGTCTTCAGCGGTCTTATGTCGTGCGGCCTTATCGCTCCAGTATTGGGCTGGAGCCTGCAGGCGCATGAACTCTAGGAACGTTGCCCGCAAATTATCGAACTCGGCCTTAGTCGTTTCCCGCGCCTGCGCAAAGTCGGCTTGAGCCCCCACAGCGCCGCGCAACCAAGTGTCCATCTGGGATCGCCACTTGCCGAACTGCCGTTTCGCCCAGCGCCGAGCGACCTTCCGCCCGCGCAATCGGTCATCGCGGTGCTGGACCCACCGCTGGCCAGCTTCGTCCTCCAACTTGTCGAGGAGCCGGTCTGTTCTGTCGCGAAGGTTTCGACGCTCTTGCGTCAATTGGCGGGAAACGACGTCAGATCGGATCAAGCTAGGCGCGGCGACCAACAGTGCCCCGGTGATCTGTGCAAGGTTCCCCACATTCGCAAGGTTCGCTCTATTGGTTGCAACCGCGTACGCCGCGCTCCCTGCGAAAGGGCCTTCGGCTTCGAAGATGTCGAGCACGCGGCGACCGTAATCCCCCTCGCTGTGCAGGATTCGGTTGCCTTGGTCTGCGACATATACCTGGTTCACCATGTGCACGAGATCGGGCAGACGCTGACCTTGGCTTATGGCTGCCTGGGATTGATCTCGAAGATAGTTCAGGCGACCCCCGATGAAGTTCATCAGGCCGAAGTTGTCTCGGCCTTGGACCTCGTTCAGCCAAGACCAACGGGTGCGCTCTTGCTCGATCCAAGCCAGAAATTGGTCTAGCGACCTAAACCGGTACGAGCCGCCGAGCTCTCCCAGGTCAATTTCCAACGCCTCGCTCATTTCGACCCCCGCCTCCCACCCGCAGAAAGTGTGTGAGGGTGAAGCGCAAGCGTGGGCGTCAGCTAGGCCGCAGGAGAATTATCCACAGGTATCTGGCGTGGTGACCGAGTGGTGACCGGACCCATCAAGGGGTCGTTGAATTTCGATAAAAGTGCGATAAATCAAGAATTTAATTCCGATATGAGTTCGTGTTCCGCTACCTCTACTGGGACATCGAGCTGGAGGCGTAGCGACCGGATCGCTTCTGCGATCCGGCGCCGTTGGATCAGGCGGTGACCGTGGCCTGGTTCTTCTGCCCGCCTTGGCCGCGGGCCGCCTGGAAGGCGTCGAGGGCGGCGGTCAGTTCGGCGGAGCCCAGGAGGCCGTCGCCGTCGGTGTCGAGCTTGCCGAAGGCGCTGGCGAGGGCGCTGTCCTCGTTGTCCATCCCCAGTTGGTCGCGGATCTCGGCCAGACCGAGCGAGCCGTCGTCGTCCGAGTCCACGTCGCCGATCAGCTTGCTGGCGACGTCGGCGCTGGAGGGCGGGGCCGGCCGTCCGCCGCGTTCGGGGCGGTTGGCTTCGAGGCCGGCCGAAAGCTCCTCTGCCGAAAGCTTGCCGTCGCCGTCGGTATCGAGGTTCGAGACCGCGGCCGACAACTCGTCCGAAGCCTCCGCGCCCAGGGTGGTCTGGATCTCTTCGAGGCTCAGCGCGCCGTCCCCGTCGCTGTCGGCGTCCTCGATGAGCTTGCTCGCGAGGTCGTCCTTGCCCGACGTCTTCTCGCTGTCGGACTCCTGAACCGAGAGCAGGCCGCTCAGCGTGTTGGATGCGAACTGCCGCGCGCCGCCGCCAGGGGGCGGGCCGGGAGGCGGGCCGCCGGGCGGGGGACCGCCCGCGCCCTTCGCGCCGCCCGGCTTTTCCTGCCGGTCGGTCGCCGATGTCTGCTGGAGGAGCGAGGCCAGGACGCGCTGCGCCTGGCTCCCTCCGTAAGTCGCGGAACTTGTTGAGACTTGCACTGTCGTCGCCTCTCCTTTGGGGGCTGATGGACGCCGCCCGCCCCGCGCAAGACGGGGTGGCGGCGCCATTCGACGTGCAAGAAGGCGATCAGAGTTCCGTGCGGAGCATTGTTTCAACTCCGGATCTCAGGCTGAAACATCCAAGACACGGAAGTCATGGCGGCACGTGCCGTGGGGCAAAATACAGATAGATCGGACATAAACGTCACGCGCACTCTTCACGCTTCGGCGAAGTGTGCGGCATTTATTTCCGGGCGCCGGGCGAAATCGATCCTAGGATGGTCGAACCTGATCGCGGAATTTCTGTTCTTCGGTCTGGTACGAGCCGGGGTGATCGTACTCGGCGCGGGTGGCCGCCTCGCTGACCGGATCGTTGGCGCGGTTGCGGCGCTTGTATTGGGTGACGCCCCATACAAGAGCCGCGAGGAGGGCGAGGGCGCCCAGGCCGTAGAGGATTTCAGGTGTGAGCATGGCGATCTCCTTGTGGGATCAATCGCCGGGCCTGCGGTCGGTTCCGCTCAGCGGGTGATGCGGCGGGTGGCGTCTTCCAGCACGGCGCACGCGCGCTCGAACGAAAGGCCCTGTTCGCGCCGCAGCCGCGCCCAAGCCTCGTAGCTCAGCAGCAGGTCCAGGGTTTCGAGCCGCATCGAGTCCTTGGCCACCTCGGGCGGGAGCTCACGTTCGAGGATCGCGCGGAGCTGGATCACCAGCCGGGCATAGTCGGATCCCAGGAACTTGGAGCGGTGTCGGAAGGCCTCGGCCGCGCGGCGGAACGGGGCGATCGTCTCGAAGCAGCGGGCCCGCCGCCCGATCAGTTCGACGATTCGGGCCGGGCCTGCCTCGGCCTGCAGCGGCTGGTCCACGATCGCACGGATCTCGCCCTCGATGACCAGCGACATCTCCCGATAGAGGCTGTCCATGTCCTGGAAGTGGCGGAAGACCGTTCGCAGGCCGACATCCGCCTTCGCGGCCACCCGCTCGGCGCTGGGGGCGATCTCATCGGCGCGCACCATGTCGATCATGGCGGCGACGATCCGGGCGCGGTTGTCCATGCCCCGGCGGCGGCGGCCGTCGGCGACCTCGGGCTGGGGCGGAAGCTGGGCGGCCGACGTCATGGGCCCATCTCGCCCGCGTCGCGGGGGCCTGTCGAGAGGGTCAAGGCGCGCCGTTGACCTCGGGCATTAGTGACATGCATAATGTCACTATTATCCAGGGAGGCAGCGGATGGAAGTGTTGCGGACGCCGGACGCCCGGTTCGAGGGGCTGCCCGATTGGCCCTATGCCCCGCACTACGCGGAGGTGACGGACGCCGACGGCACGGCCCTGCGCCTGCACTATGTCGATGAAGGTCCGCGCGACGGCGCGGTGGTGCTGCTGATGCACGGCGAGCCGTCCTGGGCCTATCTCTACCGCCACATCATCAAGGGCCTCGCCGCCAAGGGACGTCGCGTGATCGCGCCGGACCTCATCGGCTTCGGGCGCTCGGACAAGCCGGCCAAGCGCACGGACTATACCTACGAGCGCCACGTGGCCTGGACGAGCCAGTGGCTGACGGGCCTCGACCTCAAGGACATCACCCTCTTCTGCCAGGACTGGGGCGGTCTGATCGGCCTGCGGCTGGTGGCGGCGTTCCCCGAGAGGTTCGCCGGGCTCGTCATCGCCAACACCGGCCTGCCCGCCGGCGGCGGCATGACCGACGGCTTCAAGGCCTGGCTGGAGATGAGCCAGACCATTCCCGTCATGCCGATCGGCGGGATCGTGAACATGGGCACGGCCAGGGCCCTGTCGGAGGCCGAGGTCGCCGCCTATGACGCCCCGTTCCCCGAGGAAGCCTACAAGGAAGGCGCGCGTCAGTTCCCGACCTTGGTGCCGGTGACGCCCGAGCATGCCTCGGTCGCCGAGAACCTTGCGGCCTGGAAGGTGCTGGAGCGGTTCGACAAGCCTGTCGTCACCGCCTTCTCCGATGGCGACCCCGTCACCAAGGGCGGCGATGCGCCGATCCAGGCGCGCATTCCCGGCGCCAAGGGGCAGCCGCACGTGACGCTGAGCGGCGCCCACTTCCTGCAGGAGGACAGTCCTGCCGAGATCGTCGAGGTGATCGACGGCATGATCCGTCGGCGCGGTTGAGGAGGCGCAAGCATGAAGGTCGAGAACGCGGTCTTTCCTGGCCCGCAGCAGATCATGGAGTTCTTCGGCGCGCCCGAGGATGGGCCATTCGTGATGGTCAATCTGCTGAAATTCAAGGAGAAGGCCGAGTACGAGGACGGCTCCGACGCCCACCTCACCGGCGCCGAGGCCTATGCCCGCTACGGCGAAGAGGTGAGCAAGCTGGTCGAGGGACTGGGCGGCCGTATCCGCTTTTCCGGCCGGGTGACGGGCCTGCTGCTTGGCGAGGTCGATGAACTCTGGGACGCAGTCGCCCTGGCGGAATACCCCTCGCTGGAGTCGTTCCGGAACATGGCCATGTCGCCCGAGATGCACGCCATCGAACATCATCGGAAGGCGGGCCTGGCGGGGCAGCTCAACATCCGCACCAAGCCGGGTGAAGGGTTCTAGCGACGGATCGCTGGCGGCGTCCCGAATTCGCCGCTTGGTCCAGGCGTCCGGAGTCCGCATTCTTGCGTAGAATGGCGGCTGGCTGCGTTGCGGCCTCGCCGATCCCCGACACAGAAGAGTGAGACTTCGGATGCGCCTCCTGCATCTCGCCGCCGTCCTGACGCTGATCGCCGCCCCGGCCGCCGCCCAGGATACGCCCCAGAAGATGCTGGATCTCGCCCGGCAGATCCGCGCGCAGGCGGCCCAGATGAAGGACAGCCTGCCGCCTGAAGACATCGCCGAGATGATCCGGCAGGCCGAGGAGCTCGAGCAGGGCGTGAAGGACGGCGGCTTCTCCGCGCCGGTCGCCCAGGAGGCGCCCAGCCTCGCCAAGCGGATCGCGGATGCGCACGACGGCCGGCTCGATTGGTTGGCGCATGAGGCGGCCTGTGTCGGCTACGCCTGGGAGAACCACGCGACCTTCGTCTCGAGCTATGGCGATCCCGAGCGCGACCGGCTGTGCCGCACGGCCTACGCGCACTACGCCAAGTACTTCCTGACGGCGCGCGACGGCGGCGCGGCGTCGGTCTACGAGCCCGAGCTGGCGGCCTACGACAAGGCCGCGCAGGCGGCCGTGGACTACTACGCGAAGAAGTAGCCGGTCAGACCTCCCGGGCCCGTAGCGACAGCGCTAGGAACAGCAGCGCCACCGCGACGGTGACGGGACTGGCGTAGTGTTCCGGCGGATGGTGCGCGGCGGGCTGCAGAACCCAGGCCTGCAGGCTCATCAGCCCCCGCTCCACGATAACCAAAGACAGGAACAGCGGGACGAGCGGGCGGTAGCGCAGGGCGACCGCCAACATGCCGAGGCCGAACGCGATCTGGGTCGCGCCCTCCCAGGCGAACACGCTGCGCACCAGCGCCGCCCGGTCTCCCACGTCCAGGCGGGCGATGGAAACCATGCCGCCGTCGGGCGCGAAGCTGTGGATCAGGCCGGGAGCCAGGGTGAGAACCGCGGCCAGCCCCAGGAACCAGGCCGACGCGGGACTGCTCCGATAATCGGCGTTGGTCGAGGGCGGCAGCAGCGCCATCTCAATTGTCCCACAGGATGTATTCATCGCCCGGCTTCTGCGGCTGGCCGCTGGGGTGGTCGACGAAGACCGGCCCCTGCAGCAGCGACGGCCAGATCGGCTTCACGCTCTGCGCGTCCTGGGCGCGGATCATGGCCAGCAGGCGCTGGACCTGGGCCGGCTCCTTCGACGACAGGTCGTGCTGCTCTGTGGGGTCGGCGGCGAGATTGAACAGCCAGACCTTCTTCTGCGCCTCGCTCGACTGGAGCTTCCAATCGCCGTCGCGCACCACCTTGTACTGGCCCGAACGCCAGAACATGACCTGGTGCGGCCGCGCGGTGTCCTTGCCCTGCACGAAGGGCAGCAGGTCGACGCCGTCGATCTTGCGGTCGGTGGGGATCGCCGCGCCGGCCGCGCGTGCGGCGGTCGCGAAGATGTCCACGTGGCCGACGGGGTTGGGATAGCTGGTCCCGGCGGGGATCGCGGTGGGCCAGCGCATGAAGAATGGCGCGTGGATGCCGCCCTCGAAGAACGTCGACTTGAAGCCGCGGTAGGGCTTGTTGACGTCCGGCAGGCCGATGTAGCCCGCGCCGCCGTTGTCGCTGGTGAAGATGACGAGCGTGTTTTGGTCCAGCCCTTCGTCCTTCAGCGCCTGGAGGATGCGGCCGACGTTCCAGTCGAGGTTGCGGGCCATGGCGCCGTAAACGCGCAGGCGGTGGTCCTTGATCTGGGGCAGGGCGTCATAGTCCGCCTTCTTCGCCTGGAGCGGCGTGTGGATGGCGTTGGGCGCGAAGTAGATGAAGAATGGCCGGTTCCGGTTGGCCTTGATCGCCTTCAACGCCTCGTCCGTCAGATAGTCGGTCATGTAGCCCTTGGGGGCGAACATCGGCGAGCCGTTGAACTGCACCGCGTAGGGCAGGTTCGGCCACAGGAAGCGGTCGATGGCGTCCCAGTCCTGCTTGGAATTGACGACGCCCTTGTCCTTCTCGGGCAGGTACATGGACGCGCCGGCGATAAAGCCCAGGGTCTCGTCGAAGCCCTGGTCCTCCGGACGCGACCCCTTCCTGCCGCCCAGGTGCCACTTGCCGAAGTGCATGGTGTGGTAGCCCTGGGTCTTGAGCACCTCGGCGATGGTGATCTCGCCGGTGGGAACGCTCAGGGTGTTCACGGCCTCGGGCGTGGCCGCGGTGCTGCCCGGCGGCATCTGGGACAGCCGGTCCTTGAAGAACTTCGGCTTCACGATCGCCCCGGGCTCGGACTCGGTGCCGACCATCCGCTCGAAGCCCACGGGCGCGGGGGTGAACTCGAAGCCGAAGCGCGTGGGATAGCGGCCGGTCATGATCGCCGCGCGCGATGGCGCGCAGGTCGCGTTGCCCGCGTAGCCGGCGGCGAAGCTGACGCCGTCGCGGCCGATGGAGTCGATGTTAGGGGTCGGCACGGCGCCGTTCGCCACGCCGCCACCGTTGAAGGTGATGTCGTTGTAGCCAAGGTCGTCGGCCAGGATGAAAACGACGTTGGGCGGTCGCGCGCCCTGCGGCGCCGTCGCTGGACCCTGGGCCCAGTCGACCGGATGGTTGGGCTCCACGTGGGGCAGCCTCGAATGGGCGATCGCCGCGAAGATCGCCCCGCGGTTCAGATAGGCCGTCCCCAGTGCGACGACCAGAACGGCCACGATGGCCCCCAACCAGGTCCAGAGCCTCATGCGGCGTCCCCCGTTATTCTTTCGGCCAGCATATAGTGACATTAAGCGTGTCGCTAGATGTCCCGGCGAACCTTGGCTGTCCTGGAGCGTTTGGGTTCCCGACCCATACCCTTGCTTCGGCGACGATGACCGACCTGCTGTTCCGCAAGCTGCTTCGACGCGACGGAACCCTCGGGGAGCGCGAGCGCGTGGCGCTCGCGCAGGCCGTGTCCAAGCGCATCGTCGCGGAGGCGGACGTGGACCTCGTCCGCGAGGATGAAGTCTGCGATCGGTCGATGCTGCTGGAGGAAGGGTGGGCTTGCCGCTACGGCGCGCTGCCGGACGGACGGCGGCAGATCCTTTCGATCCATGTGCCGGGCGATTTCGTCGACCTGCAGAGCTTCCCGCTGAAGCGCATGGACCACACGGTGGCCACGCTCAGTCGGTGCCGCATCGCGATCTACCCCCACAAGAACCTGCTACGGATCAGCGAGGAGCTGCCGCACCTGACGCGCATGCTGTGGCTGATGACGCTGATCGACGCGGCGATCCTGCGGCAGTGGCTGCTCGGCCTGGGCCAGCGGTCGGCCCTCGAACGCACCGCGCATCTGGTCTGCGAGATCCACAGCCGGCTCGACCTGGTGGGCGGCGTCGAGGGCGGCGGCTTCGACCTGCCGCTGACCCAGGCCGAGCTGGGCGAGGCGCTGGGTATTTCCCAGGTCCACGCCAATCGCGTCGTGGGCGCCCTGCGCAACCGCGGGCTCGTGGCGTGGCGTGATGGCCGGGTGCGGATTCTCGACCTGGAGGGCCTGCAGGAGCTGGCGTCCTTCAATCCGACTTACCTCGCGCTGGAGTCGATGGAACGCTGACGGGCGGCCGGCAATTGCGTCGGACTTAACCCAGTTAATTCCGCCGACCGCGCGGCGCATGGTCTGCCATTCGGAATGTCGGGGCGACTCATCGCGAATCTGGGACGGAACACGCCGCTTGCGCCCGAAGACGGCGCGGCCATCGAGGCGTTGCTGGGCGCCGTCAGGACTGTGCCGGCGGATACCGAGCTGGTGGTGGACGGCGAAGGCGCGACGGACTGTCATGTGCTGCTCGAGGGCCAGGCCTTCCGGCACAAGACCCTTCCCGACGGCCGCCGCCAGATCGTGTTCTTCCACGTGCCTGGCGACCTGCTGGACCTGCCGCTGGTGTTTCTCGACGTGGACTACAACGTCGCCAGTCTGACCATGTGCCGCGTCGCCCCGGTGTCGCGCGCCAAGCTGGCTGATCTGATCGAGGCTCGTCCCAGGATCGGGCGCGCCTTCTGGCGCATGAGCCTGCAGGAGGCCGCGATACAGCGGGAGTGGATGGTGGGCATGGGCCGCCGCTCGGCCTACGCCCGCGTCGCCCACCTGCTCTGCGAGGTGTTCCAGCGCTTGCAGCGGGTCGATCTCGTGCAGAACAACCGCTGCCGCTTTCCCATCACCCAGACCCATCTCGCCGACGCCGCGGGATTGTCGGGGGTGCACACCAACCGCGTGCTGCAGCAGCTCCGCGCCAGTGGGCTGATCGAGCTTCGGTCGCGCGAACTGATCGTGCGAGACTGGAATGGTCTGGCCGCCGCGGGCGAGTTCGACCCAGCCTACCTCCAGGCCAGGAGCGCGCCTTCGCCGGCGCTCGCGGGCCCACACCGAGCCGCACCTGGCTGGAAGCCCTCCTGAGAGCCGAGAGGTCAGGCCAGCGGCAGGATCACCCGCGCGCGCAGCCCTCGCTCGAGGCGCACCAGCGCGACGTCTCCCCCGTGGGCGCGCGCGGTCGAACGGGCGATCGGCAGACCCAGCCCGATGCCGCCGGCGTCCAGGTTTCGCGAGGCGTCGGCGCGGTAGAACGGCTGGAACACGCGCTCCAGGTCTTCCAGGGCCAGGCCATCGCCGCCGTCGTCGATTTCCACCACCGCGTAGCCGTCATCGCGGCTCAGGCGGATCCGCGCGTGGCCGCCGTACTTCACGGCGTTGTCGACGAGGTTCACGAACAGGCGCTGCAGCGCGACGGCGTCACCCTCGACCGCTAGCGGACTCGCGTCCAGCATCTCGACGTCCCCGCCGACCATGGCGGCGTCGTCCGCCACGCATTCGAGCACGGACAGCAGATCCAGCTTCTCCCGGCGTCGCGGCGTGCTTTCGTTGCGGATGAAGGTCAGGACGCCCTGGATCATCTGTTCCATCTGGGCGACGTCGGAGAGCACGCTGGCTCTCATCTCGGGCGAGGCGCCCTCCAGCTTGAACCGGATGCGGGCGAGCGGCGTGCGCAGGTCGTGGCTGATCGCGCCGACCATGGCCGTCCGGTCGTCGATATAGCGCTTGAGCCGGCCCTGCATGCCGTTGAAGGCTTCGGCCGCCGCGCCGATCTCGGCCGGGCCGGACAGCGCCATCTGCGGCCCGTGCGGATCGCGGCCCAGCCGCTCCGCGGCGTCGGAGAAGCGTTTCAGCGGAGCCGTGATGCGGCGCGCGAACAAGAACCCCGCCGGGGCCACCACGGCGAAGCCGGCCAGCAGCAGCAGGAACGCCCTTTTCTGCCATTCCGTGGGGAACGGCTCGGGACTGGATCGCACGACGACCCAGCGGCCGTCGGCCCGGCGCATGGCGGCGGTGAAGTCGCCCAGCACCATCTCGCGCGGCCCGTGCATCCGAAACTCGGGCGGAGGGCCCGGCGCCGCACCCTCTTCCGGAGGCGGTGGGGGCGGCGGCCCAGCCTGATCGGGCGGGCCGTCGCGGCGGTGTTGGAGGACGACGCGGCGCATGCCCGCCACGTGGAAGAGGCGTTCGACCGCCGACGGCGGCCGCGGGATGAACCGGACGTCCGCACGCGGCCGACCGACCGCCTGAGCCAGCGCCTCGGTGTGGCCGCCGAAACGCCGCCGGAGGACGTCGCCCCGCATCGGCTGTGGCTCGGCCGGAGGTGGCTGGTCGCTGACGGTGCGCAGCATCGGCCGGCCAAAGCGTGCGCTGAGGGAGCCGCCCTGGAGCGCGCCCGCGATCTCGCTCAGCCTGTAGAGCTGCGGCTGCGGCGGCGGCAGGAGCACAAGGGCGGCGAAGGTCAGCAGGTGCGTCGCCACCAGGCAGGTGACGATCAGGGCGACGAGCTGGAGTCCGATCGAGGCGCGCAGCCGCGCCGGGCGGGTCATGGCCGTGTGACCGCCACGTCGAACATGTAGCCCGCGCCGCGCACGGTCTTGATGATCTCGGTCTCGCTGCAGGCGTGCAGCTTGCGGCGCAGGCGGCTGATCTGGACGTCGACCGCGCGGTCGAAGACGTCGGCGTCCTGGCCGCGCGCGATGTCCAGGAGCTGGTCGCGCGACAGGATCCGCTGCGGATGGTCGAGGAACGCCGACAGCAGCGAGAACTCGCCCGAGGTCAGCAGGATGGTGGCGCCGTTGGGCGCGCGGAGCTGACGGCGCAGGGCGTCCACCACAAAGCCCTGGAACTGGTAGGCCTTGCCCTTGCGGGGCGCGCCGCCGCGCACCTCCTCCAGTCGGCGGAAGACCGCGCGGACGCGGGCCAGCAGCTCGCGCGGGCTACAGGGCTTGGGCAGGTAGTCGTCGGCGCCGAGCTCCAGGCCCAGCACCCGGTCGATCTCCTCGCCCATGGCGCTGACCATGATGATCGCCGGGCCCCCGCCGTCCGACGACAGCCTGCGGCAGATGGAGAGCCCGTCCTCGCCGGGCAGCATCAGGTCGAGCACCACCAGGTCGACCGGCGCCTGGGCCAGCATGCGGTCCATGGCCGCCGCATCGGCGGCGGCATGCACGTGGAAGCCATGTTCGGCGAGATAGGCGGTGACCTGCTCGCGCAACTGGGTGTCGTCCTCGACCACCAGGATGTGGCGCGCGGGAAGCACCGAAGGTTGGGCCGTCATGCGGGTCCTCTCGCCGCGAACTGTGGCGCCGTCATAGCGACTTCGCCACAATTCGCCGCGGCGGCCGATCAGCGCGGAGGTTCGTGGCCGTCGTGACGCATGATCATCATCTGCCGGCCGCCACTGGGGCCGCCATGCATCATCATCATGTCCGGACCCATGGGGCCGGGGGGCGGGCCGTGCATCCGCTGCAGGGCGTCGAAGACCTTCTGCTGGTCCGGCGACAGCGCGGCGTAGAACTTTGACAGCGCCTGGCGCATGCGCTCGTGCTGGGCGGTCATCTCGGCGTCGTGCTTGGCCATCTGCTCCAGCCGCTGCGGCGTGGTCAGGGGCTGGCCCTCCGGCGGCGCCTTGAACTCTCGCATCATTGGCTTGTGCGCATCGACGAAGGCGGCGAGAGCGGACTCCTGGTCGGGGCGGATGCGCAGGATCGTGCGCAGGTCGTCCAGGTGCTGCTTCTGCATGGCCTCCGCGTGGGCCTTCATCTCGCCCATCATCGCGCCGGGCGGACCGTGGGCGGCGTGCTGGTCGGGCATAGCGGGCTGGGCGTGGGCTGCGGCGGCGAGGGCCAGCGCGGGCGCTACGGCCGCGAACAGACGGGGTTTCATCGGGGCATTCTCCTCTTCCCTGAGGCCGCCGACTTTCTCACGACTGTCGTGCGCGCGCATGCCGGCATCCGCGACGGCGCTGAAACGAATGGGCAATGCGGCTGACGATGGCCCGGCTCTTGCTGATGTCGTCGTGGATATCGGCCCGCGACGGCGAAACGGTCTCCGGCGCGGCGAGCATGTTCCGGTTCGGCACGCTTGGCAGGAATGGAGGTGTCCGCCTTTGGGTCGCTTTCGCGGCGAGGGGCGGTTTGCTCGCCCCTGGGGCGAGTCCGTTTGCACTGTTAAGCTTTATGACGGACTGTTCGGGTAACGGGGATCGGACCGGCTTATCAGGTCCGATGAATAACCCACTTCGGTGGTGAAAGTTGGGGAATACCATGGCTTTTGAAACGGGGGCGGCCCAAGGCCGTCAAAGCCCTATCCGCGCGGCGTTCAAGGCGGCTCTGCCCGCGGTGGTGGTCGCTGCGACGCTGGCCTTCGCGGCGCCGGCCGCCGCGACCCAGTACTTCCTCGACTACGCGTCGATGAATACGAACACCGACGGCGTGATGAAGAAGAACGGCCAAGTCGTTCAGAACCTCGAAATGGCGCCGGTGAAGTTCACCGCCTTCTACGGCACGGGCAACACGCCCCAGACCGGCGCGATCGGTGGCTCGTTCACTCTGATCGGCTGGTGTGTCGATATCTACCACTCGATCCAGATGGGTAACATCGACCTCAAGTACGACAACAAGTACGACCTTGAGACCAACTCGAAGTACACGTCGAACACGCCGTGGTACGGCGAGAGCGACCTCACCGATGCGCAGATCGACCAAGTCGGCCGTCTCGTGCACTACGGCACGTCGCTCTACGTGGCCAACGCCGCCACCAACGCGCTCAAGCTCTCGGCTATCCAGGGCGCGATCTGGACCGTGATCAACAAGCCGCAGGGCTACTCGTTCGAGAGCACGATGTCCGGCATGTACAGCCAGAACGTCTCGAACAAGTCGTACGTCAACGACCTGATCTCGAAATATTCCGGCGCCGACTATGACGACTACGTCCCGATGAACATCGGCGTGGACGTCATGTTCCTGACCGAAACCGGCAAGTACGGCACGAAGAACGCGCACCAGTCGTTCGCCTTCGTTCCCGAGCCGGCCACCTGGGCCCTGATGATCCTGGGCTTCGGCGGCGCGGGCGCCATGCTGCGCCGCCAGCGCAAGTACGCCGCGGCCACCTGACGAGCCTTTAGATCTCTAGTCTCTGAAGAGCCCCGGCCTCGGCCGGGGCTTTTTGGTTTGGGATGTCCGTTCAGCGGAAGACGTGGATGCCGCCGGCCCCGCCGCCCGGCGCCTCGGCCAAGCCGCGGATCTCCAACTGCGCCCGCCGCGCCCCGCATGTGCAGCGCAGGCGATGCTCCAGGTCCTGGAGTGTCTGGCGGCCAAGTCCCTGAGCCAGCCAGGGCTTCGGGTCCACCGCCGCCTCACGTCCGCAGGCGCATCGCGCCCACAGGCTCGACCGCGCCGCGGTCGCCCATCCCAGGCGCGCCTCGCCGAAGGTCCATTCCCGGGCAAATTGTCTGCTGCTTCCGTCCGCCATCTTCGAGACTCCCTAGATGCGAACAAAAGCAGAACTTTTCGGACGCGACTACCACATTCCGGATGTTTTTGAGTCGCCTCAACCCGCGTCGGTTGCGTCGTTAAGCTTATCCCCAGCCCATCGCTCGGCGAAGGCATAGAGCGGCATGAAGGCGTCGAGCAGTTCGGTCCCGGAGGCGGTCAGCCCATAGCCCCGCCCCGCGGTGTGCTCGAGGAGGCCCGCCTGGCGCAGGTCGGCCAGGCGCGCCTGCAGCACCGTAGGCGAAGCCTCGTCGCAGGCGCTCCTCAACGCCCGGGCCGTGAGTGGCCCGTCCCGTAGTTCCCACAGGATACGCAGGGTCCATCGCCGCCCGAGCAAGTCGAGCAGCGCCATGATGGGGCGGCCCGTGCGAGAGCCGCGCACGCGCCGCCCGGCCCCTTCAGCCACGGGGCTTGACCGGCGCTACGGAAAATGTAGCGTTCATGCTATCGAAAATGTAGCAAGGAGTTGAGCCGATGCCAAGGATCGCGCCGCTCGAGCCGCCTTATCCGACGCAGGTCCAGGCGGCGTTTGACGCCATCATGCAGGGCGCGCCGCCCCTGATGCTGTTCCGCACGCTCGCGACGTCGGAACGGGCCTGGCGCAAGTTCCGCGCGGGGTCGCTGCTGGACTCCGGGCCGTTGTCTCTGCGCGAGCGCGAACTGGTCATCGACCGCACCTGTGCGCTCGCGGGCAATGAGTACGAGTGGGGCGTCCACGTGACGATCTTCGCGGGTCCGGCGGGACTTACGCCGGCCGAGGTCGCGGCGACAGCCGGAGTGGGCGCGGCGGCCGCTGGCTGGAGCGAGGCCGAGCGGGCCCTGCTGACGACCGCCGAAGCGCTGCATGCGCGAGCCCGGCTGACGGACGCGGAGTTCGCTGCGCTCCGCGCACACTACGACGAGGCTCAGATCCTGGAGGTGATCCTGCTCTGTGGCTTCTATCGGATGGTGTCGTACGTCGTCGGCGGGTTGGACCTGCCGCTGGAGCCGGGCGCCGCCAGGTTCGCCGCCTGAAGCGTAGTCCGCCGAAGTGGAGAGCGTTCGAGGGGGACGTTCGGTCTCCGCCGCGGCTGCACGCGCGCCTCGGGAGAGGGCGTGGCCGCGGACGATCATTTGCGCCGCGTCAGCGATACTGGCGCCGTTCCCGCGTCTGTTCGCCCCGACCGACCCAATCGACCCAATCTCCGTAGGGGTGGCAGGTTGCGAGCACCGTGCTTTCGCCGTCGGGCCAGGACGTCAGGCGCAACTGCACTTCGCGACGGTCGGGCGTCCACTCGAACCCGATCTCCACGAGGGGCCGCTCGGCGGTCGCCTCTGCGCCGGCCGCGCTCATCGCCGCCGCGATCTCCTGCTGGGCCTGATCGTCGAGGTATTGCAGGAACATGGTGTGCACGACGGCGCGGCAGACGCCCGCCGGTTGAGGCTCGGCGAGCTGCTGGGCGAGCCACAGTTTCGCGTCCCCTTCGTCGACGCGGGGCGGATGCATGACGGCGGTCTTCAGCGCCTCCTCGAGCCGCCGCGAACGCGCCGGCTGATCGGCCCAGGTGAAGGACAGCAGCCGTTCGCGATGGGCCTGGTTGGACGCCTTCAGGGGATTGAGGTCGACGCCTCGCGCCCCGAGGATCGACACGAAGGCCACGGGCGGGTCGGCGCCGAACCACTGCGGCTCGATGTAGACCGCGGACGACGGGTCGCCCACCGAGACCGTGCCCAGCTTGTAGGAATATCGCGCGAGATTGAGGTTGAGGCCGCAGCTAGAGCCGAGTTCAAGGATCTCGAACGGCATCCCGTGCTCGGCCGCCACGACCATCAGCGCCGACATGATCGCCGCGCCGCGAGCGACCTCGTTGGTCTGGGTCGGATGGCGCATCCAGTCGGCGATGAACTCATCCTCTTGCGACAAGGCGGCCGCGATCGCGCCGTCGAAGTCGTCATGTTCGCCATTGTAGAGATCGGCGAGGTATTGCGGCCGGCCGCGCCGGGCGAGGGCATGGAGCGCCCCGTTGACGCGTAGGGCGATGGCGGCGGCAGCGGGATCTCCGCGCCAGCCTCGGACCATCTTGCTGCTCAGGGGCGCATGGGCGAGTTGCCGATCGACCGCCTCGAGCACAGCGGCGACGAAAGCCGAGCCCGTCAGGCGACAGCGCTCTGCTTGGCGCACGAAGGCCTGCTCACTGGAAGTTCTCGCAAGCACCTTCATGAAATGACGATCCACATACTCAGTATCCATGAAGTTGCAGGCGGAAAAAAACGAACGCCATCCGCGTCTGCGAGGAGAACCTGCCGCTGGGCCGAGATCTCGTCGCGTGTCTCAGGTCGCCACAGATGGTCCGCCAACCCTTAAGGGGGCTTGAATCCCTCGCCAGACGGCGTGGGGCCTTATGTCGCACGTGGAAGCGCGGCCGGTCCGATCGTCATTAATCACCATTCAACGAACAGTTTTTACTTGATGGGGTCGCATCGCGGGCAAACCAAGTTTTGCTGGTCGATGCGCTTGTTCGAAGAATATTTCACACACTCATGACGTGCATGCATGTGTGATGACAACTAATTTCGTTGAATATCAGGACGATGATTGTCGCGATGAATATCCCGAAGAAGCTTAGCCTCGCCTTTGTAACGATCTGCGTTTCGGCCGCGGTGATGATGGTGGTCTTTTTGATTACCATCTTAATGATCCGCGCCTCTACGGAGAGCAACAATCGCAGCCAGGCGATTCACGCGGATGCGTTGTCACTGGAGACCGCCATCCTCCGTCAGAACAGCCAGTTCCGGGGCTTCCTGGTCACGGGCGACGAGAGCTATTTGAAGTCCTACTACGAGGGCAGGGACGAGTACGATCGCGTCGCGCAGGAACTGAAGACGACGCTGACCGATCCGGCCATGCTGAAGGATCTTGAGGCTTCCCGCGTCGCGACTGTCGCGTGGCGAAAGGATTGGGGCGACCGCCTGATCCAGGTGGTCCGGGCCGGTCGGCGCGAAGAGGCGCAGGAGACCGTCCGCAACGCAGGGAACAAGGTGCTGGTCAGCGCCGCGGTGCTGCCGCTCCGCGACATCCGCAACGCCGAAGCCAAGCACATCGCCGAGAACGGCGCGCGCCAGCAGGCGGCGATCATCACGGCCATGGCGGCGCTGGTCATTGGCGGCATCGCACTGATCGCCATCGCGATGATGCTGTCGCGGACGCTCAGCCGCACGATCGCCCGCCCGATCACCACGCTCACCGAGGCGATGACCCAGCTTGCCAAGGGCGACAACGAAATCGCCGTCGACGCCGACCGCGCCGACGAACTGGGCGACATGGCCCGCGCCGTGC
>NZ_JANINU010000145.1 GCF_024508875.1 Phenylobacterium sp.
GGACACGCCTTCCGCGCCTGGCGCCGGAACAAGACGTGGGCCAAGCATGAGCCCGAGACCCCGTATCTCGCCGACCTGCTCTCCGGTGCGCCGGTCTGCCTGCACGTGGGCGCCAGCGACGGTCGCCATTCCTATGTGATGACCCAGGTGGCCCCCAAGGCGCGCATCTACGCCTTCGAGCCGTCGGCGTTCGCGTTCGAGGTGTTGAAGGTCGGCATCGCCTGGCACCGGATCGGCAAGCAGGTCACCGCCATCCACGCCGCCGTGGCCGACAAGCCGGGCGAGCTGTTGCTGGTCACGCCGAAGAAGACCTCGGGGCGGATGGGGCGGGCCTACGCCTACGTGGCGGAGACGCCGCCGAACGGCCAGGTGCGCCCCGACCTGGAGGACACCGGCATGGACATTCAGCCGACGCCGGTGATCACCCTGGACGGCTATTGCGCCGAGCACGGCATCGACCGGGTGGACTTCATCCGCATGGACATCGAGGGAGCCGAGCTGAAGGCGCTGATGGGCTCGCTGGCGATCCTGGACCGCGACCTGCCGCACGTGCTGCTGGAGATCCATCCCGACATGCTCCAGGCCCGCTTCGGCGCCTCAGGCGAGGCGGTGCTCGACCTGTTCCGCGACCGGGGCTACCGGATGTTCGCCCTGAACGGCGAGCGGCTGGAAGAGCGCACGACCCTCGTCGAGGGCGCGCCGTGGAAGGACTACTTCTTCATCCACCCGAACCGCGCGGCGCGCCTGCCGGACGGGGTGTTCAAGGCGCGGATGGCCGCCTGATCGTCTGGGAACATTGTTTTCCGAGCGCGGTGTTCGAAGATTCTGAAATATCACGCGGTTATCTCAGAGGCGCGATCCTGAATGCCTGAAATGGATTTCAGAGATCGCAGGTGTTGGGGCGTCGAGCACTCAAGACTATCTTTATTTAAATCTTAAAGGTCGCGGTTGAAGTGCTTCAAGCGTTGAGGGGCGGTCTTCGTCGGAGAAGAGCCGCCTTTCAACTGCAAGAGCGCTATTTACAACCTATGCGTTTCTCTCGCGGGGCGATCGGGAATGAGCAACGACCACGATCTCACGAAGCGACTGGCCTTCGTCGGCATGGACGAGACCGTCCGCGCGACGCTGCGCCGCCTGCAGCCGGTGGTGCGCCGGGAGATCGGACCGGCCCTGGACGCGTTCTATGCCCGGGTGCGCCAGACGCCCGAGACCAACCGCTACTTCTCGAGCCCCCAGCATATGCAGGGCGCCGCCGGCCGGCAGGCCGACCACTGGGGCGTCATCACCGAGGCCGACTACGGGCCGGCCTATGCCGACGGGGTGACCGCGATCGGCCAGGCGCATGCGCGTCTGGGGCTGGAGCCGCGCTGGTACATCGCCGGGTATTCGCTGGTGATGGAGCATCTGGTCCGGGCGGTGGTGCGCGAGCACTGGCCCCGGGGGCTCGGCCGCGGCCGGGGCGCGGACGAGGCGGGTGACGCCGTCGCCGCGCTGGTCAAGGCGGTGCTGCTGGACATGGACCTGGCCGTCTCGATCTATCTCGACACGCTGAAGGCCGAGCGGCAGCGGCTGGAGACGGCGCGCGTGGCGGCCGAGGCCGAGCAGACGACGGCGGTGGCCGCCGTGGGGCAGGGGCTGTCGCAACTCGCCGGGGGCAACCTGACCGTCCGGCTGGAGGAGGCGCTCGGGACAGGCTTCGAGGCGCTGCGCAGCGACTTCAACAACGCCGTCGGCACGCTGGAGCACACGATCGCCCAGGTGGCGGGCGGGGTCGGCACGATCCGCGACGGCGCGGACGAGATCAGCGACGCGGCCGAGGACCTCTCGCGCCGCACCGAAACCCAGGCGGCGAGCCTGGAGGAGACAGCCGCCGCGCTGGAGCAGATCAGCGCCACGATCCGCGAGGCCGCCGCCAGCGCCGCTTCGGCGGGCGACGCCGTGACCGAGGCCAAGACCGAGGCGGAGGCGGCCGGGCGAGTGGTCGGCGACGCCATCGGCGCTATGGGCCAGATCGAGGCGTCCTCGCGGGAGATCGGCCAGATCATCGGGGTGATCGACGAGATCGCGTTCCAGACCAACCTGCTGGCCCTGAACGCTGGCGTGGAAGCGGCCCGGGCGGGCGAGGCGGGCAAGGGCTTCGCGGTCGTGGCGTCGGAAGTGCGGGCCCTGGCCCAGCGCTCGGCGCAGGCGGCCAAGGAGATCAAGACGCTGATCGGCGCGTCGTCCGAACAGGTCGAGACCGGTGTGAAGCTGGTGGGGCAGACGGGCGGGGCGCTGGAGTCGATCATCGAGCGGGTCACGGTCGTGGACCGGCTGGTGCAGGGCATCGCCAACGCCGCGCGCGAGCAGGCCGCCGGCGTGGGCGAGGTGAACGCCGCCATCCACGAGATGGATAAGGTCACCCAGCAGAACGCCGCCATGGTGCAGGAGACGACGGCGGCGACGGCATCGCTGAAAGGCCAGGCCACGGCGCTGGCGAGCGTTACGGCGTCGTTCCGCATCACGGGGTCGGGTCAGGCGCGCCCTGCGAAGGGGGCGGCTCCCCGCGCGGTCGAGACGCGCCGCGCACCGCCGGCCCCGGTTCGGGTGGCCGCCGCCGGGCGCAGCGAAAGCTGGAGCGACTTCTAGGTCCCGAGCACGCCCAGGTCGCGGAGCAGCGGCAGCCGCGAGGCGGTGAATTCCGCGATCCGCTGGGCCAGCTCGGCCTCGTTGGCGGTTTGGTCCTCGAGCACCGCGCCGTCCTTCCGAAGCCTGCGCCCGGTGCGGGCAAGGATATCCCAGCCCCGGTGAGCCATGGCTCGGGGCGCCTCTTCGCCGGCCATGTGCGCGCTGACCGCAAGCACCTCTTCAAGCTTCAGGTCCACGCCCGTCCCCACGCCGCCGGCGGCGAGCTGGCTGGGAATCTCGCCAAACGCCATGCGGTCGAGCAGCGCGCGGTTGAAGCTCGCCGCTGAGGCGCCCGCGCGATCTGGAACACACGGGTGGATCTGCCGGCGGCCCGTCAGCAGCGTCAGGGCCTGGAGCACAACGTCCTCGCGGGCCTGGGCGAGGCGGAGCAGTTCCCGGAACGTCTTCGGCCCGTCGGCGAGCGCGTCGAGGACGGGGCGGTACACCTGCGGATTGCCGGACAGCGTGCCGATGGGGACGGTGGAATCCAGGCCGACGTCGCCCGCCGGGACGAGTAGCGCGAACGGCGTCGCGTCCAGCAGAGCGTCGCGCTCCTCTCGCGTCAGCGGATTGACGCCGCGCACGAAGACGTCGCGGCGGAATACCCGGTTGCTGGCGTAGTCCAGCAGCGTCTCGCGCCACGTCCGGTCGCTCGCCCCCTGGATCATCGGCTGGAGGGGAGCCGGCGCCGACAGGTGCACGATGTCGTCGGCGAGGCCGGCGGAAGCCGCGAGGGTGAGGCGGGCCCCGGCCATCTGTCCCGCGACGTCGGCCGAGAAGAGCGGCTCGGAGCCCAGGTTCAGGTATTCGTGGGCCAGGTACTCGGGCGGTCGGTTCAAGGCCTGCGCGATGCGGGCCTTCAGCGAAGGCGCGCCCTTGAAATAGAGCGCGCCGCCTTCCTGTATCTCCTGGGCGGCCTTCAAGGCCGTGACGATGCGCGTCGTAAGGTCGCCTGCGCCCTGCGCGACATGGTCCTGGATGAAGCGCTGCAAGGCCGCGTTGGCCGACCAGCCCGGCAGGCAGTTGTAGGACACGTAGACCAAGCCGCCGGGTTTCAGCAGACGGTCGATGATCTGCACGATCATCGCGCGGTTCTCGACGCTGACCCAGCTATAGACTCCGTGCAGCGCGATCACGTCGCATTTCGGCCAGCGGCCGTCGGGCGCGGCCAGCATTTGCGCGAAGCTATCGTCGGCGAACGTCACGTTGGAGAGCCCGGCCTCGGCGGCCAGCCTGGCGGCATTGGCGATCTGCGCCGGGTTGAAGTCGACGCCGACGAACTGCATCCCCGGGTTGGCCGCCGCCAGAAGGTTCAGTCCGAAGCCCTGGCCGCATCCGAGCTCGAGGTACGTGGCCCCGGTCCCCAGCGCAGGCGGGCGGATCGACTGGCGCAGGCAGCAGAACGCGAGGTAGCCCGGCGCCAGCTCGGGGTAGAACTGGCCCGTGTACTGGATCTCGGTGACGTAGCCGTCCGACCAGCCGGCCATGCGCGCTCCTGAGAGATCGGGCCGTTCGCGACCCCACCGGCTTCGATGCCCGCATTCCTTCCGGGCGCCAAGGGCGCCGAAGCTCAGCATCCAATTCAGATACGGTTCCGTATCTGGCGTGACGCCGACAGTTCGGGTAAGCAGCCGCCGCCCGATGCGATAGCGTTCGGCCAACAACGAAACCGGAGGACCCGCCGTCCATGCTCGCCCTGATGATGGATCGCCCGCTCACCCTGCCATCGATCCTGGAGCATGCCGCGCTCTACCATGGCGACCGCGAGGTCGTGACGCGCACCGTCGAGGGGCCGATCCACCGCTACGGCTACCGAGACGCCCTGAGCCGCGCCAAGCGGATGGCAAAGGCGCTGCTGGCGCTGGGCGTGAAGCCGGGCGACCGCGTGGCGACCCTGGCCTGGAGCACCCACCGGCACTTCGAGCTCTATTTCGCCGTCACCGGCATCGGGGCGGTGCTGCACACGATCAACCCGCGCCTGCATCCGGACCAGGTGGTCTGGGTGGCCGACCACGCCGAGGACAGCGTGCTGCTGTTCGACATCACGTTCTCGGACCTGGTGGCCGAGATCGGTCAGCGCATGACGACGGTGAAGACCTTCGTGGCGATGACCGACGCGGCGCATGCGCCCACCGGCGTGGCGGCCTATGAGGACCTGCTGGCCGCGCAGGACGACGACTTCGCCTGGCCGGATATCGACGAGCGGAGCGCGTCGGGCCTCTGCTACACCTCGGGCACGACGGGCAATCCGAAGGGGGTGCTGTATGGGCACCGCTCGACGGTGCTGCACGCCCTGGCGCTGGCGCTGCCCGACGCCTTCGACCTGTCGGCGCGGGATGTCGTGATGCCCTGCGCCCAGATGTACCACGCCAACGCCTGGTGCACGCCGTACGCCGCGCCGCTTGTGGGGGCCAAGCTGGTGCTGCCCGGGCGACTGCTGGACGGCCCGAGCGTGGCCGAGCTGGCCGCGGGCGAAGAGGTGACCTTCGTGCTGGGCGTGCCGACGATCTGGGTGGGCGTCGCCGACCACCTGGATCAGACGGGCGGACGCCTGACCTCGGTGCGGACGATCGCCATCGGCGGGTCGGCCCCCACCGCGGCGCTGATCTCGCGCATTGAGGAACGGCTCGGCGGCAAGGTGCGCCAGATCTGGGGGATGACGGAGACTTCGCCGCTGGGCGTCATCAACACGCCACTGCCGACTCATGCCGGCGACACGCCGGAGGCGGCGCTGCAGCGCAAGCTGAAGCAGGGCCGCGGCCTCTGGGGCGTGGACCTGCGGATCAGGGGCGACGACGGCCGCGAGCTGCCGCGCGACGGCAAGAGCGCCGGCGCCCTGCAGGTGCGGGGGCCCTGGACCGCCAGCGCTTACTTCAAGCAGGACGGCGCCACAGCGTTCACGGCGGACGGCTGGTTCGACACGGGCGACATCGCCACCATCGACCCCGAGGGCTACCTGCGCCTTACCGATCGGGCGAAGGACGTGATCAAGTCGGGCGGGGAGTGGATCTCGACGCTGGACCTGGAGGACGCCGTCTGCTCGCACCCGGCCGTCGCCATGGCCGCCGCGGTGGGCGTGCCGCACCCCAAGTGGGACGAGCGACCTCTGCTGCTGGTCACGCTGCGTCCCGGGCAGGGCGCCGACCCGGAGGACCTCAAGGCACATGTGGCCGCCCGCGTCGCGAAGTGGTGGACGCCGGACGAGGTGCGGATCGTCGAGGCGCTGCCCATCGGGCCCACCGGCAAGGTGCTGAAGCGCGAGCTGCGTGATGCGCTGGCGACACAGGGGGCGACGTCGTCACGCGGATGACCAAAAGCTAACAGAACCGCGCCTTGCACCGTGCGTTAGGCTTCCCAGGTGACACTGTGCTGAAGTCGGAGGTCGGGCGTGGCGAGGAAGCGTCCCAAAGGCGTG
>NZ_JANINU010000146.1 GCF_024508875.1 Phenylobacterium sp.
GTCGCCACGCCGTCGCCCCCGCCGCCCGCCCCGGCTCCGGTCGCGCCCGCGGCGTCTCTGCCGCCAAGATGAGATTTCAGTCTTGATTTGAGACTGCAGTCTCACATATAAGCGCGACCGTACGAACGACGGAGCGCCCCCCCATGGCCCTGACCCGCGCCCAGATGGACGCCAAGATCGACGAGCACTTCGGCTACGAGCAGGCCGACGACGTCGAAGGCGTGCTGGCCACCCTCACCCCCGACTGCGAGCACGACATCGTCGGCTCGCCCACCGGCCCGACCGTCGGCCCCGACGGCGCCCGCGGCTTCTACGAGAGCCTTTTCGCCGACTTGGCCGACGGCAGGATCACCACCCTGCGCCGCCTCTACGGCGAGGACTTCCTTGTCGACGAGAGCCTGTGGACAGGTCGCGCGCCGGGCCGGCCGTTCGGCCTCGAGGGCCGCGATCGGCCGCTGGAGTTCCGCCTGCTGCACGTGGTCGAATACGCCCACGACGGGCGCATGAAGCGCGAGAACGTCTGGATCGACATGGCCTCGATCCTCCAGCAGCTCCCGCAATGAGTCCCTCCCCAGGCGGCGCGCGCGAGAACCAGCGCCTGCGCACCCGCAAGGACCTCCTCGAAGCCGCCGTCCGCCTGACGCGCGACGGACACTCCCCCAGCTTCGAGGAGGTCGCCGAGGCCGCCCTGGTCTCGCGCGCTACCGCCTACCGCTACTTTCCTGGCCTCGATGCGCTGATGTCCGAGGCGGCGATCCACATGGAGACGCCGACGCCCGAGGGCCTGTTCGCGAACGAGCGCTCGACCGACCTCGTGCCGCGCCTGCGGAAGGTGGACGCCGCGCTCACCGCCCTGGTGCTCGGCAGCGAGGGGCCGCTCCGCGCCCTGCTCGCGCGCACGGTCCAGCAGCCGCCCGGCGAGGCCCCGGTCCGCCAGAACCGGCGCAGCCCCCTGGTGGCCGCCGCCCTCGACGGCGCCGACCCGCCCCTGTCGCCGGCCGGCCGCGACCTGCTGGCCAAGGCCCTGCCCCTACTGCTCGGGATCGAGACCCGCGTGGTCTTCAAGGACGTCCTGCAACTCGACGACGCCGAGGCCGAGCGCGTGCGCCACTGGATGATCGGGGCCTTGGCCGAGGCCGCGCGCCGGGCGTAGCCTCCGGGCATGACCGACGAGACTGAGATCCCCGAGGACGGCTGGAAGCACACCGGCGTGCGTGTCGTGCCCGGCGACCAGCTCGCACCCGCCACCGCCACCACTCCGGGCATGGACCGCGCCGTCGCCATCGACCGGGCCCGCATGGGCGCCCAGAAGCTCTGGGCCGGCACGGTGCACATCCACGCCAACGCCAAGACCGGAGCCCACCATCACGGTCCGTTGGAGAGCGTGATCTACGTCGTCTCGGGCCGCGCCCGCATGCGGTGGGGCGAGCGCCTGGAATTCACCGCCGAAGCCGGGCCGGGCGACTTCATCTACGTCCCGCCTTTCGTCCCGCACCAGGAGATCAACGCCTCCACCGACGAGCCCCTCTCCTGCGTCCTCGTCCGCTCCGACAGCGAAGCGGTCGTCGTCAACCTCGACATCGAACCCGCCGAAAAGCCGGAGGGCGTCCCCTGGGTCGACCCGATCCACCGGGAGCCAAGCTAGGCCCTAGGCGCCGCCGAAATCTCTGAGATATCGTGGACGGCGCGTTGGGGGAGTTTGATGCTTAGAGTTGCGTTGGCGGCGGTCCTGGCCGCCGCCCTGGCCGTGCCGGCCCTCGCCGCGGACCAGCTCCGGTTCGGGCCGCCGCCCGCCTGGGCGAAGACCATAGAACCGCAGACCCCTGAGATCGGCGCCTCGGGCCCGGCGCTTCGGTTCCTTCTCGAGGATCATCAGCTCAACATCGCCCCCTCCGGCAACGAGGAATATGTTCGGCAGGTCGTCCTGATCCGGACGGCGGCCGGACTCGCCGAAGCCGGCTCCGTCACCCTGAAATGGAATCCCGACACACAGGACGTCACCGTCCATCAACTGCGCATACGGCGGGGCGACCGGTCGGTCGACGTTCTCGCGGGACAGACGTTCACCGTGCTCCGGCGCGAGGCCGGTCTCGAGTCGGCCATTGTCGACGGTGTCCTCACAGCGACCATCCAGCCCGAAGGTCTCGAAGTCGGCGACGTCCTCGAGCTCGCCTACACGGTCAAGATCGCCGATCCGCTGATGCACGGCCATGTGGAGCATGTCATCGGCGCGCCTCAGGGGCCGGTCGATCGCTACAGGGCCATCGCCATGTGGGAGACAAGCCGTCCGATAGTCTGGCGTCCCGGCCGTAGCCTGCCGAAACCCACGATCACCAAGGCCGGCGGGAAGACGCAGCTCTTGTTCGACCTCAAGGACGTCGAGGTCCTGGCGGGCGTCGCGAACGCGCCCGCGCGCTTCGCGCCTTCGCGCGACCTGTGGTTCTCCGACTTTGCGGCCTGGGCGGACGTGTCCGCCACGATGGCTCCTCTCTACGATCGGGCCTCCAAACTGTCCCCCACATCCCCGCTTCGGGCCGAAGTCGAGCGGATCCGGGCTCGATCCGAGGATCCCAGCGTGCGCGCCGCCGAAGCGCTGCGACTGGTGCAGGATCGGGTGCGGTACCTGGCCGTGATCATGAGCAATGGCGGCATCGACCCTGCGGACGCCGACGCGACCTGGGCGCGCCGCTATGGCGACTGCAAGGGCAAGACGGCGCTCCTGGTGGCGCTGCTGCGCGACCTCGGGATCGAGGCCGAACCCGCCTTGGTCAGCACAACGCGCGGGGACGGCCTCGATGGCCAGCTACCGGGGCTCGGCCTCTTCGACCATGTGATCGTTCGCGCCGTCATCGGGGGAAGGACCTACTGGCTCGACGGCGCCCGCATCGGCGATCGCAGCCTGGATGCCGTCCCCATCCCTCCCTATCGCTGGGCCCTGCCCATTCGCGCCCAGGGCGCCAGCCTGATCGCTCTCGTGCAGCCGCCGCTCGAACAGCCAGACCTCGGCATCTTCATCGAGGTCGACGCGTCGGGTGGGGTGGACGCGCCGGCCCCCGTTCGCGGTCGCCTCGAAATCGGAGGCGACGATGGCCTCCAGGCGAATCTCGGGTTGGCGAACATCTCGGCCACGGATCGCGACAAGCTGCTGCGGCAGTTCTGGTCCGGCGCGCCGTGGATCGAGGTGAAGACGGTCCGCGCTGAGAGCGACGAAGCGGCAGGACGGCTCCGGGTTCTGATGGAGGGTGTCGCCCGTCCCCAGTGGCGCATCGTTCAAGCCGAGCCGCGCACCCTGGAGATCACCGAGGCGGAGTTTGCGGTCGATGACATCGCAGAGCGCGAAGCGGGTCCGGACGCCGGCCTGCCTTACCTGGTGGCCGAGCACCCCAACCACCTCGCCTTCAAACTGACCATGAAGCTCCCGAACGGCGGCGAAGGCTTCGTGCTCGACGGTGAGGACATGAGCCTGCGCGCCGCCGGTCGCGAACTCACGCGCCGGAGCCGGCTTGAGAAGGGCGAGCTCTCCGTTGAAACGCACAACCGGACCCTCGCCAGCGAGTATCCGGCGGCGGAAGCGGCCTCGGCGAAGGCCGCCCTGCAGAAGGCCGCGGGCGGGAAGGTGGTCGTCCGGGCCAGCCGGGACTATGTCGCGACCGACGCCGATATCGCGGCATGGATGGCGGCGAAGCCCTCCAGCGTCGATGGCTACCTTGACCGCGCCTTCAGGCTCACGACCGCGCGGCGGTGGGACAGCGCCATCGCCGACTACAACGAGGCGCTCCGGCTCGATCCCAAGGCGGCGATCGTCATCGCCAATCGCGGCATCGCTCAGTACTGGAGCGGCGACTACGAGAAGGCGGCGGCGGATTTCGAAGCCGCCCTCCGATTGGATTCCCGCCAGTGGGTGGCGTTTCACGGGCGGGCCATGCTGGCCATGCGCGACAAGCGGTACGATGACGCCGTCGCGGCCCTGACCCGCGCATCGGACCTTCAGCCCAAGAACGTCTTCGCCCTGAGCTGGCGCTCCGACGCCTACCGCGCCCTCGGGCAGATGGACAAGGCGTTGGCCGACGTGGATGAGATCCTGACGATCGAGCCCAGCAATCCCTACTACCTGCTGGCCAGGGGCGAGATTCATGCGCGGAAGGGCGATGCCGCCCGCGCCGCCGCCGATTTCGCCACCGTCCGCAGCGCCAGCACGTCCGATGCGGGCCGGCTCAACCAACTCTGCTGGAGCCAGGCGGTGGCCAACATCCAGCTCGACCGCGCGCTCGCCGACTGCCAGGCCTCCCTTGCCCTCAATCCCGCCAGCGCGGCCACGCTCGACAGCCGCGCGTTCGTGTTCCTTCGCCAGGGCAAGTTCCGGGAATCGATCGCCGACTACGATGCGGCGCTCAAGCTCCAGCCGAAGCAGGCGGCGTCGCTCTATGGGCGCGGTTTGGCGCGCATCCGGGTCGGACAGGATGGCGAGGGGCGGGCCGACCTCGCGGCGGCGCGCGCCTTGGCAAGTGAGGTCGACGAGATGTTTGCGAGCTACGGCCTGACGCCGCCAGCCCCTCAAGCCACCATGTGATAGACGAGCGCCAGCCCGGAGATGCTGGCCCGCTCCTGCTCCGTCCTGAACTCCGCCGGCAGTTCGGCCCGCGCGGCTTCCGTGAGCAGGATCATGCCGCCCTGGGCCACGTCCTCGCCCAGCTTGGAGGTGAGGTTCACCTCGTCGCCGAACAGGTCGTGGCCGCCCAGGACAAGGATGTCGCCGTAGCCGATGCCGATGGCGGCGTAGAGCCGCCGGGTCGCCGGCAGCAGGACGTTGACCGTGTTGAGCTGGCGCATGATCTCGCGCGCCGCGGCCACCGCCTGCTCCACCGTGTCGAACAGGCAGTAGAGGTTGTCCGCCTCGGCCTTCACCAGCACCCCGCCGCACGCCTCGATCGTCGGCACGGCCAGCAGCCGCATCTGGTGGATCATCAGCAGGAACGAGACCACCCCGTGCACCTGGGTCGTGCGCGAGAAGCCGCTCATGTCCAGCACCAGCAGCGCCCGGCGTTGCGTGAAGTCGCGCTCGATCTCCTCCGAGATCTCCACGCGCCGCTCCGGATGCTCGATGATCTCGGACAGGAGGGCGTCCAGCCGCTCGCGCGTGTTCAGGGCGGCCCCCGCCGCCATCCCGTCGTCCATGATAGCCTCCCCCGACAGCTACGATGGCAGCTCTGCCATGGACGCGAGTCAAGCCGGGGCTCCTCTCAGGCGAGGAATGCCCCTATCTCTGCGCTCATGACCGCAGTCCCGGCGAAGCCCGCCGCCCCGCCCAACAACCTGATCGGCCTCATCCTGCTGGCCGCCTTCGCCGCCCTCGGCGCGGCGCTGGTGCTGACGCCGGCGGCCAAGACCCCGCTCACCTTCGCCTTCATCCTGGCGGGCTGGGTGCTGGCGGTGATGGCGCACGAGTTCGCCCACGCGGGCGTCGCCTTCCTCGCCGGCGACCACACCGTGGCCGACAAGGGCTACCTGTCCTTCGACCCGCGCCGCTACGGCGACCTGGGGACCAGCCTGGTCATTCCGCTCATCGCCCTGGCCCTGGGCGGCATCGGCTTCCCGGGCGGCGCGGTCTATCTGCGCAACGACCTGATGCGCAGCCCCGCCTGGCGCGCCGCCGCCTCGCTGGCCGGCCCGGGCGCGACGCTGCTGGTCCTGCTGCTCCTGGCCCTGGTGCTGACCCTGCCGCTGCCCGGCCCGCTGTTCGCCGCGCTCGCCATGCTGGCCTTCCTGCAGGCCACCGCCCTGATCCTTAACCTGCTGCCCCTGCCCGGCCTCGACGGCTTCAACGCCATCCGCCCCTTCCTGCCCGCGGCCTGGGCGCCGGCGATCCGCAAGGCCGAGGGGCTCGCCATGCTGATCCTGCTGGCCGCCATCTTCCTGCTGCCCGGTTTCAGCGACCTGCTGTTCGGCCTCGCCGTCGCCCTGGCCGCCGCCCTGGGCGTGCCGCCCCAGGCCATGCAGGCCGGCTGGGACGCCTTCCACTTCTGGCGCTGAGTG
>NZ_JANINU010000147.1 GCF_024508875.1 Phenylobacterium sp.
CCACGCGGATCGGCAGGCGGCCCTGCAGTTCGGGCAGCAGGTCGGACGGCTTGGCGACGTGGAAGGCGCCCGAGGCGATGAACAGGATGTGGTCGGTCTTCACCGGCCCGTGCTTGGTCGAGACCGTCGTGCCCTCGATCAGGGGCAGGAGGTCGCGCTGCACGCCCTCGCGGCTGACGTCGGCGCCCGAGCGCTCGCGGCTGGACGCCACCTTGTCGATCTCGTCGAGGAACACGATGCCCTGGTTCTCGGCCAGCGACAGGGCCTCGGTGGTCAGGGCCTCCTGGTCCACCAGCTTGTCGCTCTCCTCGGCGATCAGCGGGGCCCAGGCGCCCGCCACGGTGGTCTTGTGGGTCTTGGTGCGGCCGCCGAAGGCCTTGCCGAACATCTCGCCCAGGTTCAGCACGCCGAGGTTCGGCTGGCCGGGGATCTCCATGGGCATGGCGGGCCCTGCGTCCGCGAGCTGCAGCTCGACCTCCTTGTCGTCCAGCTCGCCGGCGCGGAGCTTCTTGCGGAAGCTCTCGCGGGCGGCGGTGGAGCCCGGGCCGGTCAGAGCGTCGAGGATGCGCTCCTCGGCGGCGGCCTCGGCGCGGGCGCGCACGCCGGCGCGGCGCTTCTCGCGCACCATGGCGATGGCGCTCTCGACGAGGTCGCGGAC
Organism: Phenylobacterium sp.; assembly: GCF_024508875.1. Lineage (GTDB taxonomy): Bacteria > Pseudomonadota > Alphaproteobacteria > Caulobacterales > Caulobacteraceae > Phenylobacterium. The sequence continues at coordinate 659 of NZ_JANINU010000147.1, forward strand.
GATCTGGTCCACGTCGCGGCCGACGTAGCCCACCTCGGTGAACTTGGTGGCCTCGACCTTGAGGAACGGCGCCTGGGCCAGCTTCGCGAGGCGGCGCGCGATCTCGGTCTTCCCGACGCCGGTGGGGCCGATCATCAGAATGTTCTTCGGCGTCACCTCGTCGCGCAGGTCGTCGGGCACACGCCGGCGGCGCCAGCGGTTGCGCAGGGCGACGGCGACGGCCTTCTTCGCGTCGTTGTGTCCGACGATGTAGCGGTCGAGTTCGGAGACGATTTCACGGGGAGAGAATTCGGTCATGTCGGCCGCTAGATAGTGGCTAACTGGGCGGTGCGACAGCCTGCGGCTTCACCGGTGGGGCCGTGAGCGGCGGGGCGGGAAGCAGCTCGTCGAACAGCAGGCGCCAGCCGGCCGCGTCGTTGCGCCAGATGCGGACGTAGTGACCGCGACGCTCGGCGCCGTCCCGGGTCCATTTCGCGACGCCGTAGGTCCAGGCGAGGTCGCCGGCGTTCGAGGCCTGGCCGCCGAGGGGGGCGAAGGCGATGGACGCGGGACGTGTGGCGAGCTCGGCTTCGAGGCCTGCGCGGTCGACCGGCGGCCTTGCTCTGGACCCCACGATACGGCCATCGTCGGCGACTACAGCCAGGAACGCCGCCTTCACGTCGGTCTTTGCCGCCGCGTGCAGTGCGATCTCCGCCTTCATGACCTGGTCCATGGCCTTGGCGTGGGAGCCGGTCTGTTTCGCCGCTGGCCGGGCGTAGGCGACGGGCGAGTCCTTCGGCGCGGCGCCGGTCTGGTCGCTGGGCGGACCGCCGTCGAACAGCCATTTCCACGCCCCGTCCGGCTGCTTGGCCCAGACGGTGAAATAGTAGCCGCCGGGCTGCCCGTTTCGTGTGTAGGGGCCAGTGGTGAAGCCGAGGTCGCCGGAGCGGGCGATGCCGGCCCACAGCGGCCACCAGACGAGTTCGACGTCCTTGGGCCGCGGCTGGCCGTAGAGCGCCTTCGCCAGGATCGGTTCGGGCGCGAAGATGATGCCGTCGGGCGCCGAGTGCTTCAGGAAGCTGGCCTGCACGCCGAGCGCCAGGCCGTCGGCCGCGAAGGCCCGCTCGGCGGCCACGACCGGCGCCGGATCGACCGCGGGGGCGGCGAGGGCAGGGGTGTTCAGGGCCAGCGCGGTGATCAAGCTGGCGACAGGTCGAAGTTTCAAGTCGTCGTTCTCCTCTCGGCCGCCAAGGCTTCGAGGCGCGCGAGCTCGGAACGCGTCGCGGCCGACATGATCTCGGTCTTTTGGAAGGGATGCCCTTCCGGCCAGATCACTTTTTCGGCCACAGCAAGCGCCTTGAGCTCTTCGAGGTCGTCCACGCGTCGATAGGCCCACAGCCGCCAGATCGGGGTCAGGAACGACCAAGCCGTCCAGGCGCCTAACCAACCGACGATGACTGCAATTCCGACCGACCAAACCAGGATCTCGGCTCGGGCGCCGAACAGGGTCGCAAGGCCAAAAATCGCAGCGGGGAGTCCGAACATCAGAGCCATGACGGCCCCGTTCACGAACCATCCCGCTCTGGCGACGGCGGCGGCTGCCGATATCCGTCGTTCGAGTGGATCAACCAAGATTACAACACCTCAACCGTCAGGCTTCCGTTGGTGTAGACGCAGATGTCTGCGGCGATGCCCATCGCCTTGCGCGCGACGGCTTCCGCATCCAACCCGTTTACGTCCAACAGCGCCCTGGCTGCGGCGAGCGCGTAGTTTCCGCCCGACCCGATGGCCGCGACGCCATGCTCGGGCTCCAGTACGTCGCCGACGCCAGTGACGGTGAAGATAGCGTCCTTGTCGGCCACGATCAGCATGGCCTCCAGCCGGCGCAGGTAGCGGTCGGTTCGCCAGTCCTTGGCGAGGTCGACGCAGGCGCGGGCGAGCTGGTCGGGATACTGTTCCAGCTTGGCTTCGAGCCGCTCGATGAGGGTGAAGGCGTCGGCGGTGGAGCCGGCGAAGCCCGCGATGACCCGGCCGCCCGCCAGCTTGCGGACCTTCTTGGCCGTGCCCTTGACGACGGTTTGGCCCATGGACACCTGCCCATCGCCAGCCACGACGGTCCTGCCGTCCTTGCGCACCGCCAGGATGGTGGTGCCGTGCCAATCGGGGAATGCTGAGCTATTCGACATGGCCGCGATGTGAGCAGCCGGCCCATAGAGGTCAACCCAGTGAGGTCCGGGGAATGACATTCACCGACGAGGAGATCGAACGCTACGCCCGGCACCTGGTGCTGCGCGAGGTCGGCGGTCCGGGCCAGCAGAAGCTGAAGGCGTCCAGCGTGCTGATCGTCGGCGCCGGGGGCCTGGGCGCGCCGGCGTCGCTTTACCTGGCGGCCGCGGGGGTGGGGACGATCATCCTGGCCGACCCGGACGAGGTGGACCGCTCGAACCTGCAGCGCCAGGTGATCTATGCCGACGACGACCTGGGCCGGGCGAAGGTGGACGCCGCGGCCGATCGGTTGGCGGGGCTGAACCCCCACGTGTTCGTCGCCGGCTTCAACGGCGCCTTCGACGCCTCGACGGCCGACCAGCTCATCGAGGGCGTGGACCTGGTGCTGGACGGCACCGACGACTTCGCGACGCGGTTCTGCGTGAACGAAGCCTGCGTCCGGCACGGCAAGCCGCTGGTCTCGGGGGCGATCGGCCGCTGGACGGGGCAGGTAGGCGTGTTCGGCCGGCAGCCCTGCTACCGCTGCCTGGTGCCGGAGGTTCCGCCCGATGCGGAGACCTGCGTGGCGGTGGGCGTCGTGGGGGCGCTGGCGGGCGTGATCGGCTCGATGATGGCGCTGGAGGCGGTGAAGATGATCGTCGGCGCGGGGGAACCGCTGGCCGGCCGACTGCTGATCTACGACGCCCTGGCGGCCGAGACGCGGACCGTGCGGGTGGCGGGCGACCCGGAGTGTCCGGTGTGCGGGGGCGTCGGGGAATAGTTGCTCCCCCATTGGGGGAGCTGTCGGCGAACGCCGACTGAGGGGGTCGTCCGAGGTCTGAGCGGACCCCCTCCGGCGCTGCGCGCCACCTCCCCCAAGGGGGGAGGAATTGTTCCTCACACGTACTTCGCGATGAAGTCGGTGCTGGTGGTCAGGACGGTCTTCCAGGTGGCGTCGGACCAGCCGCGATGGCCTTCGCCCTTGAGGTCGACGGTCTCGCAGGTCTTGCCGGCGGCGCGGAGGGCCTTGGCCATGATCTTGGACTGGCGCGGGTCGACGATGGTGTCGTCGGTGCCGTGGATCAGCAGGACCGGGGCCTGGATCTCGTCGGCGCGGCGGGCGGGGGAGGCGCGGATCAGCAGGGCCTCGTCGGCCTTCGGGTCGCCCATGGACGCGCGCCAGTAGGCGTAGGCCGGCGAGTCCGGGCCGTCCTCCTTGCGGGAGAAGGCCAGGCTCTCGACGAGGTCGGCGTCGCCGGCGATGGAGACGACCGCACGATAGAGGTCGGGCCGGCGCACGGCGCCCATCAGGGCCGCGTAGCCGCCGTAGCTGGCGCCCATGATCGCCATGCGGCGCGGATCGGCCCTTCCGGAGGCGACCACCTGGGCGACGGCGTCCTCGACGTCCTCCTGCATGCGGTCGGCCCACTGGCGCTTGCCCAACTCGGCGAAGGCGCGGCCGTAGCCGCCCGAGCCGCGGAAGTTCGGCTGCAGGACCAGCCAGCCGCGCGCCGAGAGGGCCTGGGCGGTGGTGTCGTAGTCGAGGTAGTCGCGCACCTCGGGCCCGCCGTGGGGCATGACCACCATGGGCAGCGGCTTACCGTCGGCGGTGATCGGGGTCGTCAGGTAGGCGGGGATCTCGGCCCCGTCGCGGGTGCGGACCTTGAGCGCCTCGGTCCTGGCCAGCCGCTCGGGGGTGAGCCACGGCTTGCAATGGCCGATGTATTCGAGCGCCCGCCGGTCGCGGTCGTAGACCTGGAACGACCCCGGCTCCTGCGGCCCGGTCGATTTGAACAGCATCCTCTTGTGGCCGACGTCGATGTCGTAGAGCTGGACGTTGCAGGCGTTCTTGAGCGCGGCGTTCACCGCGCGGAAGTGAGGGGCCAGGGCCGGATCGGCGAACTGGTAGTTGAGGCGGTCATCCCAGTAGGCGCTGCCCACCAGGGTCAGGTTCTCGTCGACGAAGGCGGTCTCGAAGTCGCGGTCGGGCCGCTCGGCGACGATCTCGCCGAACTCCAGGCTGGCCAGGTCGAAGGTGCGGATCACGCTGGTGTCCCGGCCCTCGGCGCGCTGGCAGACGAGGAAGACGCCCGCGTGCGGGGTCGGCCCCACCACGTCGAAGTCGGGCAGCTTCTTCATCTCGTTGAAGCGCGACTTGCGGATCAGCTTCCACTCGCGCTCGCCCGGCGCGCGGCCGTAGACCCAGCCGACGGTGCCGCGGGCATTGGAATCCATCCGCAGCATGGGCACGCCGCCCTGGGTCAGCCAGAAGTCGGTGGCGGCGACGCCCTGCTCCACCAGCTCGGCCTGGCCGGTGTAGACGTCCACCTGGTAGAGGCCATAGGCGCCGCGGCCATCGTTCCAGGCCTGCATCAGCACCCGCCGCGGATCGTCCTTCAGATAGTCCACGACGCGCGAGGCGTCGAAGCCGCGCCGCAGCACCGAGCGGGAACCCGCGAACATGACGACCGGGTCCTGGCCGTCGAGGTTCACCGAGACCACCCGCTTCACCGGGATGGGCACGAAGGTGTCGTAGAACCACATCCCGTAGGGCTGGCCCTTGTCGTCCTTCGTGAAGGTGATCCAGATCAGCAGGCGCTCGTTGTTGGCCCACTCCACGTGGCTGACCGACTGCTCGCCGATATAGGCGGTGCGGGGCTCGGCAGAGAGGTCGGCCAGGCGGGAGAGCGTGACGAAGGCGTGCTTCTTCCCGTCGCGCTGGCGGCTGCGCAGGATGGCGAGCTGTTCGCCGTCGGGCGAGATGGCGGCGTCGTGCACCTCGGGCTCGCGCAGCAGCTCGTCGATGGAGGGCGGGACCGGGGCGGCGGACGCGGGCGACGCCGAAAGCGCGGCCGGCCCCAGCAGGGGCGCCGCAGCGCCCGCCACGAGCATCGCGCGACGCGTCAGCATGGTCCGAAGTCGCCCAACCGCATTCGGTCCCGATGCTTGGTCACAGCCGCGTCACGCGTCAATGGCGCGTTACGGCAGGGACGTGACGTCACAGCATCTGGGGCAGGACGCGGTCGGGCGGCCGGTGGCCGTCCATCCAGGTCTTGATGTTGATGATCACCTTCTCGCCCATGTCGACGCGGG
>NZ_JANINU010000148.1 GCF_024508875.1 Phenylobacterium sp.
GGTTCGACGGTGAGTTCAGCAGGATCCACTTGGTCTTGGGCGTGATCGCCTTTTCCAAGTCTGCCGGCTGCAGCTTGAAGCCGGTCTCGGCGCTGGTCGGCGCGGCCACCGGCGTCCCGCCGGCCAGCAGCACGATGTCCCAGTAGCTGACCCAGTACGGGGTCGGCACGATCACCTCGTCGCCGGGGTTCAGCGTGGCGATCATGGCGTTCCAGATCACCGGCTTCCCGCCCGGAGAGACGTTCACCTGGGTGGTCTTGTAGGTCAGCCCGTTCTCGCGCTGGAACTTGGCGACGATGGCTTCCTTCAGCTCGGGGATGCCGTCGACGTTGGTGTACTTCGTCTTGCCGTCGCGGATGGCCTTGATGGCCGCCTCCTTGATGTTGTCGGGCGTGTCGAAGTCGGGCTCGCCGGCGGCCAGGCCGATCACGTTTTTCCCCTGCGCCTTCAACTCGCGGGCTTTCGCGTCGGCCGCCAGGGTGGCGGACGGCTTCACGCGTGCGAGCGCGGCGGATTCCAGGGACATGACGGAGTTGGCTCCCGGCTAAGGTTTTCGGATGGGCGCGGGTGTACCCCATGCTGCGCCGCATTCAAACCCGCCGGGAGCCGCTCTCCATAGCCAGTTTGCGCGAGGGTCACCCCGCGTGATGCTCAGACGAAGTTGCCAAGACCAATGTCGGCGAGCGTGCGGCCCGTCAGCAGGATGGCGACGTCGGCGCCATCGGCCGGATCCCCGGTGTCGGCGAACACGTAGACGTCGCTTCCGACCTGCGCCGCGACGTAGGTCGCCCCCGCCGCCGAGATGTGCTCGTTGGCGATGGACAGGGCCGTGGCGTAGTCGGTGGTGACGAACTCGGAGTAGCTGCGCGGCAGGATCGAGCTGTCGGTCAGGATGCTGACGGCGGCGAAGTGGAGCTGGTCGCCGGCCTCCCAGTCGCGGATCTCGGCGTCGACGATGACCGACGGGTCGGCCTTGGCCACGATCTCGAAGCGGTCCCAGCCCGCGCCGCCGAAGATCAGGTCCTTGGCCGAGCTGCCGGCGACGATGGTGTCGGCGCCTTCGCCGCCGTCCATGGTCGCCGCGACCGGCCCCTGGCTCACCAGCAGGTCGTTTCCGCCGCCGCCGACCAGGAAGTTCGGGCCGAAGCCGCCGTTCAGGGTGTCGTTGCCCGCGCCGCCCACCAGCGTGTTCCAGCCTTCGCCGGCGAACAGCTCGTCGTCGCCGAGGTCGCCGGAGAGGTAGTCGTTCCCGTCTCGGCCGGCGAGCAGGTCGTTCCCCTGGCCGCCCAGGAGCGTGTCGGCGCCGGCGCCGCCGACGATGTCGTCGTCGCCCGCGTTGCCGTGCGCCCAGTCGCCCGCTTCGCCCGCCACGCCGTTCACGTCGGCGCTGGTGTGGATCGCATCGTCGCCCTGGCCGCCGTAGATCGTGTCGGCCCCTTCGCCGCCGGTCAGCACGTCGGCGCCGCCGTTGCCCTGCAGCAGGTCGCGGCCGGCCCCGCCGTCCAGGGTGTCGGCGCCGGGGCCGCCGTACAGCGCATCGTCGCCGGCCGAGCCGCTCGTGCGGTCGTCGCTGGCATCGCCGATGTAGAGCTTGCTGCCATCGGCCATCACCAGGCCGCCCGTCTTCGAGAGCTGGGCCAGGTCGGTGGAGAACGCCACGGTGCGCCCGCCGTAGGTGACGAAGATGCGCGGAACCTCGGGCGTCAGCGCCAGGGGATCATACGACTGGTAGGTCACGCTCACTGTGCGGGCGGGCCCGCCGTTGAAGGTCAGCGTATCGCCCGCCCGGATCGCCAGCGCCTGCTCGGGCGTGATCGTGTCGAAAGCGTATTCGAGCAAGCGCTGGCTCCATCGCACCTGGTGGGAGCCCCCAGATGGGCGATGTTGCGTAAAAACGCAACTTACAGAAACGCAATATGCGACGAACGGTCAGAGGAAGTCGCCCGCCGCGATATCCGTGAGGGTGCGCCCCGCAAGCACGGTGATGCTGTCGACCGTCGTCCCCGGACTGGCGTCGGCGAATACAATGACGTCCACGCCGACCTGCACGGCGACGACCTCGATCTGGCCACCGGCGATCTGATCCTGCGCCGCCTTCAGCGCGCTGTCGAAATCCAGGGCGCTAACCTCGGCGTAGGCCGACCCAATGGCGGCGCGCAGCTTCAGAAAATCGTCAGCGGACCAGTCGTCGATCGTGTCCGCGGCAGCGCGGGTGAGCGCCTGCGCCGTCGAGGCGACGAAGACGTCGGCGCCCGCGCCGCCGTGGAGCTGATCGGCGCCGTCGCCGCCCCTTAGGGTTTCGGCCCCGCCGCTGCCGGTCAACGTGTCGGCGCCGCTCCCACCATCCAACAGCTTGGACTGGCTGACCGCGCCGGCGGCGTTGTTCTGCGTGACTTCGATCCAGTCGTCTCCGGCGTCGCCATAGAGCTCGTCGGTCGTGTCGGTCGATGCGCGCAGGGTGTCGTTGCCGGCGTCGCCGTGGGCGATATTCCGCACGGGAAGGTCGACGTCTCCGTTGACGATGATCAGGTCGTCCCCGTCGCCTCCGGAAGCGGTGCTGGCCACGCCGATGTCGATGCGGATGGCGTCGTTTCCCCCTTCGCCGAACAACTGGCCGGCGCCGGAGAGCTGATCGTTGCCGAGGTTGCCGTTGATGAAGTCGCTGCCGCCGCCACCGGCGACAATGTCGTCCCCCTGGCCGCCCAGCAGCGTGTCCGACCCCGTGTTGCCGCCCTTGATGTTGTCGTTGCCCCGATTGCCCTGCATGAACTGCTGGCCGGAACCGTTGTTGATCGAGGTCACCAGGAAGTCGTTGCCCTGGCCGCCATAGAGCGTGTTCGAACCGGCGGCGCGGGCGGTGAGTTGGTCGTCGCCCTGGTTGCCCTGCAGCAGCCAGTCTCCCAGGCCGCCAACCAGCAGATCGTTTCCGCCGCCTCCGTACATCGCCCCGCTCGTCGGTATGCGAACACCCGGATCGTTGAAGTCGCGCTGCGGGGTTCCCACGAAGAGGATGGAGCGGTCGAAGTAGACGAACTGGGCGGCAAGCGTCGGCAGCTCCGGCCCGAAAACGACAGTGCGTTGACCGACGGTGACGGCGAAGTTTCCGTCCTCCTGGAAGATGACGGTCGTGTTCTTCGCCGGCGCGCCGCCGATGAAAAGATCGTCCGCCACACCGAACGCCAAGGCCTGCGCCGGCGTGATCGTGTCGAAGTTATACGTCGTCACCCGAAGCCCCCACAGATCGCCGCACGTGAGGGACGCCGACGCAACTAACGCTACCGTAGCGATATCCCGCCCCAGGGACCGATACCAGCCCGTCTTGACCGCGCCACGCGAACACGCGACGGCTCGGGCGCTCATGCGCCGCCTGTTCGCCTTCCTCTCCAACCTCGACGCCCAGGCGTGGCGCACCCTGATGGTCTCGTTCGTGCTGTTCGGCGGCGTGGGGGTCGTCTTCTTCTTCGGCGCCCAGTTGCTGGGGTTCGACGGCGAGCGGACGCTGGAGGGCTGGCTGGGGGCGGCGAGGGGCCCATGGTCGCTGCCGGTGGCGGTGGCGGCCTTCGCGGCGCTGGCCTTCATCGGCACGCCGCAGATCGTGCTGATCGCCGCGGCGGTCGTGGCGTTCGGGCCGCAGGCGGGCGCGCTCTATAGCTGGATCGGCACCATGGTCTCGGCCCTGGTCGGCTTCTACCTGGGGCGGGCGGCCGGCGCGAAGACGCTGGACCGCTTCTCGGGGCCGGCGGTGCAGCGGTTCATGCGGCTGGTGGGCGAGAACGGCTTCCTGGCGAGCCTGATCGTGCGGCTGGTGCCGTCGGCGCCGTTCATCGTGGTCAATATGGCGGCCGGCGTGACGCCGATGCGCGCGCTGCACTTCATCGCCGGGACGGGGATCGGCATCGTGCCGAAGATCGTCCTGACCGCCTATGCCGGGGCGTCGATCGTCCAGCTCATGAAGGGCGAGATCTCCGGACACTGGGTGGAACTGGCGGGCATCGCAGCGCTTTGGCTGGCCATCGGCTGGTTCGCCCGCCGGTGGCTGCAAAATCGCGGAGGGGCGCGGGAATGATCCGACTGCACTATTCGCTGGGCTCCTGCTCCCTGGCCTCGCACATCGCGCTGGAGGAGGCGGGAGCGGACTACGAGGCCGTGCGGACGAACGTCCGCGAGCAGGCGAACCTGACGCCCGAGTACTTGGCGCTCAATCCCAAGGGACGGGTGCCGGCGCTGGTGACCGACCAGGGCGTGCTGACCGAGACGGTGGCGATCCTCGCCTGGGTGGCGCAGGCGTTCCCCGAGGCAGGGCTGGCGCCGACCGATCCGTGGGCGTTCGCCCAGGCGCAGGCGTTCAACAGCTACCTGGCCTCGACGGTGCACGTCGCCCACGCGCATCGCCACCGCGGCTATCGCTGGGCGGACGAGGAGAGCTCGTTCGCGGACATGCGCCGCAAGGTCCCGCAGACGGTGGGCGCGTGCTTCCAGCTCATCGAGGACGAGTTCCTCAAGGGACCGTTCGTGCTGGGCGAGCGGCTTTCGATCTGCGACGGGTATCTCTTCACCCTGGCGGACTGGATGGAAGGCGACGGCGTCGATCCCCAGCAATTTCCGAAGGTTCTGGAGCATCGCGAGCGCATCCGCGCGCGGCCTGCCGTCAGCAAGGTTCTTGCCGAAGAGGCGGCGTAAGGCCGCGCTGCGCGCAAGATGCTTGCCCCGAAGCGGCCGTTTCGTTAGACAGCCCGCCATGCGCACGCGGCTCGACAGCCTGCTTCTTCTCTCGCTGGGGCTTAGCCGCCCCTGGGCGCCTCTCTAGGCACGCGCATCTTCGCGGCCGGGCGACCAGGGGTCAGCAAACCTCCGTCCCGAGACTGAAAACCCCGCGAAGAGACTGAAAATGACCAATCCGACCCCCGCGAACGCCGACACCGCCGGCCGCGACCGCGTCATCGTATTCGACACCACCATGCGCGACGGCGAGCAGTCGCCCGGCGCGTCCATGTCGCACGACGAGAAGCTGGAACTGGCCAAGATCCTCGAAGACATGAAGGTCGACGTGATCGAGGCCGGCTTCCCGATCGCCTCGAACGGCGACTTCGAGGCCGTCCGCGCCATCTCCGAGATCGTCACCGAAAGCGTCGTCTGCGGCCTGGCCCGCGCCGGCATGGCCGACATCGAGCGCTGCGCCGAAGCGGTGCGGAAGGCCAAGCGCGGCCGCATCCACACCTTCCTGTCCACCAGCCCCAGCCACCGCGACCACATCCTGCATGCCTCGCAAGAGGACATCCTGGAGATGATCACCAAGTCCGTGACCCACGCGCGCAACCTGTGCGGCGACGTGGAGTGGTCGGCCCAGGACGCGACGCGGACCGAGCAGGACTTCCTGCGTCGCTGCGTCGACGCGGCGATCAAGGCCGGCGCCACGACGATCAACCTGCCGGACACGGTGGGCTATAGCTATCCCAGCGAATATGCGGACATGTTCCGCGACATCATCCAGAACGTGGAGAACGCCGACCGGGCGATCTTCTCCACCCACTGCCACAACGACCTGGGCCTGGCGGTCGCCAACAGCCTGGCGGGCGTGCAAGGCGGCGCGCGGCAGGTGGAGGTGGCGGTCAACGGCATCGGCGAGCGGGCCGGCAACGCGGCGCTGGAAGAGATCGTCATGGCGCTGCGGGTCCGCGGCGACACGCTGCCCTACTACACGGGCATCGAGACCCAGCACATCACGCGCGCCAGCCGCTACGTCTCGGCGATCACCGGCTTCCCGGTCCAGTTCAACAAGGCCATCGTCGGCAAGAACGCCTTCGCCCACGAGAGCGGCATCC
>NZ_JANINU010000149.1 GCF_024508875.1 Phenylobacterium sp.
GACACTGTGCTGAAGTCGGAGGTCGGGCGTGGCGAGGAAGCGTCCCAAAGGCGTGCTTGCGATGGGGTGGGCGGCGATCGAGGCCGCCGCCAAAGGGCGGACCGAGCACGCCCCGACGTCGGCTGACTATCCCGAGGACGTGGTCCGCCGCACCAGCTTCATCGCCGGCGGGGGCCACGGCTGGCGCATCTCAGCGCTGGAGACGCCGCGTGCGATCCCGGCGCCCTGGAAGATCGTTGTCATCACCGGCGCCCCGTCCTGGGCCGAGTACTGGGCCGAGACCCTGGCCGAGCTGCCGCAGGACCGGCAGATGATCGTGGTCGACCGGCCCGGCTACGCCGCCTCCGAGCCCCTGCACCCGGTGACCGACATCCGCGTCCAGGCCGAGGCGCTGGCGCCCGTGCTGAGGGCGGCGCCGGGGCAGAAGGTGCTGCTGGTGGGCCAGAGCTACGGCGCGGCCATAGCCTCGATCATGGCCGAACAGAATCCCGGCAAGGTGGCCGGCCTCGTTCTGTTGTCCGGTTTCTTCGGCGAGGCAGGGCCGACGGCCCGCTGGCTGCTCGACCTGGGCGGCAAGGCGCTGAAGATGATCCCGAAGGACCTGCGCCACGCGGTGATCGAGGTGACGGGCCAGAAGCCGCAACTGCGCCACGCCAAGCGGGCTCTGGCGAAGCTCAACATCCCGATCCACATGATCCACGGCGACCAGGACGATTTCGCGCCGGTCGAGGTGGCCGAGAAGCTGGCCGAGGAGACGCTGACGCGCCGGCCGATCCGGGTGGTGCGGACCGAGGGCGCCAACCACTTCCTGAACGATGGGCCGACCGAGACGCTGATCACCGCCCTGGAAGCCTGCATCCCGCAGAAGAGCGCCGGCTGGACGTTCCGCTGGCCGAAGATGCCGCAGCTCTGGCCGGTCCGGCTGGGCAAGGCCGCGCCACTGCAGGCGGGGTAGCGTTCGGTTCCGCCGGCTGTACGTATGCGCGCCTATCCCAGCAGCAGCCCCGTCGCGGCGGCGAAGCCGATGACCACCAGCCAAGGCGGCAGCTTGGCCACCTGCAGGAAGATGAAGGCCGCGCCGACCAGGGCCCAGTCGGCGGGGCGGCGGACGGTCTCCATCAGCACGGGGTCCCAGAGCGCGGCGGCCAGGACGCCAACGACCGTGGCGCCCACGCCGGCGACGGCGCCGCGGGCCCAGCCCTGGCGCTTGAGCCGGTCCCAGAACGGCAGCACGCCGGTGATCAGCAGCAGGCTGGGCAGGAAGATGGAGAAGAGGGCGATGAGGCCGCCGGCGATCCCTCCGGGTCCGTACTTCTGGGCCGCGCCGACGAAGCCGGCGAAGCTGAACAATGGGCCGGGCAGGGCCTGCATCACGCCGTAGCCCATCAGGAAGGTGTCGGGATCAAGCCAGCGGCGGTCGACGATCTCGCGCTGCATAAGCGGCAGCACCACGTGGCCGCCGCCGAAGACCAGCGAGCCGATCCGGTAGAAGACGCTGGCCATGCCGAGGCCGGGGTTCTGCAGCAGGTTGGCGAGGATCGGCAGGCCGACCAGCAGCAGGACGAAGAGACCGAGGGCGAACAGGGCGCTGGGGCGGTCCACCATCTCGACCGCGTCGTCGGGCGCGAGCTCGGCCGGAACGTCGCGCAGCAGGGCAAGGCCGAAGAGGCCGCCGGCCAGCAGTGCGCCGACCTGAGCCACCGGGCTTTGCGCCACGATCAGGCCGAGACAGGCGCCGATGGCCATGCCGGCGCGCACCGGGCCCAACGCGAGCCGGCGCGCCATGTCGACCACCGCCTGGAGCACGACGGCGGCCGCGGCGATCTTGAGCCCGTGGATCCAGCCGCCCCCCGAGTACGCGGAGAGGCGCGGCGCGAAGGCGGCGAAAGCGATCATCGCCACGGCGGCAGGCAGGGTGAACCCCGCGAAGGCGGCGAGGGCGCCTGCGAGTCCCGCCTGGCGCAGGCCGATGGCCATGCCCATCTGGCTGGACGCTGGGCCCGGCAGGAAATGGCAGAGCGCCACGAGGTCGGCGAACGCCCCCTCCGAAAGCCAGCCCCGCTTCTCGACGAAGTCCTTGCGGAAGTAGCCCAGGTGCGCGGCGGGGCCGCCGAACGCGGTCAGGCCCTGCTTCAGGAACGCCAGGAACACGTCGAACGCGGAGACGGCCTTTGCGGGCTGGGCGGCATCCATCGGGCTTAGAGCCCGTCTCAGTCGGCCTGAGTCAAGCCGACTGGGATACAAGGGCTCGATCTCTTTTGATTTGGACGCCTTCTTATCCGCTGCCGGCGGCCTATCCGGAGCGGGAAGGCTTCCGGAGGGTCGGGTGCGCGCGCCATGTCGACCGGTTTCGCCAATAAGGACTTTCCAGGCTCATCTGAACGGCGATAAGGCTTGCCCCAACGATTGTTTGAGGAAGGGGAATGACGCCATGAAGGCCGCCGTGCTGCGCGAAGTGGGCAAGCCGCTTCAGATCGAGGATGTGAACATCTCCAAGCCCGGCCCGCGCGAGGTGCTGATCCGCACCGCCGCCGCCGGCGTCTGCCACTCGGACCTGCACTTCATCGAGGGCAAGTATCCCCACCCCATGCCCGCCGTTCTGGGCCATGAGAGCGCCGGGATCGTCGAGGCGGTCGGCTCGGAAGTGCGTAGCGTGAAGCCGGGCGATCACGTGATCACCTGCCTCTCGGCCTTCTGCGGCCACTGCGACCACTGCGTCACCGGCCACATGGCCCGCTGCGTCTCGCCCGAGACCAAGCGCCGCGAAGAAGATGAGCCCCGGCTGAGCGCGCCGAACGGCCCGATGCTGCAGTACCTGAACCTCTCGTCGTTCGCCGAGAAGATGCTGATCCACGAGAACGCCTGCGTGGCGATCCGCAAGGACATGCCGCTGGACCGCGCCGCCCTGATCGGCTGCGGCGTGATGACCGGCGTGGGCGCGGTGTTCCACACCTCGAACGTGCGCCCCGGCGACACGGTGGCGGTCATCGGCTGCGGCGGCGTGGGCCTGGCGGCGGTGAACGGCGCGGCGATGGCCGGCGCCGGCCGGATCATCGCCATCGACATGGCGCCGGGTAAGGAAAACCTGGCCAAGTCTATGGGCGCGACGGACTTCGTGCTGGGCGGCCCGGACGCGGTGAAGACCGTGCTGGAGATGACGCGCGGCGGCGTGCAGCACAGCTTCGAGGCCATCGGCCTGGCCGCGACCGCCGAGCAGGCGTTCAACATGCTGGCGCGCGGCGGCACGGCCAACGTCATCGGCATGATCCCGGTGGGCCAGACCATCAGCCTGATGGGCGCCGCCTTCCTGGGCGAGAAGCGCATCCAGGGCTCGCTGATGGGTTCGAACCGCTTCCCGGTCGACATGCCGCGCCTGGTCGACGCCTACATGGCCGGCAAGCTGCACCTGGACGACATGATCAGCCGCCGGATCAAGCTGGAGCAAGTCAACGAGGCCTTCGAGGAAATGAAGACCGGCGCGGTCGCCCGCTCGGTCATCGTCTTCGACGCCTGATCCGCGAACAGCGCCCATTGCGGAACGCCCGGCCTCGCGCCGGGCGTTTTCGTTTGCGGTCGGGATCGCCGGATCAGGACGGCTGCCGCGACTGGATCGACTTCAGGTACAGGATCACCGACTGGGCGTCGTCAGGGCCGAAGCGGAACTCGGGCATCAGGGGATGTCCGGTCAGCAGGCCCTCGGCAAGGGCTTCGGACAGCGCCTCGGGCGCGTAGCGGCGGTTGAGCTCGCGGAACGGCGGGGCGGCCGGCTCGCGGCTGTCGCCGGTGGGCTCAACCGCGTGGCAGCGGGCGCAATGCCGCCGGGCCAGGTCCTGCCCGCGCGCGGCCGAGGCCTCACCGGCGCCGGCCGGCGTCGCGGCGGCGAGGCTGGCAGCGCAGGTCGCCAGGAGGAACAGGGCGCGAGGCGGCATCGCGGCACCGTATCCAGCGCCGGGCGGCGCGCATTGCGCAAGGTCAAACGAGCCAGGCGGCGGGATCAGCGATCGGCGGCGGCCAGCGCGACCTTGCCGGCGGGGCCCTTGGCGAGCAGGCGCTCGACGCGGCCCTTCTGCGCCTGGAACCGCCGCAGCTCGGCGCCCGCCAGCACCGTGCCCTGCGGGACCTTGGCGCCGACCGGGTTCACGCGCCGCCCGCGCTGCCAGACCTCGTAGTGCAGGTGCGGGCCGGTGGAGAGGCCGGTCGTTCCGACATAGGCCACCACTTGGCCCTGGCGCACCTTCATGCCCGGGCGGAGCCCCTTGGCGTAGCGGGAGAGGTGGGCGTAGCCGGTGTCCCAGCCGCCCGAATGGCGGATTTGAAGCCAGTTGCCATAGCCGCCCCAGCGTCCGGCCTTCACGACCACGCCGTCGCCGGCGGCCAGGACGGGCGTGCCGCTGCCGGCGCCGAAGTCCACGCCCTGGTGGGCTCGCGCATAGCCCAGGATCGGATGGCGCCGCTTGCCGAAGCCGGACGTCAGCCGGGCGCCGTCCACGGGCGTGCGGAGCAGGAAGCCGCGGATGTTCTTGCCGGTCTCGTCGAAGTATTCCGCCTGGCCGTCGTCGCGCTCGAAGCGGAAGAACTTCACGCCGTGCAGCTCGGCGTACTCCAGATCGCCTGTCTCGATCGTCCGGCCGCTCTCGGTGACCCTGCGGTCGAAGACGAGGCGGAAATCGTCGCCAGGCTGGATGTCGCGCTGGAAGTCCAGCTTGTGGGCGAACAGCTTGGCGACCTGGGCGGTAATGGCGGGCGTGGCGCCCAGGCGCTGGGCGCTCTCGTACAGCGAGCCCTGGATCTCGCCGTCGGCCACGGTGGTCTCGTCGGCGACCTTCTCCTCCAGCGCGCGCAAGCGCAGGGCGCCGTCGAAGGTGCGGGACAGGGTGACGGCGGTGGCCGGACCGGTCCGCAGCGACAGGCCGATCAGGCGGGCGGCGCGGTCGCCGCCGGCCGGCTGGGCGACTGC
The DNA here is from genome assembly GCF_024508875.1 of Phenylobacterium sp. GTDB lineage: Bacteria > Pseudomonadota > Alphaproteobacteria > Caulobacterales > Caulobacteraceae > Phenylobacterium. Next base: position 4,958 of record NZ_JANINU010000149.1, read on the forward strand.
GGCGTCGAAGGCCATGCCGGCCTTGATGTGCACCGTATCCATGGCGCGGGCGAGGGTCTCGACCGCCTGCTCGGCCTCGGCGGCGGTGACGCCCGCGCGCTCGACGGCGTCCTGCAGGGTCTCGCCGGAGCGGACCTGCACACTGACGCTGCGCGGCCGCGCGTAGCCCGGGCGAGCTTCGGACTGGGTGAAGGCCGCATGCTGCAGCGCGGCCGCGGCCTCCGGCGCGAGGGCGACCTCGGGCTTGCGGGCGAGCTGCGCCGCAACCTGCCAGCCGCCCGCGACGGCGCAGATGGCGACGGCCGCGCCGGTCAGCAGCGGGACAAGTCGGACGGGCAGCCTGCGGGCCTGGAAAATCTGCATCGCACCCCCGGTATCCACCGATGCGCGGCCCCGGACGCCCAGGGCCGGGTAAGCGCCCCCCGGCGCCCCAGCAGTCGAAGATCACGATGACCGGAACGTGGCGCGACCGCGCCCGGTCGAACTGTCTCAGATGAGACCGAGCACCAACTCGGCGGGACGGCACAGCGCCGCACCCTTCGGCGTGACGACGATAGGGCGATTCACCAGGATCGGGTCGATGATCATGGCCGCGATCAGCGCGTCGTCCGAGGCGCCCGGATCGGTCAGGCCCAGCTCGTCGGCCTTGGTGCCGTTGACGCGCAGGATGTCGTGGGCGCCGGCGCCCATGCGCTTGAGGATGTCCTGCAACTGGTCGCGGGTCCAGCCGGCCTTCAGGTACTCGACGACCGTCGGCTCGAGACCCTTCTCGCGCAGCAGCGCCAGGGTGTTGCGCGAGGTGCCGCAGTTGGGGTTGTGGTAGATCGTGACGTCGCTCATGGCGCCCCGATAAACCCTC
>NZ_JANINU010000150.1 GCF_024508875.1 Phenylobacterium sp.
AGGAACAGCGCCGCCGCCTGCAGCGGCTGCTGCAGGTCGTGCGAGGCGGCGCGGATGAACTGGGTCTTGGCGTCGCGTTCCCGCTCCAGGTCGGCCAGCGCCGCCGCAAGGGCTTCGCGCGCCGCGTCGGCCGCCGCCTGGGCCGCCGTCGCCTTCACCACCGCCTCGCGCACGAAGCGGCGGATGGCGACCAGCACCAGGCCAAACAGCGCCAGGAAGATCGCGAGCGCCAGGAAGTGCGGCGGTCGCGCCACCAGCAGCCAGGCGGTCAGCGAGCCCAGCACCAGCACCACCGCGGACTTCAGCACCTGCGTCGCCTCGGTGGCGGCGGCGAACTGGATGATGAGGTACCAGGCGAACAGCACCAGGAGCAGCGCGCGCAGTTCCGGGTCCGCGGCGGGCAGGAAGACCCAGACGCTGCCCGCGGTCGCCAGGTTGCAGAGGGTCATCGCCGCCTTGGCGCCGGGGATCCACCGCCGGAGGATCGCCTCGTCGCTGGGCGGACGCGCGGTGAAGCCGAGCCAGGCGACCAGCCAGCCGGCAAGGAACAGGCCCATGACGCACAGCCAGGCGGCGAAGCCGGCCGGGGCCGCCTTGCCCGCGAACTGGAAGGCCAGGAAGACGGTGACGACGGACAGGCCGACCCAGGCGGCGATGCTGCCCTTCAGTTCCGTCCGCGTCTCGTTGACGAGGATCTGGTCCCGATACGCCGCGTCCACCCCGCCAACGCCTCCCCGCACTTCGAAGACCATCGAAGCCTCAACTTTCCCTGTCAAGCGAAGCGGTTAGCAGCAAGTTCTGCGCCAGGCGGGGGCCGATAGGCCATCCGGTCTAATGGGCCGGCCACCGGCGGCGGCCTAGGGTCGGGCTCCGTGGCCCGTGGACCGGATCTCTCGGGGACCATCCTCCCCGTCGTCCGCCCCAGGCCAAAGTGCAAGCCGGGCGCCCAACGCCCGCACGAAGTGGGGGTTTATCCGATGAAATTCTTTGTCGCCCTGGCCGGCGCGATGGCGCTCGCCACCAGCGCCCATGCCGTCACCTACGACGCCTTCGAGAGCTTCGACGGCACGCAAGGCGCGGGTGGGTTCAGCTACATCAAGCTACCGGTCATCCAGGGCAATCCCGCCACCCTGCTCTCCACGTCCAGCGCCTGTGTCGTGACCTCGGACTTCTGCCTGCAGGACGGCGCGGGGCTGCCGGGCGTCTACAAGTCGCTGACGTCGTTTTCGGAGGGCACCTACACCGTTCCCGACGACCGGCTGCTGGCCCACCCTGGCGCGGTGAACCCGCTGGCGATCCTCTTCGTGGCCCCAGAGGCCAGCGACTACGACTACGTCCTGAACCTCGACGTGCTGGACCGTTCGCCGTCCGGCGTCGGCCTCGCCCTCCTCACCAACGCCGGCGGCACAGTCTCGACGAGCCCGCTGGGCGGCCTGAACGCCCAGAACCTGGCGCTCTCGCGTACCGGCACGGTCACGCTCGCGAAGGGGGAGTTCTTCGGCTTCATCATCAATAACGGCGGCAACTATTCGAACGACTCCATCGGCGTGGACTTCACGCTGGAGGGCGGCGGCGTGCCCGAGCCCGCCACCTGGGCCTTGATGATCCTGGGCTTCGGCGGCGCCGGCGCCATGCTTCGCCGGCGCGCCGCGCTGGCGGCCTGATCTCCTCAGGACGACGGACGCGCGGAGGCCCGAGAACGGGAGTTCGCGCGTCTTGCGTCAGCCGGCGCTAAGGCCCAGCCGCGCCAACACCGCCTTCACGTAGGTCGGCCCGACGGCCACGTTCACGCCGTCGCGCAGGATGAGCGAGATCAGGCCCTTGCCGAGCCGCTGCACCTCCTGCACCCGGGTCAGGTTCACGAAGGCCGACCGGTGCACCCGCGTCAGCATCTCCGGATCAAGCATCTCTTCCAGGGCGGTCATGGTCAGGCGGTGGATGTAGCTGCGCGTGGGCGTGTGCAGCATCACATAGTCGCGGGCCGCCTCGATCCAGTCGAGGTCGGACGCCAGCACCCGGACGTGGCCGTTGCGCCCCGAAACCCAGAAGGACACCGCCTCTGCCGACGCTGCGGCCTCGATGGGCGGCGCGGCGTCCCGCATCGCCCGCCGCCGCCGGGCGCGTTCCACGGCCTGGCGCAGGCGGTCGAACCGGACCGGCTTCAGCAGGTAGTCGGCCGCTTCCACGTCGAAGGCGTCGGCGGCGTACATCTCGAAGGCGGTGACGAAGACGATCTCGGGCCGTTCGTCGGCCGGCAGCCCGCCGGCGACCGAGAGGCCGCTGAGCTCGGGCATCTGGATGTCCAGCATGGCCAGGTCGGGCTTCAGGGCGTCGATCTGTTCCATCGCCTCGCGCCCGTTCCGCGCCACGCCCACGACCTCGGCCCCGGCGATCTGCTCGAACAGCGCCTGCAGCCGCTCCAGTGCGGCGGGCTCGTCGTCGACCAGCAGCACCCGCATGTCAGGCCGCCCGCGCCTTCCGGGCCTTGAGGCTCTGGATCAGCGGCAGGCGCACCAGGGCCAGGAATCCCCGCTCCCGTGCGGTGGTCTGCAGGACCCCGCGCGCGCCGTAGAGGGCGCCCAGCCGCTGGCGGATATTGTTCAGGCCGACCCCCGCGCCCTTCGCCGGCTCGCCCAGGCGCTCGGCGTCGTCCTCGACCAGCACCACGAGGTCGTCTCCGTCGCGCGCAACCTCGAGGCGGATCGTCACCGCCGCCGACGCGCGGGAGACGCCGTGCTTGACCGCGTTCTCGATCAGCGGCTGCAGGATGAACGACGGCACGACCGCGCCGCGCAGCTCGTCGGGGCAGGAGAAGTCGACCCCCAGGCGGTCGCGGAACCGCACGCTCTCGATCTCGAGATAGGCCTGGATGGTCGCCAGCTCGTCCTCGAGCGGGATCAACGCTTCGGGGTCGGCCGCCAGCGTCACCCGCAGGAAGCCGGCCAGCTTCTCCAGCATGGATTCCGCCTCGTCGTTGCGCTTCGTGATGACCGCCGACGACACGGCATTGAGCGTGTTGAACAGGAAGTGGGGGTTGAGCTGGTAGCGGAGCGCGGCGAGCCGAGCGGCCGTCGCCTGGTTCTCGGCTTCGGCGGCGCGGGTCCGCGCGTCGGCGAGCTGGCGCTCATGCTCCACGAGCGCGCGGCTGGCGTTGACCATCATGTAGAGCGCGCCCACGAGGCCGAACATCCAGCCATAGGCGAGCAGGTTGCTGACCGCGCGCACCGCGAGCTTCGTTCCCACCGGCTCGGCGAAGGCCGGATCGACCAGGTGGCGCAGCCAGCCGCCGAGCGTGAGGTCGACGGCGGCCACCCCGGCCCCAGCGGCAAGGGAGGCCAGGGTCAGGCCGGCGTAGCGGGTGGCCGCGTTGCGCGCCCGCAGGCGCGCGACCGCCAGGTAGACCGCCGGGGACAGCGCCAGGCCGGTCGCCGACAACGTCGTCAGGCTGACCACCGTCGTCGCCTTGAGGTCGCCGCCCACCACGCGCGGCATGATGTTGAAGCCGGCGTCCAGGCCCCACACCGCGAGCGTGAGCCAGACGGCCTGCCACAGGAGGCGGCGGTCGGGGTCGGAAGCGTTCGAAGCCTTCATCGTGGCGATCATAGTCCAGCGGATGCGCCGGAACGCCAGCGTTCGTCGCAGGACCGACGGTGCTCGTCGATCCGTTCGGCCCCGGAATTCGGCCGTTCGTCGCGACGAAAGCGGCCCTCGGCGCTTCGGCGCGGCCCCGCGGCGGCGGGTCTCACACCGCCTGACGGCCCCTGCGGCGGCGCCCAGACTTCGCGCGATCCCACGAACCTCATGGAGTTATCGACGTGCGTAAGCGTATCGCCATGGCCGCCCTCGCCGGTGCGGCCGTCGTTTCCACGGCCGCCGAGGCCGAGACAATCTACTTCCAGAACTTCGACAACGGCCTCACGGCCCAGGAGCGCGTGGGCGGGACCTTCGGGGCCGCCAACGGCAGCGTCGGCCACACCGGGCTGATCTATCCGAACTTCGACAACTCCTACTACCAGGTCTCGCTGGACCTGCGGAACTACACCGACGCCCTGCTGACCTTCGACTACGACCTCGTGACCGAGGAGCACTACGACGGCTTCAACGTGCAGGCCTCGACCGACGGCGTCTTCGGCGCCTCGAAAGTCATCCGCTCGATGACCAACAACTTCTACGGCACGATGTTCAACAACCTGTCCGACCTGGGCCGCGTGGCCGTGACCGGCAGCCAGAGGGGCACGACCCAGTTCGACCTCAGCCAGTTCGCGGGCCAGACCCTGGACCTGCGCTTCCAGTTCCAGGCGGACTATTCGGCCTTCAGCCGGGGGCTACTACTGGACAACGTCGCGATCACCGGCACGCGAGCTCCGGGGACGACAGTGCCCGAGCCGGCGGCCTGGGCCCTGATGATCCTGGGCTTCGGCGCGGCGGGTTCGGCCCTGCGCCGCCGGCGGGCGCTCGCGATCTGATCCGTCCGATCCGCTTGTCGTGACCCAGCGATCCGGGTCGTGATGAGGCGGAGGAAAGACCTCAGCTCCCCAGCCGGAACGGCACCGTGCGGCGCTCGTGCTTCGGCACGCTGAGCCGCCGGTCCACCGGGGGGAAGGCCCGCTGGGCGCAGTCGTCCCGCTCGCAGATCCGGCAGCTCACGCCGATCGGCGCGGCTGGGCCCTTCAGGTCCAGGCCTTCCGAATAGACCAGCTCGTGGGCGTGGGCGATCTCGCAGCCGAAGCCCAGCACATAGCGCCGGTCGGGCGCGAGATAGCTCTCCGACCGCTTCACCACCGCCCGCGCCACGCAGAGGTAGCGGTCGCCATCCGGCATCGAAGCCACCTGCACCAGGAAGCGGTCGGGCGAGGCCACCGCGTCATGCACGTTCCATAGCGGACAGGCCCCCCCGAAGCGGGCGAACCGGAAGCGGGTGGCGCTGTGGCGCTTGGTGATATTCCCGGCATAGTCGAGCCGCACGAAATAGAACGGCACGCCCCGCTGTCCCGGCCGCTGCAGGGTCGAAAGCCGGTGGCAGACCTGTTCCAGGCTGGCCCCGAAGGTCGCGGCGAGCTGCTCCACGTCGTGCCGCTGTTCCCGCGCCGCGGCGGCGAACCTTCGGTAGGGCGTCAGCAGGGCGCCGGCCGCGTAGTTGCCCAGGCCGATCCGGCATACGTCGACGGCTTCGGGGCTCTTGAAGCGCGCCTCGCTGAGTTCGGCCTCGATGATGTCGGACAGGTTGGCCACGGCCACGTGGAAGGCCATCTGGAACGCCCGCGTCGCCGCCGGCTGCGCGGCGTTCAGCCACAGCTCGTGCGCGACGGGATCGTAGCGCCGCATCACGTCGCCCAGCGGCGCGTAGCGCACGCGCACGCCCAGGCGCTCGCGCAGGTACATCTCCAGCAGCATGTCGGCCGACGCCGGCTGGTCCAGCCCGATCTCCTGGGCCAGGTCCTCGGCCGCCCGGTCCAGGCTGTCGATGTAGTTGTCCTTGAAGTGGAAGAAGTCGCGGACCTCCTCGTAGGGCAGCAGGGAACTGGCCGACATGGACTCGTCCAGCGCCACGGCCTCTTCCGTCAGCTTCAGGCGCTCGGCCAGCCGGTGGTTGGCGCGGTGCAGATCCAGGAACCGCCGCGCCAGCCCCGGCGACTGCTGGGCCACCTGTCGAAGCTCGCTGAGCGGAATCGGCGCCTCGGCCGAGCCGCTCTCGGCCACCGCCTCGCGCAGGTCGAACAGCAGGCGCTGGTCGTCGTCGGCCTCGAAG
>NZ_JANINU010000151.1 GCF_024508875.1 Phenylobacterium sp.
CGCCGCCGCGGTCTCGGCGATGGACGGCCTGCTCCTGCCGCTGCCCCACGCCGCGCCGGCGCTGGCGCCCTGGCTGGGCCTGCTGGCCCTCGGCACCGTCACGCTCGGCTTCGCGGTCGGCCTCATCGGCGTCCAGGGCGTGGCCCAGCGCGAGGTCCGCCGCAGCAGCCGCGCCGACCAGGTGCTGGCGCTGCTGGAAGGCCAGCCGCTGCTGCTGTCCCTCGTCGAGCGCAGCGGCCGCGTCCTGCTCGCCGCCGGCGCCGCCGTGGCCGGCGAGTCCCCCGCCCACCTGGAAGGCCGCAGCCTGGGCCATCTCGTGGCCGACGACGACCTGCCGCTGCTCGCCGCGGCCCTGCACGCCGCCGCCCGCGAGGGCCGCGCGTCGGTCTACGTCACACCCAAGGATGAGGCCGAAGGCTCGCTGGAGATCATGCTCCGCGCCGCCGGCCCAGACCGCTACGTGGCCGCCGTCCGCGACGCCCGCGACCAGGCGCAGCGCGAACGCCGCCTGGAGGCCGAGCGCGTCACCGCCGAGCAGCAGAACGCCGGCAAGTCGCGCTTCCTCGCCAACATGAGCCACGAGCTGCGCACGCCGCTGAACGCCATCATGGGCTTCTCGGACATCATGCGGCAGCGCCTGTTCGGCCCGCTGGGCGACCGTTACGCCGAGTACGCCGAGCTGATCCACGAGAGCGGCACGCACCTCTTGGAACTCATCAACGACGTGCTCGACATGTCGAAGATCGAGGCCGAGAAGTTCGAGCTCAGCCTCGAGACCTTCGACGCGCGCGACGCCGTCTCCGCCGTCCTGCGCCTGATGCGCGGCCAGGCCGACCGGGCCGGCGTCCACCTGCGCGGCGTCCTGCCCATCGGCCCGCTGTACGCCGACGCCGACAAGCGGGCGGTCAAGCAGATCGCCCTGAACCTGATCTCCAACGCCCTGAAGTTCACGCCCCGCGGCGGCTCGGTCACCGTCACCGTCCAGGGCGCCGGCGACGTGCTGGAGCTGGTGGTCGCCGACACCGGGGTCGGCATCGCCCAGGACGACCTGCTGCGCCTCGGTCGGCCCTACGAACAGGCCGGGGACGCCGAGCAGCGCGCGGCCGGCTCGGGCCTCGGCCTGTCGCTGGTGCGCGCCTTCGCCCGCCTGCACGGCGGCGAGATGACGGTGGAAAGCGCGATCGGCGAGGGCACGACCGTCACCATCCGCATGCCGGTCCTTACCGCCGAGGCGATGGAGCATCCTCGCCTGCGCAAGGCAAACTAGCGGGCGTTCGACCTACCGCGACGCGACCTGCAGGAAGGCGCGGCCCGCCGCGAAGTCCCCGACCTCCACATAGGCCGTGCGCACGCGCTCGCCCGGGAACAGGAATTCCACCGCCACCGCCTCGCGCGGGTCCAGGTCGGCCAGCGCCTGGGCGGCCGCCACCGGGAACCGGAACGCCCACCCGCCTTCCGAGCCTTTCGGCAGCAGCAGGTCGTCGGCCTCGCTGCGCGCCTCGGCCAGGAAGGCGCGGGTCGCGCCCCGAGGGGGCAGTTTGCGGCTCAGCGGCTGGTTGCGGGCGCGGGCGTCCAGGTACGGGCCCAGCGTCCGCGTCCCGTCCCGCAGGACCAGCCGCGCCGCATAGGGCGTCTGCTCGTCGGTGAATTCGGCCACGGCCACCAGGGCGTTGGCGCCCTCTCGCCCCGCCAGGCCGAAGGTCATGCGGCCGCCGCCGAACGTCGCGTCCTGGGCCAGCCGCCAGCGCGCGTTGCGCCCGGTGCCCCGGTCGGCGCGCCAGTCGGCCACGTCGCCCGGATAGGTCATGCGGGTCAGCCGCGAATAGCCGGAATAGGCCTGCTGCACCCGCGCGGCCTGGGCCAGCAGCGGGCCGCTCTTGCAGTCCAGGCCGGCGGCATAGGATCGCGCCGCCGCCTCGCGGGCGGCCAGCGTGCGCGGGTCGGCGCCCGCGCGCAGGGCCGCGCCCCGCGCCTGCGCGGCGCCCGAGGCCAGCGCCGCCGACACCTGGGGCGTGAACAGGTTGCAGCGGCTGTCGGCCGCCGTCATGGCCGCGCGCTCGAAGAACAGGTCGGCCGGCTGCGCGTGCGCAGCAGCGGGCAGCGCGGCGAGCGCGGCTGCGGTCGATCCCATCCAACGAAACGCCGGCCGCGCGCTTCTGCGCGTGCGGGTCATGCGTCCACCATCTGGCGCGGCCTTTTCCGGCCGTCTGAAGGGTCCGGCTTAGTCCGATGTGGTTGAGGGGCGGTGGACGGAGAGGGTTAACGATTTCACGCTCGCGCGAGACGCGCTAACTCGGCAGGCATGCTGCTTTCCACCGACATCTGGGTCGGCGCCCTCATCCGTCGCGTCGAGATCGGCGGCGGCTTCGCCGTCGTGGCGCGCAAGGGCGACCCGCGCGCCGGCGCCGTGCTGGTCAAGGTGCTGAACCGCTCCACCGGCGAGGCGCGGCTGCTCTCAGAGGCCACCCGCGGCGACGGCGAGCGCATCTGGATGGAGCCCGCCGCCTCGCGCGAGGAGCCCGACCTCGACCGCTACATCGAGCGCGCCGTCCGCATCGACCCCGACGTCTGGGTCGTCGAGATCGAGGACCGCGAGGGCCGCCACTTCCTGGTCGAGCCGGTGGAGAAGGGCTGAGCCGGCGCCGATCTGGCCTGGCTGACGGAAGAGCTGGGCGTCCGCCGCGGCAAAGCGCTAGCCCATCCCTGGACGGGCGCTCGTCGCCGGCCGGTGGAACGCGGCCGGGCGGGCGCGCCTTCTGACGGGATGCTCTCCGACCTGCCGATCCCGCTGGACCTGCCCACCATGGAGGCGAAGCTCGTCGAGACGATCCCGGACGGCCCGGGCTGGCGCTTCGAGCCCAAGTGGGACGGCTTCCGCTGCCTCGCCTACCGCTCGGGCGGCGAGGTGCTGCTGAAGGCCAAGTCCGGCAAGCCGCTGAACCGCTTCTTCCCCGACATGGTCGCCGCCGTCCTCGCCCTGCCGGCCGACCGCTTCGTCGTCGACGGCGAACTGACTATCGACGTGGGCGGCCGCCCGTCGTTCGAGGCTCTGCAGATGCGCCTGCACCCCGCCGAGAGCCGGGTCCGCAAGCTGGCCGCCGAGCAACCGGCGGTCTTCCGCCTGTTCGACTGCCTGACGGACGCTCGGGGCGAGCCGCTCGTGGAGGCTCCGCTCACCGATCGCCGCAAGGCCCTGGAAGCCCTCTTCGAGCGCTTCGGCAAGGCGCCGGCCTTCGCCCTGTCGCCCGGGACCATCGACCGCGACGAGGCCTGCCGCTGGCTTGAGGACCGGACCGCCGCCCTCGACGGCGTCGTCGCCAAGCGCCTCGACGGCCCCTACGTCCCGGGCGAGCGGGCCATGCTGAAGATCAAGAAGATCCGCACCGCCGACTGCGTGGTGGGCGGCTTCCGCTATGCCGAAGGGACGAAGGAGGTCGGCTCGCTGCTGCTGGGCCTCTACGACGACGACGGCCGCCTGCACCACGTGGGTTTTACTGCGACGATCAAGCACGCCGAGCGGCCGGCCCTGACCAGGACGCTCCTGGCGCTGAAGGGCGAGGGGTTCACGGGCGACGCCCCCGGCGGCCCCAGCCGCTGGAGCACCGATCGTACCGCCGAATGGGTCGCCCTCCGGCCCGAGCTTGTGGTCGAGGTGCGCTACGACCAGGTCACCGGCGGCCGCTTCCGACACGGGACGCGCCTGGTCCGCTGGCGTCCCGACAAGGCGCCCGCCCAGTGCACGATGGAACAGATCGACCCCGCGCCGGCCCGCCCCATGGCCGGCTGACGAGGTCGCGCCCCGTCTGTCCTTGCCAGGGCGCGGCGGGCTCCCCTAATCCGGAAGACCCCACTGGATGCGATCCCGCCATGCGCGCCTACCGTTTCGACAGCTTCGAGAGCCTGGAGGCCCTGCGCCTGCGCGAGGAGCCCGATCCCCGGCCCCAGCGCGGCGAGGTGCTGGTCCGCGTCCACGCCGCCTCGCTGAACTTCCGCGACCTCGCCATCCTGCGCGGCCGCTATCCGCGCAAGGCGGTCCCCGGCCACATCCCGCTCAGCGACGCCGCCGGAGAAGTGGTGGCCGTGGGCGAGGGCGTCCGCGCGTTCAAGCCGGGCGACCGGGTGATCGGCGCCTTCCACCCGCGCTGGTTCGGCGGCGAAATGCCAAGCACCATCCAGGTCGACAGCTACGGCGCCGAGAACGACGGCTGGCTCTGCGAGCTGAAGGCGCTCAGCCAGGAGGCGGTCGTCCGTTTGCCCGACGCCCTCTCGTGGGAGGAGGGCAGCACCCTGCCGTGTGCCGGCCTGACCGCCTGGTCCGCCCTCGCCGGACCCACGCCCATCCGCGCCGGCCACACCGTGCTGGTGCAGGGCAGCGGCGGCGTCTCGATCTTCGCCCTGCAACTGGCCCGCGCATTGGGCGCCACGGTGATCGCCACCACGTCCAGCGAGGCCAAGGCCGACCAGCTCCGCGCCCTCGGCGCCGCCCACGTGGTCAACTACGCCCAGGATCCCGAGTGGGGCCGCAGCGTGCGCGCCCTCACCGGCGGTCGGGGTGTCGATCGGGTCGTGGAAGTCGGCGGCCCGGGAACCATCGGCCAGTCGCTGCGCGCCGTGGCCGTCGGCGGCGAGATCGCCTCCATCGGCTTCCTCAGCACCGAGAACCCCGGCATCGACTTCTTCCAGCTCAAGATGAGCGGCGCGTCCTTCCGGAACATCACCGTGGGCGACCGCGCCGCCCTCTCCGACCTGGTCCGCGCGGTCGCGGCCACGGGCCTGAAGCCCATCGTCGACCGCGTCTTCCCCTTCGAGGAGGCCCGAGACGCCTTCGCCCACCTGGAAAGCGGCGCACACCTCGGCAAGGTGGTGGTCCGCTGCGCGAGCTGATCCAACCCGCCCGGAACGCGGCGGATCAGCCTCCGACCGTCGCCGCCCATTCCTTGGTGGCGGAGCAGGTGTCCATCGCCCGGCGATAGCTGTCCCGCCCCGTCGTCCGGGCCACATAGGCCGCCTCGGCGTCGCCCAGCGTGTAGCCGCCCGCCCGCTTGGCCAGCAGCAGGGCATAGGTCACCGAGATGTCCGCCGCGGTGAACGCCTCGCCCGCCATGTAGGGCGCCCGCGCCAGTTGCCGGTTCACCAGCGAAAGCCGGCTCTTGAAGGTCCAGAGGGCCTGCCGCGCGCTGAAATTGTCCCGCTCCGCTTCGGGCGCCATGTTGCGCGCGCCGACCACGAAATAGATCGAGGCCGCCAGCCCCGCCTCGCCCAGGTGCAGGAACTGCTGGTAGTCGGGGAAGGTGGGATCCTGCGGCGGAGGCGCCAGGGGCGTCGGCCCATATCGCGCCATCAGGTACTCCATGATCGCGATGGACTCGACCATCACGACCTCGCCGTCCTGCAGCGCCGGGATGAACCCCGCCGGGTTCACCTTCAGGAACTCGGTGTCGTTCTCGACGCCGGCCAGCAGGTCCACGGGCCGCATTCGATAGGGCAGCCCCATCTCTTCCAGCAGCCAGACGACCCGGAAACCCCGGCCTTCCCCATAGACGGTGATCATGCGCGCACTCCTTCACACCCGCGGCATGATCTCGAACTGCTTCCTAAATGCAATCGGTTTGACGCGTCTGCATTCGAAGATGCGTGCGACAGGTGTTGCGCCCGCGACATGAGCGACCGCTTCTGACGTAGGCGCATGTTTCACTGCCGGCATGGACGCCCTGCCGCAGCCCATCGACGCCGATCCTGCCGAGGCC
>NZ_JANINU010000152.1 GCF_024508875.1 Phenylobacterium sp.
GGCGCCGGCAAGGGCAAGAGCGTCGAGAAGATCGAGAAGAACGGCGGGACGCTCTATCGCACCGCCGTCACCGGTTTCGCCTCGAAGGCGGACGCCCAGGCGTTCTGCGCCAAGCTCCAGGCCGCCGGGAAGAGCTGCTTCGTCCGGTGACGCCGGGCGCCTGCATCCTGGGCTGCTCGGGCCCGATGCTGACGGCGGCGGAGAGGGCCTTCTTCGCCGACGCCCAGCCCTGGGGCTTCATCCTCTTCGCACGCAACGTCGAGACGCCTGAGCAGGTGAGGGCGCTGACAGCCGCTCTGCGCGAGGCGGTCGGACGCGAGGACGCGCCAATCCTTGTCGACCAGGAAGGCGGACGTGTGCAGCGCCTGCGGCCGCCGCACTGGCCCTCGTATCCGCCGGCCCGGGCCTACGGCGATCTGCCCCCGGCCGAACGGCTAGCCATCGCGCGCCTCGGCGGCCGGCTGATCGCGCACGACGTCGCGCAGGTCGGCATCGACGTCGACTGCCTGCCGGTCCTCGACGTGCCCGCACCGGACGGACATGGGGTGATCGGCGATCGCGCCTACGCCGAGACGCCCGGCGACGTGGCGGCCATCGGACGCGCCGCCGCCGAGGGGCTGATGGGCGGCGGCGTGTTGCCGGTGGTCAAGCATATGCCCGGGCATGGTCGCGCTCGCGCCGACAGCCACCACGACCTCCCGGTGGTAAACGCTGGCGCCGATAAACTGGAAGCTTGCGACTTCGCGCCGTTCCGCGCCCTGGCGGATCTGCCGATGGCGATGAGCGCGCACGTCGTCTACGCAGCCTTCGATCCCGAAAGGCCGGCGACGGTCTCGCCGACGGTGGTGCGGGAGGTGATCCGCGGGCGCATCGCCTTCGATGGCCTGCTGATGACCGACGATCTGTCGATGCAGGCGCTCTCCGGCGGGTTCCGCGGCCGCGCCGAGGCGGGGCGCGCCGCCGGCTGCGACGTCGTCCTGCACTGCAACGGCGACATGGCCGAGATGCAGGCCGTCGTGGCGGGCGCGGGGCCGCTTGCCGGAAAGGCGGCCGAGCGCGCCGGCGCGGCGCTGGCGCGGCGCAAGCCGGCGGAGCCCTTCGACGTCGCCGAGGGCCGGGCTCGCCTCGCGGCGGCCTTCGCAGGTAGGCTCGCAGCATGAGCGGCGGATTCCAGCCCAGCCTCGACTTTGCGGCCGTGGACCATGCGGTCGAGGACGGTGAGGCCCTCATCGTCGACATCGAAGGCTACGAAGGCCCGCTCCACGTCCTGCTGGCCCTGGCGCGGACCCAGAAGGTCGACCTCCTCCAGCTCTCGATCCTGAAGCTGGCCGAACAGTACCTCTCCTTCGTGCAGGAGGCGCGCCGTCGCCGGTTCAGCCTCGCGGCCGACTACCTCGTGATGGCGGCCTGGCTGGCGTACCTCAAGTCGCGCCTGCTGCTGCCCAAGCCCGAGCAGCGCAAGGCCGAGGAGCCGCCCGCCGAGGAGATGGCCCAGCGGCTAGCCTTCCGCCTCGCCAAGCTGGAAGCCATGCGCAACGCCGCCGACAAGCTGATGACCGGTCCGCAACTGGGCCGCGACGTCTTCGGCCGCGGCGATCCCGAAGCCATCCGCATCGTGCCGTCCGGTCGCATCGAAGGCGACCTCTACGAACTGATGAGCGCCTACATCGGCCAGCGGCAGAAGGAGGCGCAGCGCAGCTACAAGCCCAAGATTCCCACGGCCTACGCGCTGGAGGACGCCCGCGACCGCCTGCGCCGCCTGCTGCCCGACCTCGAGCGGTGGACTCCGTTGACCGGCGTCGCGCCGATGGGCTCGCCCACCGCGGGGCCGACACGCGCGTCCTATGTGGCCTCGACCCTCTCGGCGAGCCTCGAGCTGGTGAAGGAAGGGGCGTTGGAGGCCCGGCAACTGGAGGCGTTCGCCGACATCTACCTGCGGGCGCGCAAGGCCGAGGCGCAGGCATGAGCGACACCGCCCGCGAGATCGAAGCGCTGCTGTTCGCCGCCGCCGGGCCGCTGACCGTCGATGACCTCGCCAGGCGCCTGCCGGAGGGTGCGAACATCGAGGCCGGCCTCGCCCAGCTTTCCCAGCTCTACGAGGGCAGGGGGGTGGTGCTGGCGAACGTCGCCGGCGCCTGGCGCTTCCAGACCGCCGAGGACCTCGCCTGGTTGATGACCGAGGAGCGGGACGAGCCGCGCCGGCTGTCGAAGGCGGCCCAGGAGACGCTGGCGATCATCGCCTACCACCAGCCGGTGACCCGCGCCGAGATCGAGGCGGTGCGCGGCGTGCAGGCCAGCCGCGGCACGCTGGACGTCCTGCTGGAACTGGGCCTGGTGAAAATGCGCGGCCGCCGCCGGTCGCCTGGCCGGCCGGTGACCTTCGGCACCACCGACTCGTTCCTGGAGCACTATGGCCTGGCGTCCCTGGCCGACCTGCCCGGCATGGCGGAGATGAAGGCTGCGGGCCTGCTGTCGCTGGACCTGCCGCCCGACTTCGCCGTGCCCGATCCGAACGCGCTCGCCGCCGACGAGGACCCGCTGGAGGGCGACGCGCCGGAATTCCACATCGATTTCCTGGCGGAAGACGAACCTTCGCACTGACGCCGTCATGCCGCGTTGGCTTGCCGGCGACGGACGGACTATATAGCGCCGTGAGAAGCGGGCGGGGCGGCGCAGGGGCCGCGAGATTCGCCCCAGGAGACGTTGGCGCATGGGCGCAATCAGTATCTGGCACATCCTTCTGGTCGTGGTGGTCTTCGCCGTGCTGTTCGGCGGTCGCGGCAAGATCTCGGGCCTCATGGGCGACACCGCCAAGGGCATCCGCGCCTTCCGCGAGGGCCTGAAGGGCGACGAGCCGCCGGAAGAGGCCAAGAAGTCGCTCCCGACCGACGAAAAGGACGGCGCGCGCGGCTGAGGCCCGCCGCTCTACGGCAATGTGCGCCGGCCGCTTCGATCGTGGCCGGCGCTTCTCTTTAGGCGTCCCTGATGCTCCCCGAAGTCGGCGGTCTCGAATGGCTGGTGATCGCGGTCGTCGCGCTCATCGTGATCGGCCCCAAGGACCTGCCCGTCATGATGCGCCGGGTAGGCCAGTTCGTGGCCAAGCTGCGCGGCATGGCCAATGAGTTCCGCTCCAGCTTCGACGAGATGGCGCGCCAGTCCGAGCTGGACGACCTTCGCAAGGAGGTCGAGGCCATGCGCCGCGGCCAGTTCGGCGACACCGACCTCAGTCACGAGATGCGCTCGACGGTCAGCGACATCGAGTCGAGCATGTCGGACGTCGGCGTCCAACTCCATCCGCCTATGAGCTACCAATACGAGCCACCGGTCGAGCCGCCGCCGCCCGTGGAGATTTCCGAGGCGCCGGCCTCGGCGAAGAAGCCGGCGCGCAAGCCCGCGGCCAAGGCGGCCAACGCTACGCCGTCCGCGAAAAAGCCCGCCTCCCGCAAGACGGCAGCCAAGGCCAAGCCCGCGACCGACGAGATCGTGCAGGCGGCCAAGCCCCGTAAGCGGTCCAGCAAGATCGTCGAGGGCGGCGCGTGAGCTACGATTACGACAGGGACGAGGCGGACATCGAGGCCTCCCGGGCGCCGCTGCTCGACCACCTGATCGAGCTGCGCAAGCGGCTGATCGTCTGCGTGGCCGCGATCATCGTGGGCTTCGCCGTGTGCTTCACCTTCTCGCCCCAGATCTACGAGATGCTGCTGCATCCCTTCGAGCTGGCTGGCCAGATCTTCGCCGCGCAGAAGGCAGGCCAGGCGCACGGCGCTTTCGACCTCCTGTTCGTGGTCCTCGGCCTGAAGACGGTTTCGGCCGTCACCGGCACGGTGCCCACGCTGATCTTCACCGCCCCGCTCGAGTTCTTCTTCACCAAGCTCAAGCTGGCCGGCTTCGGCGCGGTGGTCCTGACGTTCCCGGTGCTGGCGTGGCAGGTCTACGCCTTTGTCGCGCCGGGCCTCTACCGTCGCGAACGTCACGCGTTCCTGCCGTTCCTCATCGCCGCGCCGGTGCTCTTCATCCTGGGCGCCGCGCTGGTCTACTTCGTGATCCTGCCCTTCGTGCTCTGGTTCTCGCTGAGCCAGCAGATCGTCGGCGCCACCGGCATCCAGGTGCAGATGCTGCCCAAGGTCTCGGACTACCTGACCCTGGTCACGACCCTGCTGCTGGCGTTCGGCCTGTGCTTCCAGCTTCCCGTGGTGCTGACCCTGTTGGGCCTCGCCGGCATCGTGAACTCGGCCATGCTCTGGAAGGGTTGGCGGTATGCAGTCTTCGCCGTCGTGGTGGTCGCCGCGATCGTCACGCCGCCCGACCCGATCAGCCAGCTCTTGCTCTCGCTGCCGATCATCCTGCTCTATTTCGTCTCCATCGGCTGCGTGAAGCTCATCGAGCTGCGCCGCGACAAGGAAGACGCCGACGCCGGGACCGACGTCGCGACAGTGTAGGGTTGGCGCGTCCTCCGACGCGCTCTAGAGAAACCGCTTCCCTCAACCCCAGCGGCCCCCATGCACGACATCCGAGCCATTCGCGAAACCCCCGAGCTTTACGAGCAGGCGTGGGCGCGGAAGGGTTCGTCCGGGAAGGTCGCGGAAATCCTTGAGCTCGACGCGAAGCTGCGCGCCGCCCAGACGGCGGCGCAGGCGGCTCAGGCCGAGCGGAACGAGGCGTCCAAGAAGATCGGCCAAGCCAAGGCCCAGAAGAACGAGGACGAAGCCCAGCGCCTGATGGCCCAGGTCGAGGCGCTGAAGGCCGGCCAGGCCGAGCACGCCGAGGTGGAGCGCCAGGCGGGCGAGGCGCTGAAGGCGATCCTGGCCTCGCTGCCGAACATCCCGTTCCCCGACGTGCCGGTCGGCGCGGACGATCATGACAATGTCGAGGTCCGCCGCTGGGGCGAGCCGTTCGCGATCTCCAACCCCAAGGACCACGTCGATATCGGCGAGGGCCTGGGATTGCTCGACTTCGAGGCGGCGGTCCGGATGTCCGGCGCGCGCTTCACGGTGCTCAAGGGCCAGCTTGCCCGCCTGGAACGCGCCATCGGCCAGTTCATGCTGGACCTGCAGACCCAGGAGCATGGCTACCTGGAAGTCGCCCCGCCGCTGCTGGTCAACGACGCGGCGGCTTACGGCACCGACAAGCTGCCGAAGTTCGCCGAAGACCTGTTCCAGACCACGGACGGCCGCTGGCTGATCCCGACCGCCGAGGTGCCGCTGACCAGCCTGGTCATGGACCAGATCGTCGCCGAGGAGGAGCTGCCGCTGCGCTTCACCGCGCTCACGCCCTGCTTCCGCTCGGAGGCGGGCGCCTCGGGTCGCGACACCCGCGGGATGATCCGCCAGCACCAGTTCAACAAGGTGGAACTGGTCTCGATCGTCGCCCCGGAGAAGTCCGAGGAGGAGCACGAGCGGATGGTGGGCTGCGCCGAGGCGGTGTTGAAGCGCCTGGAGCTGCCGTTCCGCACCATGCTGCTCTGCACGGGCGACATGGGCTTCGGCGCGCGCAAGACCTTCGACCTGGAGGTCTGGCTCCCGAGCCAGGGCAAGTACCGCGAGATCAGCTCGTGCTCGAACTGCGGCGACTTCCAGGCCCGGCGCATGGACGCGCGCGCCAAGAGGGCCGGCGAGAAGGGCACGCGCTTCGTCCACACCCTGAACGGCTCGGGCCTGGCCGTGGGCCGCACCCTGGTGGCGATCATGGAGAACTACCAGGACGAGG
>NZ_JANINU010000153.1 GCF_024508875.1 Phenylobacterium sp.
CCGCAGTGGAAGACGCCGGCGAAGGGCATCGCCAGCGAGGAGTTCGCCAAGGAGCGGGCCAAGCTGATCTCCATGGACACGTCCCTCGACAGCAAGAGCCTGCCCGGCCTCGACCCGCACCCCTACGAAAGCCCCGACACCACCCACTTTTCGATCGCCGACAAGTACGGGAACGTGGTGTCGAACACCTACACGCTTACCGCCTCGTTCGGAGCGCACGTGGTGGCTCCGGGGACCGGCTTCCTGCTGAACAACTCGCTGGGCAACTTCGACTGGAACCCCAAGCCCACCAGCCTCGGCAACAAGATCGAACCGGGCAAGCGCGCCCAATCGACGATCTCGCCGATCATCATCTTCAAGGACGGCAAGCCCTGGGTCGCCACCGGCACGCCCGGCGGCGGCACCATCCTGGCCACCATGGTGCAGATGCTGGTCAACCTGATGGACTTCAACCTCAACGTGGCCGAGGCGGCCCAGCGCCCGCGCATCTACCAGGCCGGTGTCGACGGCCCGCTGCAGCTTGAGGAGTCCATCCCCGAGGACCTGGTGGCGGGCCTGAAGGCCAAGGGCCACAAGGTCGAGCGCTCGCAGATCCTGGGCAGCACCCAGTCGATCATGATCGGACCCGACGGCGTCATGTACGGCGCCGCAGACACTCGCCGTCCCGACGCCGCGGCCGTGGGCGTGAAGCAGTACTAGGAGGGCCCGGACCGCTCCTCTTCCCAGCGCGGGCTGGGAAGAGGAGCGGTCGCAGGCGCCCGCCGCGCCTTGTTTCCGTGGTTCGCCGGAGCCGTCGTCGTCAGGCGTTCGCCACGAGTCGCAGCCCCGCAGTCTCGGGGCGCCGCTGTGGCAGGCTCTTCAGGAACATCTCCGCGGCGCGGCTCAGCTTGCGCTCGCCATGGCGGATCAGCCGGAAGCTCCGGCGCGGGAGTTCGATCGGCACGCGCACCAGCGTCCCGGCGGCCAGGGCGTCCCGCACCGCCAGCTCCGACAGCACGCCGGGCCCGGCGCCGGCGACGACCGCCGAGCGCACCGCCTCGTTGGACGGCAGCGTCAGCCGCACGCCCACAGCATCTGGGCTAACGCCGAGGCCACGCAGGAAGTCGGCCCGCGCGCCCGAGCCGTCCTCGCGCAGCACCCAGCCGGCGCGCAGCAGGGCTTCGCAGCCCGGTCGCCCGGCGGCCCAGGGATGGTCGGGCGGCACCACCACGCACAGCCGGTCGCTGCCCACTTCGAACCCGTTGAGGGCCGGGTCGCGCACCTCGCCTTCCACCAGGCCCAGCTCGGCCGCGCCGTCCAGCACCATGCGGGCGGCCCCGGCGCTGTTCGACAGGTGCAGTTCGATGGCCAGGTGCGGGAAGCGCTGGTGGAAGTCGGCGATCAGCGGCGGCAGCCAGTAGTTGCCCAGCGTCTGGCTGGCGCAGATCGAGATCGCGCCACGGCGCAGGTTGCTGAGGTCGGACAGGGTCTGCTGGGCGGCCTTCACTTGGTCCAGCACCTTCTCGGCCTCGGCGAGGAACACATGGCCCGCCGCCGACAGCTCGATCCGCCGCCCGAC
The DNA here is from genome assembly GCF_024508875.1 of Phenylobacterium sp. Lineage (GTDB taxonomy): Bacteria > Pseudomonadota > Alphaproteobacteria > Caulobacterales > Caulobacteraceae > Phenylobacterium. The sequence continues at coordinate 1,559 of NZ_JANINU010000153.1, forward strand.
CCGGTCGAACAGCGGTGTGCCGTAGGCGGCCTCCAGGGCGCTGATCGAAGCGCTGACGCCCGACTGCGTGATGTGCAGGGCCTCGGCGGCGCGGGTCATGTTCAGTCGCTCCGCCACGCAGACGAAGATCCGGAGCTGCTCAAGAGTCATGTCGACGCCCCCGGGAACATGTCACAGCCTAGTCATAGGGATCGGCGTTCAGCAACTAGAACGTCGTTCAACAGCTAGAACGCACCATCCCTCAGGTCAGATCGGGCGCCCGCGTCGCCGACGGTCCGCAGTGAGCCGCTACGGTCTTGAATGTGCGCCGCAATTCCTCGAACGGACGGGCGGCGAAAACCCGCCACGCCCAGCGGTCTTGCGTCCCGCACCAGCATTCGGGGGCCGCCGACCTGTCCGGCGCGTGCGCAGGGCGCCCAATCGTTGGGCGATCGAGCCGGCGCGGGGGCTACGGATCATCAGGCAGGCTTGTCGCCGTCAGAAGAAGAGGTTGTGTTTTTCCAGCAAGTTCAATCGGTTGTCGCCGCGGCGGTTTTGCGCCATGTGTCGCGGCGTCGGTGCGGGTTCCGGGGTTGGAGGATGGCGGCCGAACGAAGCGGACGGGTCCTCCATCCCGCGGTGCGGCGGCGGGCGATCGTCGCGTGCCTGCTGGGCAACCTGTTCGAACTCTACGACTTCGGGGTCTACGCCTATTTCGCCGTGCAAATCGGAAAGGCGATCTTCCCGGCCGCCGACCCGGTGACCTCAATCCTCGCCAGCTTCGCGACCTATGGCGTCGGCTTCCTCATGCGTCCCGTCGGAGCGATGGTCATCGGCAGCTACGGCGACCGCCACGGCCGCAAGGCGGCGCTGGCGCTCACGATCACCCTGATGGCGGCCGCCACCGGCCTTACCGGCCTCGTGCCCAGTTACGCCGCGGTGGGGCTCTGGGCGCCGGCGCTGTTGGTCGTCTTCCGCCTCGTGCAGGGCTTCTCCACGGGGGGCGAGTGGGGCGGCGCCGCAACCTTCCTCGTCGAGCACGCCCCGCCGGGGCGAAAGGGCTTCTACGGCAGCCTGCAGCAGCTCAGCACGGGCCTCGCCCAGATCCTCGCCATCGGCTCGGCGCTACTGCTGAACGCGATCCTCCCGCCGCCCGACCTCGACGCGTGGGGCTGGCGGCTGCCGTTCCTCGTCGGCTTCGTCCTGGCGCCGATCGGCTACTACCTGCGCTCGCGCGTGGCCGAGTCGCCCGAATACAGCCGGAGCGCCGAGGAACGTCAGGCCCCGCCCGCCCCGCTACGGGCCGCCTTCACCGAGCACCGCGGCGCGGTGCTGACCTGCTTCGGCCTGACCATGATCTGGACCGTCGCCAACTACGTCTTCATCAGCTTCCTGCCCACCTTCGCGGTCCAGTCGCTGGGCATGGCGCCCACCGCCGCGCTCTCGGCGACGATCTGCGCCTCGCTGGCGAACATCGCTGTGGTCCCGCTGTCCGGCCTGGCCGCCGACCGATGGAGGCGCACACCCCTGGTCGTCTCGGCCGCGAGCTTCGCCGTCCTGAGCGTGCCGCTGTTCCTGCTGCTGAGCGCTTCGCCGTCGTTCGCGACGCTGGCCCTGGTGAGCGTGGTCGCCGGCGGTCTCTACGGCCTCTACAACGGCACGGCGCCCGCGGTGCTGTGCGCGCTTTTCCCGACCGGCGTCCGCTATACGGCGCTGTCGGTCGGCTACAACGGCGCGGTGATGATCTTCGGCGGCTTCGCGCCGCTCGTGTCGACGTTCCTGGTCCGCGAGACCGGATCGCCGATCGCACCCAGCTTCTATGTCGCGGCCTGCGCCGTGGTCAGCCTGGCGGTGCTCTGGCGCCCCCGGCTGCGCCTCGTCGCGGCCGCCTGATCCGTTTCATTCGAGGGGGAGTTGCGTATGGGCTGGGGATCGTGGGGACGGGGGGCGGCGCTGGCTGCCCTGGTGACGGCGCTTGCCGGGCCGGCGCTGGCGGCGGAGGCGCCTCCCACGCCCGAATGGGCCAAGGCGACGGCGTCGTCGGAGGCGCGCGACGGCCTGCTCCGCGCCTTCGTCGACCGCAAGGCCAATCGCATCCAGCTCCGCCTGCCGCCGCCCGACGCCGAGGGCGTCTCGGGCCGCTTCATCTACCAGGCCAGCCTGACCACGGGCCTCGGCTCGACCCCCATCGGCCTCGACCGGGCCGAGAGCGGGCGCGCGCTCGTCGTCGCCTTCCGCCGCGCCGGTCGCAAGGTGATCCTGCAGGCCGAGAACCCGACGTTCCGCGCCGCGAACGGCAATCCCGACGAGATGGCGGCCGTGAAGGACTCCTTCGCCGTCTCCAACATCTGGTCGGGCGACGTGATCGCCGAGGGGCCGGACGGCTCGGCGCTCATCGACATCACCAGCTTCCTTACCCAGGACACGCTGGACGTCGCCGCTCGGCTGAAGGCCCGGCGGCAGGGAAGCTTCCGCGCGTCGGCGCCGCTCAGCTACGCCGACGCTTCGCATGTGGGCGTCTTTCCCGAGAACCTCGAGGTCGAGGCGGTCCAGACCTTCACCAGCGACGAGCCCGGGGCCGAGGTGCGCGCCGTCGCGCCGGACCCGCGATCCATCACGCTGACGGTCCACCACTCGTTCGTGAAGCTGCCGGGCCCCGGCTTCCAGCCGCGCCGCTACGACCCGCGGACCGGCACCTCGGTGCAGGTGCTGGTCAGCGACTATTCGGCCAGCCTGGATCAGCCGATCGTCTCGCGCCTGGCCCGCCGTTTTCGCCTGGAGAAGACCGATCCCTCCGCCGCCCGCTCGCGGGTGAAGAAGCCCATCGTCTTCTACGTCGACCGCGCCGCGCCGGAGCCGATCCGCGGGGCGCTCGTCGAGGGGGCGAGCTGGTGGAACCAGGCCTTCGAGGCCGCCGGCTACATCGACGCCTTCAAGGTCGAGGTGCTGCCCGAGGGCGCCGACCCGATGGACGCGCGCTACAACGTCATCAACTGGATCCACCGCCAGACGCGCGGTTGGTCCACCGGCCAGACCATCGTCGATCCCCGCACCGGCGAGATCGTCCGCGGCGTGGTCCAGCTCGGCTCGCTGCGGGTGCGCCAGGACCGGCTGATCTTCGAGGGACTGCTGGGCGCCGACAAGACCGGTAAGGGCGGGCCGGACGATCCGGTCCAGATCGCGCTTTCCCGCATCCGCCAGCTCGGGATGCACGAGACCGGCCACGCGCTCGGCTTCTCGCACAACTTCGCGGGCAGCACCTTCGGACGCGCCTCGACGCTCGACTATCCCGCGCCGCTCATCCACGTGAAGAACGGCAAGCTCGACTTCAGCGACGCCTACGTCCGCGGCGCCGGCGCCTGGGACAAGTTCTCGGTGCGCTGGCTCTACAGCCAGGTTCCGCCGGGCGCCGACGAGGCGAAGTACCTGGACGGCATCGCCCGCGAGGTCGCGGCCCAGGGCATGCGCTTTATCGCGGACGACGAGCATCCCGCCAGCACCCAGTGGGACAACGGCGCCGACCCGGTCGCCGAGCTGGCCCATGTGCTGGAGGTGCGCGAGATCGCCCTGAAAAGGTTCGGGCTGAACAACATCCCGAAGGGCGCGCCGGTGGCCGACCTGCGCCGGGTGTTCGTGCCGATCTACCTGTTCCACCGCTACCAGGTGGACGCGGTCGTCAAGCAGGTGGGCGGCGTAGACTACGGCTATCCCGTCGCCGGCGGCGGCCAGGAACAGGCCCGGGCGATCCCCGCAGCCGATCAGCGCCGCGCCCTGAAGTCGCTGGGCGAAACTCTGTCGCCGCAGCGGCTGGACGTGTCGGACGAACTCACCGGCCTGCTGTCTCAGGGCCAGGCCGGCACGCCCGACCGACAGTTCGAGATCGAGGTCTTCGAGACGTTGGGCGGGCCGGTGTTCGATCCGATGGGCGCCGCGGTCGTCGCCTCCGACATAACCCTTCGCCAGCTTGTCGAGGCGCCGCGCCTGAACCGCGTGCTGGAACAGCACCGCCGCGATCCGGACCAGGTGAGCCTCGACGAACTGCTGGCTTGGCTGTTCGGCGCGGTCCAGGCCCGGGCCGACGATCCGCCCCGGTTCGCCGAGATCCGCCGCCGCCAGCAGGCCCGCCTCGTCGGCGACCTCGTGGACGTGCTGGGCGACAAGACCCTGTCGCCCACCGCCGCCGGCCTCGTCGAGCAGGGCCTGAAGGCCTTCGCCGCGTCGCTCGACACGACGAAGGGAACGCCCGAGGCCATCGCCTTCAACCGCCGCCTCGCCGACCTGGTCGGCCAGGGTGATCGCGAGGCCCTGAAGCTGCTGGCCTCCGACGTCGCGCCGACCCCGCGCACGCCGCCGGGGAGCCCCATCGGCGAAGACTGCTGGTTCTGCGCGCCGTTGGCCCCGCCCGCGGACTGAGACGACGACCGGCGCTCCTGCGAGCGATCCGGTACAATGTCCGAACTCCGCCGTCGCGACGGGGGACACCTGTCCCTCGTCGCGGTATGGCCCAGCCATGTCAGCGCTTCATCCTCTCGACGACCCCGCCGGCTCCGGCCTGAGCGGCCGCCAAGCTCATCTCGCCCTCGTCGAGGGCGGCGCGCGGCGTTACGACCCAGCCTACGGCGTCTTCGCGGCCGTGGACGACAGGTCCGAAGCCAGCCTGTCCGGCCTCGCCGCCCTGGTCGCCCGCCACGGCGACGTGGCCTTCCTGCTGGCCGATCCGCCTACCGACGCGCCGGGCGTGGCCGTCGTGTCCCAGGACCTCGGCGTGCAGATGACGGCCGAGCGCCTCGCGCCCGCGCCTGAACCCGACTTCGAGATCGTCCAACTCGCCGACGCCGATGGGCCTGAGATGCTGGCGCTGGCGACACTCACCCAGCCCGGCCCGTTCTTCGCGCGGACCCACCGGTTGGGCGATTTCTTCGGCGTCCGGCGCGGCGGCCGCCTCGTTGCGATGGCCGGCGAGCGGATGAAGCCGGACGGTCATACCGAGGTCAGCGGCGTCTGCACCCACCCCGAGCACCGCGGCCACGGCTACGCGGGCGCCTTATCGCACGTCGTGGCGGGCCGCATCCTCGCGCGCGGCGAGATCCCGTTCCTGCACGCCTACGCCAGCAACAAGGGTGCGATCGGCCTCTACGAGACGCTCGGCTTCACCCTGCGCCGCGAGGTGCTGATGACGCGGCTGACGAAGGCATGAGCGCGCGGTTCAGCGCGGAATCTTCGTCGTATCGACGCCGGCGCTTGCGTCGGTCTGCGGCGCCGGGGGCTCATCGCCGCGCGCGCGGTAGGATGGAAGGTCGGGCGCGCCGGGCGCCGGCGGATGTGCCTGAAGCCGCTCGATGTTCCGCTCCATCTCGACGATCTCCCGGACCTGGGCGTCGATAATGCCGTCGGCGAGACGACGCACCTCGGGGTCTTTGATATGTGCACGCTCGCTCGTCATGATGGCGATGGAGTGGTGTGGGATCATCGCCTTCATGTAGGCGACGTCCCCGACCGTCTGCTGGCTGCGGACCAGCCACAGAGAGCCGCAGAACACCACGGCCGCGGCCGCGAGAATGGCGATGTTCAGACGCTTGTTCGCGTACATCCCGAACATGAAGGCGAGCATCACGACCGTCATGGCCGCGCCCATCAATAGCGCCATGTAGGCCCGCGTTTCACTGAAGCGCACATGCTCCAGGGCGTAGGTGTTGAGGTACATCAGGCCGAACATCACGAGCGTCGACGTGGCGATCATCGCAGCGAAGCGAACGTAGCTCATGGGAATCCCCGGGCTGCAGGCCTGTCGGCGATCCGGTCCAACGCGAAGCGCGCGTGTTCGCTGCGCCAGACGCCAAATGAGCCGTAGCGGACCGCCTAGCTCCGGGTCAGGTCTTCCAGGATCGGACACTCGGGCCGGTCGTCGCCCGCGCAGCAGTGCGACAGGTGGCGCAGGGTGTCGGCCATCGCCTGCATCTCGGCGATGCGGGCGTCGAGGTCGGCGATGTGCCGCTCGGCGATGGCCTTCACGTCGCGGCTCGGGCGCTGGCGGTCGCGCCACAGCGAGAGCAACTGGGTGATCTCCGGCATGGAGAAGCCCAGGCTCCGGGCCCGCCGGATGAAGCGCAGCTCGTTCAGCGACCGGTCGTCGTATTCGCGGTAGTTCGACTCGGTCCGGCTCGCCGGGCGCACCAGCCCGATCTCGTCGTAGTAGCGGATCATCTTGGCCGAGACGCCCGAGGCCTTGGCTGCCTGCCCGATGTTCATCTGCGGTCTCCTTGGACGGCGCGGAAGCCCCGCAGGCGCAGGGCGTTGGCGAGCACGCTGACGCTGGACAGCGCCATGGCCCCGGCGGCGATCATCGGCGACAGCGACAGGCCGAACGCCGGGTACAGCGCGCCGGCCGCCACCGGGATCAGCAGCGCATTGTAGCCGAAGGCCCAGGCCAGGTTCTCGCGGATATTCGCCAGCACCGCGCCACTGAGGCCGATGGCGGTGGGCACGCCCCGCAGGTCGCCGCCCATCAGCACCACGTCAGCCGCCTCGATGGCGATGTCGGTCCCCGCGCCGATGGCCACGCCCACGTCGGCCTGGGCGAGGGCGGGCGCGTCGTTCACCCCGTCGCCGACGAAGGCCACCCTCCCGTGCTGCTGTTGCAGGGCCTTCAACGCGTCGACCTTGCCGCCGGGCAGCACCTCGGCCACCACCTGGTCGATGCCAAGTGCGCGGCCCACCGCCTCGCCGGTGCGCCGGCTGTCCCCGGTCAGCATCACCAGCTCCAGCCCGCGCGCCCGCAGCGCCGCCAGGGCGGCGGCCGTCGTGGCCTTCACCGGGTCGGCGACCGCGAGGACCGCCGCCAGCCGGCCGTCGACCGCGACGTAGAGCGGTGTCTTGCCGTCGTCGCCGAGCCGGGCCGCGATCTCGGCCAGCGGGGCGGTGTCCACGCCCAGCCGCGCCATCAGGCGCTCGGTGCCCACCTGCACGTCGCGGCCGTCCACGATCGCGGCGGCGCCCGACCCGAAGTCGGCCGCGAAGTCCTTGGCCTCGCCGATCGTAAGGCCCCGCGCCTGCGCCGCCGCCACGACGGCGCGCGCGATCGGGTGTTCGGACCGCCGCTCGACGGCGGCCGCCAGCGCGAGCACCTGCGCCTCGTCGAAGCCGGTGGCGGTCTGCAGGTCGGTCAGGGCAGGGTGGCCCTCGGTCAGAGTCCCGGTCTTGTCGAACGCGACCACTTTCACCCCCTCCAGCGCCTGGAGAGCGTCGCCGCGCCGGAACAGCACGCCCAGCTCGGCGGCCCGGCCCATGCCGACCATGATCGAGGTGGGCGTCGCCAAGCCCATGGCGCAGGGGCAGGCGACGATCAGCACCGCGACCGCGTGCACCAGGGCGAAGGCGAGGGCCGGCGGTGGGGCGAACACCAGCCAGGCCGCGAAGGTCGCCGCCGCCAGGGCGATCACGGCCGGCACGAACCAGCCGGTCACGCGGTCGACCAGCGCCTGGACGGGCAGCTTGGAGCCCTGCGCCGCCTCGACCATGCGCACGATCTGCGCCAGCACGGTCGCCGCGCCCACCTTGGTGGCCCGGAATTGGAAGGCGCCGGATGTGTTCACCGTTCCGCCCACCACGGCGGAGCCCACCCGCTTCTCCGCCGGGATCGGTTCGCCGGTGATCATGGATTCGTCGACGAACGACGCGCCCTCGACCACCTCGCCATCCACGGCGACCCGCTCGCCAGGGCGCACGTCCACGATGTCGCCCGGCCTCACCTCCTCGACGGGGACCTCGGTCGCCGAGCCGTTCCTAACGATGCGCGCCGTCCGCGCCTGCAGCGCCATCAGCCGGTGGATCGCCGCGCCGGTGCGGCCGCGCGCCTTGGCTTCCAGCCAGCGGCCGACCAGGATCAGCGTCACGATCACCGCGGCGGCCTCGTAGTAGACTTCGTCGGCGCCGGCGGGGAGCAGGCCCGGGGCGAAGGTGGCCACGGCCGAGTAGGCGTAGGCGGCGGTGGCTCCCAGGACCACCAGCGCGTTCATCTCGGGTGTCAGCCGTATGAGGTTCGGCACGCCGCTGCGGTAGAACCGCAGGCCGGGGCCGAACAGCACGAAGCCGGCCAGCAGGAAGCTGACGATCCGCCAGGGCTGTTCCGGCAGGTAGGCGGCCAGCCAGTGGTGCGCCCCGGGAAGGATATGGCGGGCCATCTCCACGACGAACAGCGGCGCCGTCGCCAGGGCCGCGGCCACCACCGCCTGGCCGAGCCTGCCGGCCTCGACATGGTGATGGGCGGCCTCGGCCTGGGCGTCGGTCTCGAGGTCGGCGTCGTAGCCGGCCGCCCGGATCGCCTCGACTACTGCGGCCGGGTCGCCGTCAGCGCCGAACTCCACGTGCGCACGCTGGGCGGCGAGGTTGACGGAGGCCCGGGCGACTCCCGGCGTGCCGGCGATCGCCCGCTCGACCCGCCCGACACAGCCGGCGCAGGTCATCCCGCGGATGGGGATATCGATAGGCGCGAGTACGGTGTCGGGCATTGGAACGGGCCTCCTGGCGTCTTAGCCCACTCCAGATGGGGCTTCCCATGATGGGAGGGTCAAGGGCCGCGCCCGGAAATCGTCGCCGGCCGTCGCCATGCAGGCTCGGCATTGGCGGACCCACCGCGCAGGGTGTTGACCTTCACCCCATGGGAAACCTCATGTTCCGCCGATGTCTCGCCGGATGAACCTCCCGATTCGACCTGACCGACGCCGGTTGCTGCGCGGCGGGGCGGCGCTTGGCGCGGCGGCCCTGCTCCCCGGTTGGGCGCAGAGCGCCACGCGCGGGCTCTCGACCCTGCCGACGCTGTCCGGCGAGGACATCCACCTGACCATCGGCCACGCGATGGTGAAGATCGACGGCAAGGCCGGCCACGCGGTGGCGATCAATGGCACGGTCCCGGGGCCGCTCATCCGCCTGAAGCAGGGCCAGAACGTGCGCCTGCATGTGACCAACAACCTGCCGGAGGACACCTCGATCCACTGGCACGGTCTGCTCGTGCCGTTCCAGATGGATGGCGTGCCGGGTGTCAGCTTCCCGGGGATCAAGCCGGGCGAGACCTTCGTCTACGAGTTCCCGGTGATCCAGAGCGGGACCTACTGGTACCACAGCCATTCGGGCCTGCAGGAGCCGATGGGCCACTATGCGCCCATCGTCATCGATCCGTCCGGCGAGGACCCGGTGGCCTTCGACCGTGAACACGTCGTGGTGCTGTCGGACTACAGCTTCACCCACCCCCACGTGCTGTTCCAGCGCCTGAAGGGCCAGTCCGGGACCTTCAACTTCCAGAAGCAGACGGTGGCGGGGTTGCTGGCCGGCAAGGACCAGACCCTGGCCGAGCGGCGCGAGTGGGCCGCCATGCGGATGGATCCCACCGACATCTCCGACATCACCGGCGCCGCCTATCGCTTCCTGGTCAACGGCCACGGCGAAGGCGACAACTGGACCGGTATCTTCTCGCCGGGCGAGCGGGTGCGGCTGCGCTTCGTCAATTCGGCGGCCCAGACGATCTTCAACGTCCGCATCCCCGGCCTGAAACTCACCGTGGTGGCGGCGGACGGCCAGCTCGTGCGGCCGGTCGAGGTCGACGAGTTCCAGATCGGCAACGCCGAGACCTACGACGTGGTCGTCCGGCCGGCCGATCAGGCCTACACCCTCGTCGCCGAAGCGGTGGATCGGTCCGGCATGGGCCGCGCCACCCTCGCGCCCAGGCCCGGTATGACCGCGGCCATACCGCCGCTGCGCGAGCGGCCGCTGACCACCATGCGCGACATGGGCATGGACATGTCGTCGATGGACCACGGCGCCATGGCCGGCATGGACCACGCGGCCATGGGCCACGCGATGCCGCCGCCCGCCCCGCCGGGCATGGCGCCGCCCCGCGTCCGCGGCTCGGACGTCATGGGCCACAAGATGGAGATGCTGGACTTCAGCAAGGCGCCGCAGGTGAAGCCGGGGCCTGGGGTGCAGATGATCGCCCCCATGCCGGTCGACCGCACCGGCGAGCCCGGCCAGGGCCTGGAAAGCGTCGGCCACAGGGTGCTGGTCTACAAGGACCTAATCGCCCTGGAGCCCAACCCCGACACGCGGCCGCCGTCGCGGGCCATGGAGATCCGGCTGACCGGTAACATGGAGCGGTTCGTCTGGGGGTTCGACGGCAAGAAATACAGCGAGCGCCCGGCGCCCTATGCGCTGCGCGCCGGCGAGCGGGTGCGGATCACGCTGGTGAACGACACCATGATGACCCACCCGATCCACCTGCACGGCCACTTCTTCGAGCTCGTGCACGGGCCTGTCGGCCACATGCCGCGCAAGCACACCGTCAACGTCCTGCCCGGCGGGAAGGTGACGTTCGACGTCACCGGCGAAGCCGGCGACTGGGCCTTCCACTGCCACATGCTCTACCACATGCACGCCGGCATGTTTCAGGTGTTCACCGTCCGCGACGGGGCCGCCGCATGAGGCTCGCCCTGGCCCTCGCCGCCGCCGCCCTGGCCACCCCGGCCCTCGCCCACGCGCAAGACCCGCACGCCGGCCACACGATGCCCGCTCCCGCCGCCGACCCGCATGCCGGTCACCAGGCCCCGGCGGCCGCGGATACCCACGCCGGCCATGGCGCGGCGCCGAGCGCACCCGCCCCGTCCACCGATCCTCACGCCGGTCACCATATGCCGCTCGCGCCGGCCGCCGACCCGCACGCGGGCCACATGATGCCGGGCATGGCTGCGCAGGCGAAGACCGGGGCCGACCTGCCGGTCGGAACAGCGACACCCCCTCCGCCGGCGTCGGACCACCTGGCGGACCGGCTGTATGGCGCCGGCCCCATGGAGGCCGCGCGCGACGTCCTGCGGCTCGAGCATGGCGGCATGCGGACGTCGCGCACCATGCTCGACATCCTCGAGGTGCGGCCGGACAACGGCCCCGACGGCTTCGCCTGGCAGGGTGAGTTCCGCTATGGCGGCGACGTCGACCGGCTGGTGGTCAAGTCGCAGGGCGAGGGCGCGTTCGGTCACCGCATCGAACAGGCCGAGGTCCAGGCGCTCTGGTCCCACGCCGTCGGCCCCTACTTCGACCTGCAGGCCGGCGTGCGCCAGGACTTCCAGCCGCGCCCGCGCCGCACCTACGCGACAGTCGGCTTCGAAGGCCTGGCGCCCTACTGGTTCGACGTGGAAGGCGCGTTCTTCCTTTCGGACAAGGGCGACCTGTCCGCCCGCGTGGAGGGTTCGTACGACCTGCGCCTGACCCAGCGCCTGATCCTCCAGCCACGGGTCGAGGCCAACCTTGCCTTGCAGGATGTCCCGGAATTGGGCGTCGGCGCCGGGCTCGGCGACATCGAGGCGGGCCTGCGCCTGCGCTACGAGATTCGCCGGGAGTTCGCGCCCTATGTCGGCGTCAACTACCAGCGCCGCCTCGGCGAAACGGCCGACTTCGCCCGCGCCGCGGGCGAGGGGCGGGACGACCTTCGCGTCGTCGCCGGCCTCCGCGCCTGGTTCTAGACCCGTCGCGCTGACGTACTGCGTTCGGCGAACGTCCGGCTAAGCAAGTTCGCCTCTGGACAGAGCTTGCCGACTCACCTTCGCGCTATGGGTGAGCTGGGCTGCGACTCCCCTCAACCCATGCTTGATGCCGGCAGCGATCGGGGACGGGACGATCATGCTTGAGCCGACGACGGATGTCGCACATCCGGACGGGTATATTCGCTATTCGCGCACGGTCGCGCTGACCCGGCTGGGGCTGGTCGGCGCGTTCGTGATGCTGCTTGCGGCGTTCACGACCTGGCGCATGACGGCTCTGGGCGTGCTGGAGTTCGGCCTCTACCTGGCCCTGCTTGTCGCCACCGAGGTCACGGTGCGCCAACGCGACCGCGTGGGCGCCGCCCGCCGCCTGCGCCGGATGTCCGACGTGCTGATGCTGGCGCTGGTGGTCAATGCCTGCGGGCTGGCCCTCCAGATCCGCCAGTACGGCCAGCCACGCATGGAGGTCGAGGCCGCGCTGCTCACCATCTGCGTGCTTCTGTTCGCGGCGCTGCGGGCGCACATGTCGCGGCTCAGCTACGTGGCGGGCGTCGTGCCGCCGGCCCTGACCCTGCTGTGGATCGTGACCGACTTGCGGCGGCCCCTCGCCGGCAATCACTACGCGCTGGCCATGCTGCTCTTCGTGGTCGCCGTTCTGCTCGCCACCTCGCGCCAGCAGGAGACAGACCGCGCCCTGACCCGCGCGATGCAGGCCCTGATGCGCAAGAGCCTGGCGCTCGGCCAGGCGGTGGAGGAGGCGAAGGCCGCCGGCCGGGCCCGCGCACGCCTACTCGCGGTGGCGAGCCACGAGATCCGCACCCCGCTCAATGCGGTTCTGGGCTTCGGCCAGGCGTTGCGCCGCCAGCCGCTGACCCCCGAGCAGGCCACCCTGGCGCGTGGGGTGGTCGAGGGCGGCGAGCAGCTCGATCGCCTGCTCGACGGCATCCTCGACCTCGCCGGCGCCGGTCCGGACATCCAGCTCAAGCCCGCGCCGCTCGACCTGCGGGGCCTCGTCGAGGCGGTGGTCGGCGTCTGGCGTCCCCACGCCGCCTCGATCGGCGTCGACCTGGCGTTCAAGGACGCCGACCCGGGCCTGGAATTCGGCGTCGTCGCCGACGCCGCGCGGCTGGAGCAGACCCTGGTCACCCTGGTGTCGGGCGCGCTGAAGGCCACGTCGGCCGGCGGCCGCGTCTCGGTCCGCCTGGCGGGCGCCCCCCGTGGCGAGGACCTGGGCGTGCTGGTCGAGGTGCGGGACACCGGTCCGCCCGTGCCGGCGGAGGATCGTCGCGCCAGCTTCGAGGCCTTCGACCAGACCGCCCGCGGCCGGCTGGTGGGCGACAGCGGCCTCGGCCTCTCCGCCTGCGCCGCGAGCCTGGCGCTGATGGGCGGAGAGGTGGGTGTCGACGACGCGCCCGGCGGCGCCGGCGCTGTGTTCTGGTTCGCCTTCAACGCCCCGCGTCACGCTTTCCCGGCCGAGGGCGGCGAGACGGCGGTGGTGGGCGAGCGGACCCTGCGGGTTCTGGCGGCCGAGGACAACGACGCCAACCGACGGGTGCTCGCCGCGCTCCTAGGGGGCCAGGCGGTCGACCTCACCTTCGCCGAAGACGGCGCCCAGGCCGTCGCGGCCTGGCGGGCGGGCGGCTTCGACCTGTTGCTGATGGACGCGAACATGCCGGTCATGGACGGCGGCCTGGCCGTCCGCGCGATCCGCGCCGCCGAGCCCGCGGGCGTGCGCGTCCCGATCTGGATGGTCACGGCCAATGTCTCGGCCGAGGATATCGACGGCTACCTCGCCGCTGGGGCGGACGGGGTCCTGCGCAAGCCGCTGGACGCCGCCGCGCTCTTCGCCCTACTCGCCGGGGTGCGCGGGTCCTAGTTTACGGGCTTGAACGGGCCGCTGCCGGCGGTCTGGATGTCCTCCAGCCGCTTGCGGGACTCGCGCTTCAGCCGGTCGCGCTCGCTCTTCGGCATGCAGGTCTTCTGCGGCAGCCGCGAGCCGATGGGCATTTCGGACCTGCAGACGATCGGGTCCTTGGCGGGCGCCGCGGACTTCGCCGGAGGGGCGGCGCTGTCTGCGGCCTGGGCGAGGATGAGGCCTGCGGCGAGGGCGATGATCATGGCGGTTCGCCTCAGGCCGCCGTCAGCGCCGCGCGGGGCGTGACCTGCGCCTGGAATAGGTAGCCGCCGCCCCGCAAGGTCTTGATCAGGTCGCCCGCGCCGTCGCAGGCCGAGAGCGTGCGGCGCAGCCGGGCGACCCGGGCGTCGATCGACCGCCCGCCGGTGGTAGAGCCGTCGCCGTGCAGCAGGCCGATGAGCGTCTCTCGCGGCAGCACCTGGCCTGGCCGGTCGGCGAGCGCGCGCAGCAGGGCCGCGTCCGCCGGGCTGAGGCGCACCGTGCGGCCGGCCGGCGAGGTGACGTAGCCAAGCTCGGCGTCGAAGCGCCAGGTCTCGACCGCCGCCTGGGCGGTATGGCGCGCCTGCCGGGCCGCGCGGCGCAGCAGGGCCCGCACCTTCGCGAGCAGCTCAAGGGGATGGGTGGTCTTCGGCAGCACGTCGTCGGCGCCGAACTCCAGGCCCGCCACCCGGTCCAGGGTGTCGGCGGCGCGGGCGAACACCAGCACCGGGGCGGCGTCGGCCTCCGACAGCTTGCGGCACAGGGCTAGGCCGTCGGCGTCGGGCAGGGACGTCTCCAGGATCACCAGGTCGGCGCCCTCGGCCTCCAGCTTCGGCTCGGCCTCGGCGGCGGTGTCGGCGCGCTCGACCTCGAATCCATGGCGGCGCAGCATGTCGAGGCCCGGCTCGATGGCTCCGGCGTCGGCGTCGATCCACAGCACGCGGACGCCGCCTTGTGAGGCGGCGCGGCGGGCCGGCGCGGCGCCGGCGGCGAATTCGAAGGCCAGGGCGGTCATGGAGGCTCCGTCTCGTTCAGCGCCGGCGAGGTACACGTCGCGGCTGAAAGACTTTAGACCGGCCGATAGAAGTTTCGTGACGACTTCTCGTCATACTTTACATGAAGTCTCCTCATGTGGCGTTTCGTCGTGACAATTGAACCGTTCGTCGCGGCTGTTTTCTTTTTGCAACATTATTCCAGGAACGAGTTCGGCAGGGTCTGGTCGCGACACTGGAGTCGTAAGGTCGCGGCGGCGCCTATCCGGGGCCAGATTGCATTGTTTTTGTGTAACTTTCGACGCTTGGCGGTGACCTTCCCCCCTGCCGCCTGAGGCCTTCACATGAACTGTCTTCATGCAATTCAGAAGACAAATTCAGTAAAGACGGGCTCTACGCGACAATAGTTTTTCTCCAGCGGCGCTCAGGCGCGCAGCCGTATCCCGGCTGCGCAGGGGGCCGGCTTTTCATGTGGGGATCGGCCCGGACGGCGTCGCCGCCAATGGCCGCTGGAGGATTTAGACCTTGAGCATCAAGAACACCCGTGAGCGCCTTCTGGCGTCGTCGATGATCTGTGGCGTGGCGCTGATCGGCCTTGCCACCCCCGCGTTCGCCCAGACGGCCGGCGGCGATGACGAAGTCGCCGAAGTCGTGGTCACGGGCACCCGGATTCCGAGCCCGAACGTCAACAGCGTCAGCCCCGTCCAGATGGTCGGGTCGGAGGAAGTGACCCTGGGCGGCCGTCCGGTCACCGCCGACATCATCAACCAGCTTCCGCAGGTGACTCAGAACAGCCAGACCGGCCTGTCGACCACCTCCAACCCGCTGTCGGGCCCCGGCGGCGTGGCCACGGTCGACCTGCGCGGCCTCGGCCAGCAGCGCACCCTGGTGCTGGTGGACGGCCGTCGCCTCGGCATCGGCGACCCCAACACGGGCAACACCAATCCCTCGCCCGACCTGAACCAGATCCCCTCGCAGCTCATCGAGCGCGTGGACGTGCTCACCGGCGGCGCCTCGGCCACCTATGGCTCGGACGCCATCGCCGGGGTCGTGAACTTCGTGATGAAGCGCGACTTCGAGGGCCTGCAGGTCGACGCGAACTTCGGCGTCTACCAGCACAACCAGCACAACGAGTTCGTCCAGGGCCTGCTGCCCGCGCGCGGCGTGAAGAAGCCGGGCGACAAGTGGGACGGCGAGTCCCAGGACTTCAGCGTCATCGCCGGCGCCAACCTCGACGAGGGCCGGGGCAATGTGACGGCCTACTTCACCTACCACGACCAGAAGCCGGTCCGTCAGAACCAGCGCGACTACTCGGCCTGCCAGGTGGTCGCTTCCGCCGCCGGCGTGGCGAACTGCGCGGGCTCGCCCAACTCGAACCAGTGGCTGCTCGCCAGCGGCGCAGCCTTCAACCTGCCAGGCGCGCCCACCCAGGTGGCGGTCACCGGCAACAACTTCGCCGCCTGGAGCGGCACGGCCAGCACCACGCCGCCACCGTTCTTCAACTCGAACGACTACGCCTACCTGATGCAGCAGGGCACCCGCTACACGGCGGGCTTCATGGCCCGCTACGAGGTCAACAAGCACGCCGAGGCCTACGCCGACTTCGGCTTCATGAACGACCGCTCGAACGTGCTGATCGCGCCCACCGGCCTGTTCCAGGGCTCGGGCGCCTCGGCGAACGGCGGCTTCCTCGTCAACTGCAACAACCCGTTCCTCAGCGCGCAGCAGCAGGGCGTGCTCAACTGCTCGGCGGCGGACATCGCCTCTGGCGCCACTCGCGACCTGCTGATCGGCCGGCGGAACGTCGAGGGCGGCGGCCGTAACCAGTTCTACGAGCACACCAACTACCGCTTCGTCGGCGGCGTGCGCGGCGAGATCGTCGGCTCGTGGAAGTACGACGCCTACGGGTCGTACTACACGACGACCCTCGACCAGGCGGCCGAGAACTACCTGTCGATCTCGCGCCTGCAGAACGCCCTGCTGGTGGTCCAGACCCCGACCGGCCCGCAGTGCATCAGCGGCCAGGGCTGCGTGCCGTACAACATCTTCCAGGACGGCAAGGTCACCGACGCCGCGCTCGCCTACCTCGACATCACGGGCACCTCGCGCGGCACGATCACCGAGCGGGTGTTCGAAGCCACCATCACGGGTGACCTGACCGATTACGGGATCAAGTCGCCGTGGGCGACCAATGGCGTCGGCGTGGCGTTCGGCTTCCACAACCGCCGCGACCACCTCGAGTATCAGCCCGACTCCGCCCAGCTCTCGGGCGACCTGTCGGGTTCGGGCGGCGCTTCCACGCCGATCGACAACAGCCTGCGGGTGAACGAAGGCTTCGCCGAAGCCCGCATCCCGATCGTCCAGGACATGCCGTTCGCCGACCAACTGACGGCCGAGCTGGGCTACCGCTACTCGAAGTACTCCACGGGCGCGAAGGCCGAGACCTACAAGCTGGGCCTGCTGTGGGCGCCGACCGACGAGATCCAGTTCCGGACCTCTTACAACAAGGCGATCCGGGCGGCCTCGATCCTCGAGCTCTACACGCCCCAGGCGGTGACCAACACCAGCCAGGTCGCGGAAGACCCCTGCGCCGCCGGCGCGGTGCGTCCGGCCTCGGCCGCGGCCTGCGCCAACACCGGCGTGACGGCTGCCCAGTACGGCGTGATCCCGCAGTGCCCGTCGGGCCAGTGCTCGGTGCTGAACGGCGGCAATCCGCTGCTCGACCCCGAAACCGCCAAGACGTTCTCGATCGGCGCGACCGTCCGTCCGAACTTCATCCGCGGCTTCACGGCCAGCGTCGACTACTTCCACATCGACCTGAAGGACGTCATCGGGGCCATCCCGCTGGGCGTCATCCTGCAGCGCTGCCTCGACTCGGGCGACCCGACCTTCTGCTCGCAGATCCGCCGGGCGCCGAACGGCATCCTGTTCGGATCGAGCGTGTCGGGCGCCGGCTATATCAACGGCGCCAACGTCAACGTCGGCGCCCAGAAGAACTCGGGCCTCGACGTCCAGGCGACCTATCGCCTGCCGATGAGCGACTGGGGCCTCGACGACTGGGGCGACGTGTCGGTCAACCTCACCGGCTCGTACCTGCTGAAGTTCAGTACGACGCCGCTGCCGGGCGACGACTCCTACGACTGCGCCGGCCTCTTCGGCCCGCAGTGCCAGACGCTGAACCCCCGCTGGCGGCACACCATGCGGATCAACTGGAACACGCCGTGGAACGTCCTGGCGTCGGTGGCGTGGCGCTATATCGGCGGCACGACCTACGAGCTGGACACCAACGAGCCGACGATCGGTCAGGGCGCGCGCAACGCGTTCAACCACAAGCTGCCCGAGCGCAGCTACATCGACGTCTCGGCGGTGTGGAACATCAACGACAAGTTCGCGGTCCGCGGCGGCATCAACAACATTCTCGACCAGGATCCGCCGCTGGTGAACAACCGCATCTCGCAGACGGGGTCGCCCAACACCTACCCCACCTACGACCTGCTGGGCCGCAAGCTGTTCATCGGCTTCACGGCCAACTTCTAAGGCGGGGCGCGGCGGCTTCGGCCGCCGCCCTCTCCCTGAGAGACGCCAAGGGCTCCCGCTCGCGCGGGGGCCCTTTTGTCATGTCCGGGAACCTGCGGGCCTCCACCGGCCTTTCGGCAGCTCAGGCCGCCGGGAACCACCAGTGCGTCGTACCGAGTACTACCGCTCCGAAGCCGACCGCGTGCAGCGCCTCGCGGAAACGGCCGAGCCCGGTCACGGGCGCGAACAGTTCGAGCGCGTCGCGGCCGAATACCGCTCGCTGGCGGACTATTGGGAGACCTTGCCTCAGCCTCCAGGCGCCGAGGCCGCCTGATCCCGGCGAAGGCCTCGGGGCCGTGGGCCTCAGGCCGCGTGCAGCACCGGCGAGGGTTCGAGCGCGCCGGCCAGCCAGTCGACGAAGGGTCGGATCACGTCCGCGCGCGGCGATGCGGGGTTCCACACGGCGGTGTAGTCCTCGCGTAAGGAGGCTTCGGCCTCGAACAGCCGCACAAGGCGGCCGGCGCGAAGATCGTCGCGCACCAGCAGGCCGCGGGCCAGGCAGACGCCGGCGCCGTTGCGAGCGAGTTCCAGAGCGGCCAGCGGGTTGTCGGCGGTCAGCGCCGCATGGATCGGCAGGTCGCTCAGCCCGACCTGTTCCAGCCACAGCCGCCAGGGGTTCTCCGGCTGATGGATCAGGGGCGCGCGCGCGAGGTCCTCCGGGCGGCGGGGCAGGTCGGCCGCGGGCGCGGCGACGGGGAACAGCGCCTCGCCCGCCAACCGGCGCTGGGTCAGCCCCGCGCAGGCGCCCGCGCCGTACAGGATCGCCACGTCGGCCTCGCCGGCGTTCACCTCGGAGGGGCCGGTGACGGTGCGCAACTCCAGTTCGCGGTCGGGGTGTCCGGCCAGGAACGCCGGCAGGCGGGTGGCCAGCACGCGCTCGGCGATGCCCGCTGTCGCCGCCACCACGAGCCGGGCGCGACCGGGCTTGGCCGGCGTCTCGAAGGCCTCCGAGATCAGGTTGAGCGACAGGCGCAGGCGGCTCACGAACGCCCGGCCCGCTTCCGTGAGCGCCACGGTCCGTCCGAAGCGGTCGAACAGGTCGACGCCCAGCCGGACTTCCAGCGACCGGATGGCGTGGCTGATCGCGCTTTGGGTGAGGTTCAGCTCGTCGGCCGCCTTGGTGAAACTCTCATGCCGGGCCGCGGCCTCGAAGGCGGCGATGGCCCTCAACGATGGCGGTCGCACCGGCACGACGTTTCCCCTCATGGACGCACGGGAACACGGACCCCGCGACCCAAGGATGCCCGCCTGGAGAAAGTCTTCATGCAGAATGCGTCGAAGGGGGGCGAGCGCGTGTCGAACGGGGCGGTTTGCGGCGAACGGCGACCGGACGTCGACAAGCGGCCTTGGACTGTCACGGGATTACGACAGAATGTGACGGCGTGGGCGATCGAACAGACTGCCCGCCAAACCGTGGGGGAGGAGCATTTCCTTTCGCCGGACCGCCGTCGGCCTGGTGGAAACGTTCCTGGGGAAGCCTGAATGCGCCTGTGGCGTCCGAACAACTACCTCGTCGCGAACGTCGTGCTCTGGGCGCTGACCTACGTCATCGTCACGGCGCGGATGCTCGCCGACCCCATGCCGCATGCGGGCGACATGGCCGTGCGGCGGCTCGGCATGGCGGTCTTCGGCTTCGTGGCCTGCCTGGGGATCGGCAAGATCCTGTCGTTGCTCGCCGACCAGCCGGTCTGGCGGCGCATCGTCGCCGCCGTGCTGATGTCGGTCATAGGCGGCTTCGCCTACTCCCTGATCAACTACGCCGCCTTTTACCTGATCTGGCCGATGTGGAAGGTCGAGCCGCTCTCGCCGATCTCCATCGCCTACACGGCCTCGATGTTCTTCTGGACCTTCATCTCGTGGTGCGCGCTCTACTTCGCGATCCGCTACGAGGAGGAGCTGAAGGAGAAGAACCTGCGGCTGATGGCCTCCCAGGCGCTGGCCATGGACGCGCAGAACCGGATGCTGCGCTACCAGATCAATCCGCATTTCCTCTTCAACACCCTCAATGCGCTCTCCTCGCTGATCCTGGCCAAGGAGAACGAGCGCGCCGAGCGGGTCGTGCTGTCGCTGTCCAGCTTCCTGCGCCACACCCTGGAGAAGGAGCTTCCGGACAAGGCCCCGCTGGCCGACGAGATCGAGGCCCAGCGCCAGTACCTGCTGATCGAGCAGGCCCGGTTCGAGGACCGGCTGAACTACGTCGAGACCATCCCCCACGACCTGCGCGACGTACTGGCGCCCAGCCTGATCCTGCAGCCGCTCGTGGAAAACGCGGTGAAGTACGGCGTGGCGCGCTCGAACGCGACCGTGACCATCGAGATCAAGGCCGAGGAGGCTGACGGGCGCCTGCGCCTGACGGTCTGCGACGACGGCGGCGACGGCGCCGGGCAGACGCCGCCCAAGCTGGGCCTGGGGCTCGAAAACGTGCGCCGCCGGCTGGACCTCATCTACGGCAAGGCGGCCGAGCTCACCTGCGGCCCGCGGCGGCCGCACGGCTTCCTGGCGTCGGTGGAAATCCCTCTGGAGCGGGCATGATCCAAGGCAGCATAACCCCGGCCCCCGCGCGGGCCCTGCGCGTGGCGCTCGTGGACGACGAGCCGCTGGCGCTGCGCCGTCTGCAGATGGCGATCGACCAGGCGCCCGACGTCGAGGTCGTGGGCCAGGCCGGCAATGGCGAAGAGGCCATGGCCTTGATCCGCGGCGGCGGCATCGACGTGGTCCTGCTGGACATCCGCATGCCCGGGCTCTCTGGCCTGGACCTGGCGCGCGAACTGGATCCGGTCGATGCGCCGGCCTTCATCTTCGTGACCGCCTTCAGCCGCTTCGCCACCGACGCCTTCGAGCTGGCTGCGGTGGACTACTTGCTGAAGCCCGTGGAGTTCGAGCGCCTGCACGCGGCGCTGGAGCGCGCCCGCGCCCGGATCGCTTCCCGCGCCGCGACCTCGCGCATCGCCGAGCTGGAGGAGGTGGTGGCCGCCCTGCGAGCCGCCGACGCCGAACCGCCGCCCGACAGCGGCTTCGCCGAGGAGATCTGGGTGCCGGACCGCGGCGACCGCCTGCGCCTGCCCGTAGCCCTGATCGACTGGGTCGAGGCCGAGCGCGACTACGTTCGCATCCACAGCCGCGGCCGCAGCTTCCTGGTGCGCAAGGCGATCCGCAAGCTGCAGGCCGAGCTGGATCCCGCCGACTTCCTGCGCGTCCACCGCGGCGCCCTGGTGCGGCGCGACCGGATCGTGCGCCTGGCCCGCCGGCCGGGCGGTCCGGCCGCGCTGGTGCTGCAGTCGGGCGCCGAGATCCCGGTCGCGAGGCGGCAGGCCGCGCAGGTCAGGAAGGTCGTCGGGACCCGCCTAGGCTAGGGGCGCGCAGGTCGTCAGGTTGACCGGCTTGGCCTCGGCGCGGGTCCAGGCGTCGCCGGCCTTCGCGAAGGTGGCGAACGACGAGCCCGACTTGCCGGTGGAGCCGTCGGGATTGCGGCCGGCGAAGGTCATCGCCGCCACCACCTTGGCCGTGACGCCCTTGGCGGTCTCGTCCGGGGTGATGTCCTGGGCCGCCTTGCACATCACCTGGAAGTCCTGGCACCCCTTGCCTTCGACCTTGCTGGCGCAGGCCGAATGGTTGGCCTCGATCTCGGTGCGCCAGGCGAGGATCTGCGTATCGAGGCCGGCGTACGGATCGCTGGAGCTGGACTTGGCCCCGCCGCCCTGGCTGCAGGCGGTGAGCAGGGCGGCGAAGAGAGTGGCCGCGACGGCAGGTTTGATCACAGAGCGCTCCGATGGAAATCCGGCGCAGCGCATAGCCTGAACAACAAGGCGCGTGTGTGACGAATCGACGGAAGTCGGAAATTAGTTCCCTGGCGCCGCCTCGGTCATCACCGGCCCGATTTCGTCGTGCAGCACCAGGTCCGCGTAGGGATCGAGCTCGGTCGCCTCCCGGTTCACGATCGCCAGGCGAGCACCGTTGCGCTTGGCCATGATGGGGAACCCGGCCGCCGGATAGACCACCAAGGACGAGCCCAGCACCAGAAACAGGTCGCAGCCCAGGGTCTCGGCCTCGGCCCGCGCCATCGGCTCGGCCGGCATCGCCTGGCCGAACGAGATGGTCGCGGTCTTGACGAGCCCGCTGCACGAGCGGCAGGCCGGCAGGTCGCCGGTGGCTTCGTAAAGGGCCTTCAGGTCCTCCAGCTCGTGGCGCAGGCCGCATTCGAGGCAGGTGGCGTAGCTGGCGTTGCCGTGCAGCTCGATCACCCGTTCCGTCGGCACGCCGGAGGCCTGGTGCAGGTTGTCGACGTTCTGGGTGATCACCGAGCTGGCCTTGCCACTGGCGATCAGGCGGGCCACGCCCATGTGGCCGGCGTTGGGCTCGCGGCCCACCCAGCCGGCGCGGCCGGAGAACGCCCGGTCCCAGGCCTCCCGGCGCCGCTCCTCGCTGGCCACGAATTCCTGGAAGTAGATCGGCTTCATCTTGCTCCACACCCCGCCGGGGCTGCGGAAGTCGGGGATGCCGCTTTCGGTGGAGATGCCGGCGCCGGTGAACACCACCACGCGGCGGGCGTCGGCGATCAGGCGCGCAAGCTCGGCTCGGCTGGACATGGCGCGGAGCTTACCGACAAGCGGCGACGACGCGAAGGGCGGCTCGATCTGGGAAGGGATCGGCCCGACCTCGGTCGGGGGGGATGCCAGGGGTGTTGGCCGGGCCGATCCGGATCGTCCGTGTCCGACAGGCAAGTCGTTGGACGATCGCGGTTATAACTTATGATCGCCCGGAGGGTTCCCGAGCGCGGCTGCGAGCCGTTCTCCATCCGCGTCGATTTCCAGCCGCTTCACGCGCGCGGTCTCGCCCGCGACGAGCTGGACGGACGATTTGGGCAGTTTCAGCGTCTTGGCGAGCAGCGCGATGACGGACGCGTTCGCCGATCCGTCGGTGGGCGCGGCGGCGACCCTCAGCTTCAGGACCGGGCGCCCGGCCTCGTCCAGCATCCACCCCTCGACCGCGTCGCGGCCGCCGCGGGGCGTGACCCTGACCGAGAGCCGGATCAGCCGATCAGGCCGAACAGCGGCCGGAACAGCCAGGGCAGCAGGTAGCCGCGCACGCCCTGGAGGATGAGGATCACGATGATCGGGCTGATATCGACGCCGCCCAGGGGCGGGATCAGCCGCTGGAACGGCCGCAGCACGGGGGTGGTCACGGCGTCCAAGAAGCGCGCGACGCCGTAAACGAACTGATTGCGCAGGTTGATGACGTTGAACGCCACCAGCCACGACAGGATCGCGCTGACGATGATCGCCAGGATCAGGAGACCCAGGATGCCGTCGATGACGAAGTATAGGAAGCCGGCCATGGGTCTGCTTCTACCGGCGTTTTCGGCGGTGGCAAGGCGACGTCGTGCAGAGGCGCTTGACAGGGGCCGCCTCAATCGCCTTATTCCGCGCCTTCCTGGGGCCGTAGCTCAGTTGGTAGAGCGCCTCGTTCGCAATGAGGAGGTCAGGGGTTCGACTCCCCTCGGCTCCACCAGGAACCTTCTCGACAGTCGGCATAGCCAGCGGCCATCTCCCGGCGGGACGGCCTCGTGACGCAGGCGGGGCGTGAGCCACGGCTGAGGCGTACCTGTTCTTCACCTTTCTGATTCACGCTATATCGACGCATCACAGTCACGCTGCGACGTGGGAGCGCATCGGTCTGTCGTTCGGCCGAAATTAACCTTTTGGACGGCGCGTCGGGCTTTCTGGGGGCGTCTGACCTGCGGGTCGCGTAACCGGCCTGGCCGGCAGTAACGAGGGTACCCATGATTACCACGGTGACCAGCGCATCGACGCTGCAGAGCGCCTTGTCGAGCGCCAAGGCTGGCGATGTCATCGAACTTGCCAGCGGCAACTACGGCTACATGCGGATCACAGGTCAGAACTTCGCTGACGACGTGACGATTCGCGCGGCGTCCGGCGCCGCTCCGGTATTCAGCGGCCTCAGCGTCAACAGCAGCAGCGGTCTGACCTTCCAGGGACTTGAATTCGCTCGCACGAACGACACCAACTTCGAACTGGCGCACAGCCAGGACATCCACTTCGTCGGCATCAACGTGCATGGCGTGCTGGACGGTAACACCGATACCGATCCGTGGGGCCTCTACCTCTTCGACAATACCAACATCACCGTCGAAGATTCCGAGTTCCATGAGTTGAACTGGGGCATCACCCAGGGCAAGAACGACGGCCTTACGATCCTGAACAACGACTTCCACGACATCCGGGCCCAGGCGGTGCGTGGCGGCGGAAGCTCGAACGTCACGGTCGCCGGAAACGATTTCCGGGACATCTATCCGATCGGCGAGGACCATCCCGACGCGATCCAGTTCTGGACGACCGAAACGACGGCGTCCGCCCACGACATCGTCATCGCCAACAACACCTACGTGCGGGGCGAGGGCCGGATCTCGCAGGGCATTTTCATGCGCGACGAGGTGGGGAACTTGCCCTACCAGCGGGTGACGATCGCGAACAACCTGATCGTGGGCGCCAACTATCACGGCATCGCGCTCGGGCACGCCACGGACGCCAAGATCTTCGACAACGTCGTCGTGGGCTTCACAGACCGGAAGTCGTGGATCCTCATCGGCGACATCGACCGGGTCGTCGCCAGCGGGAATACCGCGAACGAGTATCAGCTCGGCGTGACCACCAATTTCGTCAACACGAACAACGGCGTGATCGCGCTGGCGTCGGACGATGGCGCTGCCGCGATCGCAAAGTTCAACGCCAGGGACCCTCAGCAGCTCGCTTCGGACAAGGTGCTTACGGGCGGCATCGGCCAGGACTCGCTCCAGGGCGGCGCGGGCGCGGACACTATCGTCGACACCGGCGGCTCCAACTATCTGCGCGGCGGTGACGGCTCCGACTCCATCGTCGGCGGCGGCGCGTTCGACGACATCAACGGCAATGCCGGCAACGACACGGTCTCGGGCGGCTCGGGCGCCGACTGGGTCGTGGGCGGCCGTGACAACGACAGCCTCTCGGGCGGCGCCGGCGACGACCTGATCTACGGCAACCTCGGCGCCGACACCTGCGACGGTGGCGACGGCGCCGACACCCTGCGCGGCGGCCAGGACGACGACCTCCTGCTGGGCGGTTCGGGCGCCGACTACCTCTCGGGCGACAAGGGTTCGGACACGATGACCGGGGGCGCCGGGGCCGACGTGTTCCACAGCTTCGGCGACGCTGGCCTCGATCGGATCACCGACTTCAACTACCAGGCGGGCGACCGCCTGCGCCTGGACGCGGGCACCAGCTACACGGTCAGCCAGGTGGGCTCCGACGTCGTGGTCGACATGGTGGGCGGCGGCCACGTGGTGTTGGCCGGCGTCTCCATGAGCACGCTCAACTCCGACTGGATCTTCGCCGGCTGACGACGCGGGGTCAGTGCGCGTCGTCCCAATTGGCGGCGGCGCGCGCTTCCACGACCAGAGGCACCGAGATTTGCAGCGCCGGCTCGGCCGCGCGCTCCATGATCCTGCGCGCCACCGCGATGACGGCCTCGGCCTCGGCTTCCGGCGCCTCGAATACCAGTTCGTCGTGCACCTGCAGCAGCATCTTCGCCGTCAGGCCCGCGTCGCGCAGCGCCTCGGGCATGCGGATCATCGCCCGGCGCATCACGTCGGCCGCCGCGCCCTGGATCGGCGCGTTGATCGCCGCCCGGTCGCCGAAAGCCCGCTCGGCCTGCGACTTGCCCTGCGCCGCGGGGATGTGGACCTTCCGACCGAAGATCGTGGTGACGAAGCCCTGGCTGCGCACCTGCTGCTGCATGCGATCCATGTAGGTCCGGATGCCGGGGAAGCGCTCGAAGTAGGTCTTGATATAGGCCCCGGCCTCCTCCCGCGGGATGGAAAGCTGGTTGGCGAGGCCGAAGGCCGAGATGCCGTAGACGATGCCGAAGTTGATCGCCTTGGCGCGCCGCCGGGTCTCGGCCGGCATGCCCTCCACCGGTACGCCGAACATCTCGGAGGCGGTCATGGCGTGGATGTCCAGGCCGTCGGCGAACGCCTTCTTGAGCTGCGGGATGTCGCCGATGTGGGCGAGCAGTCGAAGCTCGATCTGCGAATAGTCCGCGCTGATCAGTACGCGGCCGGGCTCGGCGATGAAGCACTTGCGGATTTTCCGGCCTTCTTCGGTCCGGATCGGGATGTTCTGCAGGTTCGGGTCCGACGACGCGAGGCGCCCGGTCGTGGCGGCCGCGAGGCTATAGGACGTGTGGACGCGGTTGGTGATCGGGTTGATCGCCGCGACCAGATTGTCGGTGTAGGTGCCCTTCAGCTTCGACAGTTGCCGCCAGTCCAGCAGGATGCGCGGCAGTTCGTGTCCCTGGGCGGCGAGGTCCTCCAGCAGCGAGGCGTCGGTGGACGCGGCCCCCGTCGCGGTCGTCTTGCCGGACGCGATGCCCATCTCCTTGAACAGGATGTCGCCGATCTGCTTGGGGCTGCCCAGGTTGAACGGGCGGCCCGCCACCCGGTGCGCCTCGGCCTCCAGTTCGGCCATCCGGACCGAGAAGTCGTTGGAAAGCTGCCGCAGCCGGTCGGGATCGACCTTGATCCCGGCCAGCTCCATCTCGACCAGCACCTGCGGCATTGGCCGCTCGACCGTCTCGTAGACCGTCGCCAGCCGCTCGTGCGCGAGGCGCGGCTTCAGGTGCTCCCAGATGCGCAGGGTCACGTCGGCGTCCTCCGCCGCGTAGCAGGTCGCTGCGCCCAGTTCGACGTGCTTGAAGCTCTTCTGCGCCTTGCCCGCGCCTGCGACCGTCTTGAACGAGATCGGCTCGTGGTCGAGCAGCCGCTTGGACAGCTCATCCATGCCGTGGCTCTTGTGCAGGCCGCCCTCGAGCGCGAACGAAATCAGCATGGTGTCGTCCATCGGCCCGACCTGCACGCCGTGCCGGGCGAGGACCGCCATGTCGTACTTGCCGTTCTGGGCGACCTTCAGCACCGCCGGGTCCTCGAGGAGCGGCTTGAGACGGGCGATGGCCTCGTCGAGCGGGATCTGGGTGAGGTCGGACGGCGCGTCGAGCTGCAGCCCGTCCTCGCTCTCGTGGCCGACGGGGATGTAGCAGGCCTGGCCGGGGGCGACCGCCAGCGAAACGCCGCACAGGTTCGCGCTGGAGGACGACAGGGCGTCGGTCTCGGTGTCGAACGCTACGGTCCCGGCGGCGTAGGCCTTGGCGATCCAGGCGTCGAGCGTCGCCAGGTCGCGTACGCAGACGTAGCCGTTCACGTCGATGGGGCCATGCTGCGGCCGGACCGGCGCCCGCGTCTCGGGCGCGGGCGTGGCGGCGACGGTGATGCCGCCCCCGGCGGCCGGCGTCTTGCCGTCGCCGATCCGCTTGGCCAGAGTGCGGAACTCCATCTTCTCGAGGAAGGCCTGCAGCTCCTCGGGGTTCGGATCGTCCACCGCCAGCGCGTCGATCGGCTCGGGGAGGGGTGTGTCGCAGTCGAGCTGCACGAGCTGGCGCGACAGGCGGATCTGGTCGGCGAACTCGATCAAGGTCTGGCGGCGCTTCTCCTGTTTGATCTCGCCCGCGCGGGCCAGCAGCGTGTCGAGGTCGCCGTATTCGTTGATCAGGGCGGAGGCGGTCTTGATCCCGATGCCCGGCGCGCCCGGCACGTTGTCCACCGAGTCGCCGCACAGGGCCTGGACATCCACCACCTTGTCGGGCGCGACGCCGAACTTTTCGAAGACCTGGTCGATGCCGATCTTCACGTTCTTCATGGTGTCGAGCATGAAGACGCGCTCGCCGACGAGCTGCATCAGGTCCTTGTCGGACGAGACGATCATCACCTCGCCGCCCATGTCGCGGACCTTGCACGCGTAGGCGGCGATCAGGTCGTCGGCCTCGTAGCCGGGCAGCTCCAGGCAGGGCACGCCGAACGCCTTGGTCGCTTCCCGCACCAGCGGGAACTGGGGCACCAGGTCCTCGGGCGGCGGCGGGCGATGGGCCTTGTACTTGTCGTACAGCTTGTTGCGGAATGTCTGCTCGGAATGGTCGAACACCACGGCGAGGTGCGTCGGCGCCTCGGCCGACGTCTTCATGTCGACCAGCAGCTTCCAGATCATGTTGCAGAAGCCCGACACCGCCCCGATCGGCAGGCCGTCCGACTTGCGCGTCAGCGGGGGCAGCGCGTGGAAGGCCCGGAAGATGAAGCCCGAGCCGTCCACCAGGTAGAGCCGGACGGCCGGCCCGTCCTGGGTGTTCGGCCGGTCGAGGTCGGGAAGCGGCGGCGCGGCGTCGAGGATGTCGGTCATGGCCCCAAGATAGGGCCGGGCGTGCGCGAGGTCACCCGGCCTCGGCGCATCAGGCGAAGCGCTGCTGCAGGTTCGGCGCGCCCTCGCCGGCCTTCGCCAGCGCGTCGGGGTCGCCGTCGCGCAGATAGGCCGCCACCGCCCGCGCCATGGCGGCATAGGCCACGCGGAACGGGTTGGTGGCCGAGCTGAGCCGTCGCACGCCCAGAGACTGCAGTTCGGCCGCCTTGGGCACCCCCGTCCAGCCCATGACGTTCAGCGGCCGCCGGATGGCCGCCGCGAGGCGCTGGATCGTCGCCGGATCGGCCACGCCGGGCACGAAGATTCCGTCCGCGCCCGCCTCGGCGTACAGCGCCGCCCGCTTCACCGATTCCTCGTAGGCGGCTTCCCCCTGCGCCAGGCCGCGCAGGTAGACGTCGGTGCGCGCGTTGATGAAGAGCGGCATGCCCTGCTTTTCCGCCTGGGCGCGGACCGCGGCGATCTTCCGGGCGTGCAGCGCGGGGTCCCGGCCGCCGTCCTCGATGTTGATCCCCACGGCTCCGGCCTCGATTACGCGCGCGATGTTGGCCGAGAGCTGGTCCAGGTCGTCGGTGAAGCCGCCCTCGATGTCGGCGGTTACAGGCGTGTCGCCCGCCGCCTTTGCGGCCGCGGCGATGGTGGCGATCACCAGGTCGATCGGCAGCACGTCGCCGTCGGCGTAGCCGTACGCCCAGGCCACCGCGGCGGACGACGTGGCCACTGCCTGCGCGCCGGCGTCGGCCATGATCGCCGCGCTGGCGGCGTCCCAGGCGTTGGGCAGCACCAGCACCGCGGGCCCGTCATGCAGCTTACGGAACTGTCCGGCTTTCGCGGTCTGGCTCATGGCATGCCCCTGAAAAATCGCACCGCGGCTGCATATGGGGTGGCTGCTGACAACGTGCTGGCGGCATCCGGACTCAATGGGCGCCGGCCCGCGAAACCGGCTAAGACCCGCCGGTGACCGCCACCGCCCTCACGCGCCTCGCCCTGACCGACTTCCGGTCGTACGCCTCGGCGGAGCTTGCCCTCGACGGGCGGCCGGTCTGGCTGGCCGGGCCGAACGGGGCCGGGAAGACCAACCTGTTGGAGGCAGTCAGCTTCCTGATCCCTGGCCGCGGCCTGCGCGGGTCCAGCCTGTCGGAAGTCGGCCGCCGGATGCCGGGGGAGACGGTCGGGCGCGCCTGGGCCGTCGCGGTCACGATCGGCGGCGACGGCGAGGAGACCCGCCTTGGCACCGGCGTCGAACAGGCCGGCGCCTCGCGGCGCGTCGTCCGCGTGGAGGGCGAGCCCGCCCCGCCCGGCCGCCTCGCCGAACACGTCCGTCAGGTCTGGCTGACCCCGGCCCAGGACCGCCTGTTCCTGGAGGGCGCCGCCGACCGCCGCCGCTTCTTCGACCGCCTGGTCTTCGCCGCGGAGCCGCAGCACGCCGCGCACGTCCAGGCCTACGAGAAGGCCCTGCGCGAGCGGATGCGTCTGCTTACCGACGGCCCGCCGGACCCCGCCTGGCTG
Organism: Phenylobacterium sp.; assembly: GCF_024508875.1. Classification (GTDB taxonomy): domain Bacteria; phylum Pseudomonadota; class Alphaproteobacteria; order Caulobacterales; family Caulobacteraceae; genus Phenylobacterium. The sequence goes on from NZ_JANINU010000153.1 coordinate 31,323, forward strand.
GACGCGCTGGAAGCCCGCCTCGCCGAAGCCGGCACGCTGATGGCTGAGGCTCGCGCCCGCACGCTGGCCGCTCTCTCCGCCGAGATCGCCACCCGCGGCGAGCGGCCGTTCCCCCTCGCGCGCCTGTCGCTGACCGGCGACTGGGAGCGGATGGCCGGGGAGGGCGCGGAGTTCGCCGAGATCGAAGGGCGCCTGGCGCGCGCCCTGGCCGGCGCCCGCGACCGCGACGCCGCCGCGGGTCGCGCCCTCACCGGCCCGCACCGCGGCGACCTCTCGGTGATCCACGACGAGAAGGACCGCGCCGCCGCCGAATGCTCCACGGGCGAGCAGAAGGCCCTGATCCTGAACCTCGTCCTCGCCCAGGCCGCCCGCCTGGCCCGCGCCGAGGGCCAGCCCGCCCCGATCCTGCTGCTGGACGAGGTGGCCGCCCACCTGGACGCGCGCCGCCGCGCCGCCCTGTTCGACGAGATCGAGGCGCTGGGCCTGCAGGCGTTCCTGACCGGCACCGACGAGATGCTGTTCGAGGGCATGGCGGGTCGCGCCCAGGGGTTCCAAGTGGATGCCGCCGGCCTCACACCGGTGGGCGGCTGACATGGCGCGCTTCGCCCTCGTCCATAGCCCGTTCGTGGGGCCCGTCTCCTGGCGGGCGCTCGCCAAGACGATGCCCGAGGCCGTTGTCGTCGACTACGGCGGCGTGCGCGGGCCCCGCTGGTACGGAGACGTGGCCGAGGCGGTGTCGATCCAGGCTGGCGAGGCGCCCTTCGTCGCGGTCCTACACAGCGGCGCCGGCGGCTTCGCCCCGGCCATTGCGGCGGAGGCCGGCGAGCGCCTCTCAGGCGTGGTCTTCCTCGACGCGGTGCTGCCCTATCCGGGCGTGAGCTGCCTCTCGACCGCGCCCGAGCCGCTGGTCGCCCACCTGCGCAGGATCACGACGGAGGGCCGCCTCGCCGCCTGGAACCGCTGGTTTCCCGAAGACCCGACGCCGACGATGATCCCAGATGCGGCCCTGCGCGAAGCGTTCGTCGCCGACCTGCCGCGCACGCCGTTCGGCTTCCTCGAAGCCGTGTGTCCGGCCGACGCGTGGGAGCATCTTCCCGCCGCCTACGTCCAGCTCAGCCAGGGCTATGCGGCGACCGCCGCCAAGGCCGAGGCTCGCGGCTGGCCGGTCCTGCGCGCAGACCTTCACCACCTCGCCATGGCCAGCGATCCGGAAGCGGTGGCGAACCTCCTCCGCGACGTCGCGGCGCGCCTGGAAACGCGTGCAGAATCAGCCGGGAACCCTATATAGAAGGCATTGAATTTAGGCTCCGCGCCAAGCGCGGTCGCCCGACCCACAGGCGCTCCGGATCCACGGGGTCCGAACCTCGAAACAGGCGCCTAAGCTGGACGCAAGATGAGCGAAGAAAACGAGACGAACGGCGCGGCCGAATATGGCGCGGAATCGATCAAGGTTCTCAAGGGCCTGGACGCGGTGCGCAAGCGGCCGGGCATGTACATCGGCGACACCGACGACGGCTCGGGCCTGCACCACATGGTCTACGAGGTGGTCGACAACGCCATCGACGAGACCCTGGCCGGCTATGCGTCGCGGGTCGAGGTGATCCTGAACGCCGACGGCTCGTGCACGGTCACCGACGACGGCCGCGGCATCCCCACCGACATCCACGAGGGCGAAGGCGTCTCGGCGGCCGAGGTCATCATGACCCAGCTCCACGCCGGCGGTAAGTTCGACCAGAACTCGTACAAGGTTTCGGGCGGCCTGCACGGCGTGGGCGTGTCGGTGGTGAACGCGCTCTCCGATTTCCTGAAGCTGAAGATCCACCGCAACGGCGAAGTCCACGAGATGGAATTCCGCCGCGGCGACGCGGTCTCGCCCCTGGTGGTCACCGGCGTCTCGCCCAAGCGCGACAACGGCGAGTTCCTGACCGGCACCGAAGTCACCTTCATGCCGTCGACCGAAACGTTCTCGTTCATCGAGTTCGACCGTAAGACCCTGGAGCACCGCCTGCGCGAGCTCGCCTTCCTGAACTCGGGCGTGACGATCTGGCTGAAGGACTTCCGCGAGGCCGAGCCCTTCGAGGAAGTAATGAGCTACGAAGGCGGCATCGAGGCCTTCGTGCGCCACCTCGACAAGGCCAAGACCCCGCTGATCAAGACGCCCATCGTGGTGCGCGGGCGGAAGGACAACGTCGAGCTGGACCTGTCGCTCTGGTGGAACGACGGCTACCACGAGAACGTCCTCTGCTTCACGAACAACATCCCGCAACGCGACGGCGGAACCCACCTGGCGGCGTTCCGCTCGGCCCTGACCCGGATCATCACGAACTACGCCGAGACCTCGGGCACGACGAAGCGCGAGAAGGTCTCGGTCTCGGGCGAGGACGCCCGCGAAGGTCTCACCTGCGTCCTGTCGGTGAAGGTGCCCGATCCGAAGTTCTCGTCGCAGACCAAGGACAAGCTGGTCAGCTCCGAAGTTCGCCCGGCGGTCGAGAACCTCGTCAACGAGGGCCTGTCGACCTGGTTCGAGGAGCACCCGAACGAGGGCCGGATGATCGTCCAGAAGATCGCCGAGGCCGCCGCCGCCCGCGAGGCCGCGCGCAAGGCCCGCGAACTGACCCGGCGCAAGTCGGCGCTGGACATCACCTCGCTGCCCGGCAAGCTGGCCGACTGCTCCGAAAAGGACCCGGCCAAGTCCGAGATCTTCCTCGTCGAGGGGGACTCGGCTGGCGGCTCGGCCAAGCAGGCGCGCAACCGCGAGAACCAGGCGATCCTGCCCCTGCGCGGCAAGATCCTGAACGTCGAGCGCGCCCGCTTCGACAAGATGCTGTCTTCGGAACAGGTCGGGACGCTGATCACCGCGCTGGGCGCCGGAATCGGCCGCGACGACTTCAACATCGAGAAGCTGCGCTACCACAAGATCGTCATCATGACGGACGCCGACGTCGACGGCGCCCACATCCGGACCCTGCTGCTCACCTTCTTCTACCGGCAGATGCCGGAGGTGATCGA
>NZ_JANINU010000154.1 GCF_024508875.1 Phenylobacterium sp.
TACCCCAGACCGTGCCGAACAGCCCCACGAAAGGCGACGCGGTGGCGACGATGGCGAGGGCGCCGAGGCCGGCTTCGACGCGGGCGCTTTCGCGGGCGATGATAGTGTCCAGGCTGCGGTCGATGCGCTGGATCAGGAAGGCGATCTGGCCCTCGGTGGCGGCGCCCTTGCTGCGCGATTCCCGCCACTCCTTGAGCGCGCCCTGCAGCATGCGGGGCAGGGGGTGGGCCGGAGCGGGACCGGCGGCGGCGGCGACATCCTCCAGGCTGGCGCCCGAGGCGACCTGATCCTCGAACTTGTCGGCCTCGCGGTTGAGCTTCGAGAGCCGCACCAGCTTGTCGAGGATGATCGTCCACGACCATAGCGAGGCGATGGCCAGGCCGATCATCACCAGCTTCACGACCCAGTCGGCGCGCAGGAAGATCGAGAGAAGGTCGAAACTCTCGGGCGTGACGGCGTCGGCCGGGTTCATCGTATCTCCTCGTCGTGTCCGGTCGTGGTTGGCGGGTTCAGGTGGCGATCTTATGGCGTCACGAAGTAGGGCCTGAGCAGATCGACCATTCCGGGGGGCGGACGGCGGGCGCGGCCGGCCAGGTCGATGCAGACGGCCTGCACCTGGGCCTCGGCGATGGTCTCGTCGCCTCTCGTGATGCGCTGGCTGACGAACAGGCGGGGCCCCTTCACGCTGTCGTAGGTGGTGCGGACCAGCAGGGCGTCGTCCACGCGGGCGGCGCGCTTATAGTCCAGCTCGATCCGAATGATCGTGAAGGCGGTCGGTTCCGGCAGTTCGAGCAGGGCGGTGTGGCTGATGCCCACCAGCCGGAAGAAGTCGCTCCGTCCGCGCTCGAAATAGCGCAGGTAGTTGGCGTGGTAGACGACGCCGGTGAAGTCGGTGTCCTCGTAGTAGATGCGGACCGGAAGCTGGTGCTCGCGGCCTTCGAGCCAGCCTGTGGACGGCGCGGTATCCCCGGGGCCGGGGCTCGGGGGCGCGCTCATTCGAACAGGTCCGGCGTGGACGGCTGGCCCACGCCCTTCGGTGCGGTCAGGCCCAGGTGGGCATAGGCCTTGGCGCAGGCCATGCGGCCGCGGGGCGTGCGCTGGATGAAGCCTTGCTGCAGGAGGAAGGGCTCGATCACGTCCTCGACCGCGTCGCGGGCCTCGGCGATGGCGTAGGCCAGGGTCTCAACCCCGGCGGGGCCGCCGGCATAGTTCTCGATCAGGGCGCGGAGGTAGCGGCGGTCCAGGGCGTCGAGGCCCTGTTCGTCCACGTCCAGGCGGGCCAGGGCCGAGGCGGCGGCCTTGCGGTCGATCACCTCCGCCCCATCGGCGGCGGCGAAGTCGCGGACCCGGCGCAGCAGGCGGCCGGCCACGCGCGGGGTTCCGCGGGCCCGCGCCGCGATCTCCATGGCGCCGTCGGGAGACAACGCGGTCCCCATCTTGGCCGCGGCGCCCAGCAGCACCTTCTGCAGTTCCTCGTGCGTATAGAACTCCAGCCGGATCGGGATGCCGAAGCGATCGCGCAGCGGGGTGGCCAGGAGGCCGGCGCGGGTGGTGGCCGCGACCAGGGTGAAGGGCGCGAGGTCGATGCGGATCGAGCGCGCCGAGGGCCCTTCGCCGATCACCAGGTCGAGGACGTGGTCCTCCATCGCCGGATAGAGGATCTCCTCGACGTTCGCCGGCAGGCGATGAATCTCGTCGATGAAGAGGACGTCGCGCGGTTCCAGGTTCGTGAGAATCGCGGCGAGGTCGCCGGCCTTGGCGAGGACGGGGCCGGAGGTGGCGCGGAAGTTCACGCCCAGCTCGCGGGCGACGATCTGCGACAGTGTCGTCTTGCCGAGCCCCGGCGGCCCGAACAGCAGCACGTGGTCCAGCGCCTCGGCGCGGTTCTTGGCCGCCTCGATGAAGACGCTGAGGTTCGCCTTGGCCTGCTGCTGGCCGACGAACTCGGCGAGCGTCTGCGGCCGCAGCGCCTTGTCTGTGCTCTCGAACGCCTGGGGTTCGCCGGAGACGATGCGGGTCATGGAGTTCCTCCCCCACAGGGGGAGGGGGACCGCAATTCCACCCCCGCTGGGGGTGGATCGCTAAGCGAGGGGGGCGCCGGGTCGCAAACGACCCGGTGGGCGGTGGAGGGGGCTTCAGCCGCAACCGCCGGAGAGGAAGCCCCCTCACCGGCTTCGCCGGAGCTCCCCCAACGGGGGAGCAACTGGAAATCAACCCTCATCGGCCCAGTTCCTGGAGGGCGGCCTTGATGAGGGCGGGCGGTTCGGCGTCTTCGCCGAGGCGGATGGCGGCGGCCTCGACCACGCGGCGGGCGGCGGGTTCGGCCACGCCGAGGCCCATGAGGGCGGCGACCGCCTCGCCCGAGGCGGAGGGTTTCGCCGGCTGGGCGGGGGTGGCCTGGGCGTGGAAGGTGGCGACCGAGCCGTCGCCGATGGGCTTGCCCTTCAGTTCGGTGACGATGCGCAGGGCCAGCTTCGGCCCGACGCCGTTGGCGCGGGCGACCAGGGCCTTGTCGTCGCGCGCCACGGCCGACGCCAGCTCGGCCGGCGGCAGCACGTCCAGCACGGCAAGGGCGGCCTTGGGGCCCACGCCCTGGATGGTGCGCAGCAGGACGAACGCCTGGCGGTCCTCGCGGGCCAGGAAGCCGTACAGCGTCAGGCCGGTCTGCTCGCCCCAATGGCTTTCCACGTGGAGCAGGGTCTCGCCGCCGATCTCAGGCAGGCGCGACAGGGTGCGCGAACCGCAGCGCACGACATAGCCCACGCCCATCACGTCGATGAGCGCTTCCTCCTCGCCGATCTCGGCGACGGCGCCGCGCAGGCGTCCGATCATGGGCGCGCCTCCGCAACGACTGCAGGACGAATCAGGTTCGGCATGTGTTCCGCAGGAGTACCCCAGCGGGGCCCCTGGGGAAATGATGCGGCGCCTATGTCCGCCCAGGTCCGGAGTGGGGATTGGGCGTCCCCGATCCATACGGCGGGTCGCGCAGGCCGTCGGGGCGTGCGCCGCCTTGGGCGCTTTGGTCGACGGGCCGTCAAGAGGCTGTCCGGACCGGCGCGGTGGGCTATCGTCCCGAGTGGGCGATTCGGAAGCGAAGCCGCCGCCGCGCGGGGCTTTCAGCCCGTGGCGGAGAGCGATGGGGGGCCCTGTTGCAGCAGGCGAATATCCACGCGGCGGGCGGCCGCCCGAAGGCGACGGTGATGATCATCACCTACAACCACGTCAAGTACATCGCCGAGGCCATCGAAAGTGTGCTGGCGCAGAAGACCGACTTCCCCTTCGCCATCCATGTCGTCGACGACTGCTCGACCGACGGCACCAGCGACATCGTGCGCGACTACGCCGCCCGCTTCCCCGACATCGTCAAGCCATTCATCAACAAGAAGAATCTGGGCCACAAGGTCGCTCAGCATAACTTCTATCGAGGCATGAAGACGATGGATGGCGACTACTTCGCCATCCTGGAAGGCGATGACTACTGGGCCTCGACCGAGCGGCTGCAGACCCACGTCGACTTCCTGGAGGCCAATCGCGAGTATTCGGCCTGCGCCTGCAATGCCCTGAAGATCTACGAGGACGGGTCGCAGGATCCCCACATCTTCCAGCCGCCGCCGGACAAGCCCGATCACGAGATGCATGAGCTGATCATGCTGAACTCGTTCTTCCACGCTTCGACGATGACGTACCGCAACGTCTTCCGTGGCCGCATGCCGCGCTACCTGCGCAGCTCGCTCTCCTGCGACATCTTCATAACCATCGCGCACGCTCAGTACGGAAAGGTCCGGTACTTCAACGAAATCGGCTCGGTCTATCGGGCCCACGCCGGCGGCATGTTCTCGCAGATGAAGCTCACCAAGGGCTGGATGTGGAACATCGACAGCATGCAGGCCTTCAATCGCTGGCTCGGGTATCGATATTTCCCGAGTTTCGCCAAGTCGATCTACCACTACTGCGACAGGCTCGCGGCAAACGGAGTCGAGGCCGACGGCTTCACCGCCGAGAAACGCGCCCACTACGCCAAGGTGCGTCGCCGCTATCGTGCGGGCGAGAAGGCGTACCGCTGGTTGGACATCTGGCTCGCGAAGTGGATCCCGGGCCGCAAGGCCCGGCTCGCCGGCGCCAAGCTGAACCTGGGCAGCGGCGTCCAGCTCTACGTGTCGTACGTGAATGTCGATATCCGCCGCGATCTCGATGTCGACATGGTGGTCGATCTGGAGAAGACGCCCTGGCCATGGCCGGACAACTACGCGAGCGAGGTCTTCCTTCAGCGCTCGCTCGAGCACATGGGCGCGGATTTCAAGACGTTCGAGGCGATCATGCGCGAGCTGTACCGGGTGTGTCAGCCCGGCGCGCGCGTGCTCATCTACGCAAAGCACCCCTGGAACAACGCCTTCATCAACGACCCCACGTGCGTACGGGTGGTGAGCCCGGCCGTGATGAGCGCGTTCGACCGGGCCACATCGGCGACCATGGAGCCTCAGTTCATCGCGGAGCGGAACAAGGTCGACTTCGAGATCGCCCAACGCCAAGTGACCCTGGACGAGCCTTACCGCAGCCACCTGCAGAACGGCCTGGTCTCGCAGGAGGAACTGGCGCGCCTGATCGACTCCAGCCTGAACGTCTGCAGTGAGTTCCAGATCGAGCTCATCGTGCACAAGCCGCCGCGGACCGCCCAGCCTCCTGCGTAGGCTAAGCCCTATCCCTCGGACCTGCGTGGCGTGTTCGCGACGGCGTCAGCCCGGCAGCTTCCTCGCCCAGTCGCGCACGACGCCGGCGAAGCGGGCCGGCTGGGCCTCGTGCATGGCGTGGGCCGCGTCGGGCAGGGAGACGTAGTCGAACGGCTGGCCGGCGGCCTTGACGATCTCGCCCGCCCGCTGGGCCTGAAGGTCGGTCAAGGCGCCGATGAGGCGGCCCGTCCTGTCGTCCACGTGGCGGCCGTGGTGGGTGAGCAGGACCGGGACCTTCACGCTGGCCAGCATCCGGTCGTGGCGGCAGCTCGCCGCCACCGTACCCTCGTAGAAGGCGCGGCCCCACTCGGGGTCGTACTCCTTGAGGTTCTGCGGCGGGGCAGGCGGGCCCGGCATCCCGCGGCCGAGGCCGGCCCAGTCGCCGACGCTCCACTGGTCGCCCAGGTGGATGGCGAAGTTCTGGAAGATCGGCCCCACGATGGTCTGGCGCACCGACTGTCCGAACGCCGGGGTCAACTCGGAGGCGAACAGGGGCGGGTCTTCGAGGATCGCGCCGCGAAGCTGGCCCGGCATGGCGTAGGCCGACAGCCAGCAGGACAGGACACCGCCGGACGAGCAGCCGCTGGTGACGACCGGGCGCTTGATGACCGTGGCGATGAACCGGACGAGATCGTTGCCCATGTTGTCCAGGGTGTAGCGCCCCGGGGTCCAGGTGCTCCGGCCCTGGCCGCGCAGGTCGACGGCGAAGACCTGGAAGTCCGCCTCCAGCAGCTTGATGGCCGCCTCGTAGCCCCACCAGGACTCGGTCTGCCCGGGGATCAGAAGCAGCGCGGGCTTCGAAGGCGAGCCCGCGACGACGTAGTTCATGGTGACCTCGCCCAGGTCGACGGACGTCTCGGGATAGCCGTGGGGCACGAACTCGGGGCGGTACGCCGCCGTCGCCCGCCCGGGAATTCCGGCGGCGAGGGGCGGGGCGCCGGCGGGC
>NZ_JANINU010000155.1 GCF_024508875.1 Phenylobacterium sp.
TTGCCGAGGAAACCGGCAGCCTGCTGGTCTTCCTGCCGGGGCAGGGGGAAATCCTTCGCACCGCCGAGCGACTCGCCGAACGCGCGCGTCCGAACGTCGAGATCGCGCCTCTCTACGGCGCCCTCGATCCCCGGGACCAGGACCGGGCCATCGAGCCCGCGCCCGAGGGCAAGCGCAAGGTCGTGCTGGCCACCTCGATCGCCGAGACCAGCCTGACCATCCAGGGCGTGCGCGTGGTGATCGATTGCGGTCTGGCCCGCGTGCCGCGCTTCGACCCGGCCAGCGGACTGATGCGGCTGGCCACCGTCCGCGTCAGCCGCGCCGCCGCCGACCAGCGCCGCGGCCGCGCGGGACGCACCGAGCCCGGCGCCTGCTACCGCCTATGGGACGAGGCCGAGACCCGCGCGCTGCCGGCCTACGCCGACCCCGAGATCCTGGACGCGGACCTGTCGGGCCTGGCCCTCGATCTCGCACGCTGGGGCACCAAGGACGCGGCCGATCTCGCCTTCCTCGATCCGCCGCCCGCCACCGCGTTCAATGAGGCCCGGGCGTTGCTCGCGCGATTGGAGGCGCTGGACGGCGACGGCGTGCTCACCGCCCACGGCCGTGCGCTGGCCGAGTTCCCGCTGGCGCCGCGCCTCGCCCACATGGTCCTCAAGGCCGCCGACACCCGCCAGGCCCTGCGCGCCGCCTGCATCGCCGCCCTCATCACCGAGCGGGGCCTGGGCGGCCGCGACGCCGACCTGCGCCACCGCCTCGACGGCCTGGAACGGGACCGCGGCCCGAGGGCGCGCGACGCCAAGGCGCTCGCCGAGCGCTGGGCCTCGCTCGCCGGCAAGCCGGGCACGGTCAAGGCAGAGACCGTCGAGCCGCTGTCGGACGGGCTGCTGCTGGCCTTCGCCTACCCGGAGCGGGTCGCCAAGGCGCGCGGCGGACAGGGGGAGTTCCAGCTCGTCACCGGCCGCGGCGCCTTCGTCGAGCCCACCGACGCCCTGGCGAGCGAACCCTGGTTGGCGATCGCCGAACTCGGCGGTGGCGACCGGCGCGACCGCATCCTGCTCGCCGCTCCGCTGGACCCGGCCGAGCTGCAGGCCTTCTCGGCCCAGTTCGAGGTGGAGGAGCGGCTGGAGGAGAGCGGCGGCGGGCGCCTGCGCGCCAAACGCCTCACGCGGCTGGGCCGCCTCACCATCCGCGAGGAGATCGACGAGAACCCCGATCCGGCGCTGATCGCCCAAGCCCTGGCCGGTCGGGTCCGCGGCGAGGGCCTGAAGATCCTGCCGTGGGGCGAGGCGGCCGTCTCGCTGCGCGAGCGCGCGGCCTTCCTGCATGCCCGCGATCCGGCCTGGCCAGACCTGTCGGACGCCGCCCTGCTGGACCGGCTCGACGACTGGCTGACGCCGGTGCTGAAGGGCCTGCGCGGCCTGAACGCGCTGAAGCCGGACGTGCTGGACGGGGCGTTGCGCACCCTCGTCCCCTGGGACCAGCAACGCCGGATCGACCATGAGGCGCCCGCCCGCTGGACGGCGCCCACCGGCAACAGCTTCGCCATCGACTACGCTGCGGAGGCGGGGCCGCGCGTGGGCGTGCGGGTGCAGGAGGTGTTCGGGCTGGCCCAGCATCCCACCGTGGCCGGCGTCCCGATCACGCTGTCGCTGCTTTCGCCCGCGCACCGCCCGATCCAGACCACCAAGGACCTGCCGGGCTTCTGGAAGGGTTCGTGGAAGGACGTGCGGTCCGACATGCGCGGCCGATATCCCAAGCATGTCTGGCCCGAGGATCCCGCCAGCGCCGCCCCGACGGCCCGGGCAAAGCCGCGCGGGACCTAGAGTTCGTCCCCCGTTGGGGGAGGGGGCCGCAAAGCGGTGGAGGGGGCTTCCTCCACGACCGTCGAGGGCCCCCTCAGCCGACATTCGCGGAAAGCTCCCCCAACTGGGGAGCCACTGGGACGCCTTAAGCCGCCGCCTTCGCGCTCCAGGTCTTCGGATGCTGGCTGCGCAGGCCGACGGCCAGGCGGTTCCAACTGTTGATGAGCCCGATCAGCAGGGTGAGGTTGACGATTTCCGCCTCGCTGAAGTGCGGCTTCAGCCCCTCGTAGTCCGCGTCCGGCGCGCCGGTCTGCGCCACCTGGGTTAGCGCCTCCGTCCAGGCCAGGGCGGCCCGCTCCCGCGGGGTATAAAAGGTCGACTCGCGCCAGGCGTTCAGCAGGTACAGCCGCTCCTCGGTCTCGCCCGCGGCCCGGGCGTCCTTCGAGTGCATGTGCAGGCAGAAGGCGCAGCCGTTGATCTGCGAGGCGCGCATCTTCACCAGCTCGTAGAGGCTGTACTCCAGGCCGGAGGCCTTCAGCACCTCCTCCAGTTCGGCCATCTTCTTGATGCCCTCGGGGGCGATGGCGAAGGCGTTCAGTCGGGTCGTCATGGGGAGGTCTCCGTTTCTCTGCCCCAAGGACGCAGGAGGAGGTCCGGCCGTGACATCGGCCCCCGGCTTCTTCCCTCCCTGCACGGGGAGAAGGCTCACCGCGACGCCTTCAACCCCGCCGGCAGCCGCCGTTCGCCCTTCCTCTGCACCCATCTGTGCATCAGCCAGCGCCAGGCGGGCCGCACGCCATCGACCCAATAGCCGAAGGGAACGTCCTTATGGATGCGATGCAGCTCTTCCATGTCCATCTCCGGTCCGGGGATTGATCCGTCGCTGGGGAAGATGGGCCCTGGAACGTGGCTCCACAAACCGGTTCTCCTGCTGTATGCATAAATGCAGCTTATGTCTGACCCGCTCGCCGCCATCCCGCTCAGCGCCATCCGCGTCTTCGAAGCCGCCGCCCGGCTGCTGAGCTTCACGCGCGCGGCCGAGGAACTGGGCATGACCCAGGCGGCGGTGTCCTGGCAGGTGAAGGCGCTGGAGAAGCGGCTCGATCAGCCGCTGTTCCGCCGCCTTCCGCGCGAGGTGGCGCTCACGCCGGCCGGCGAGCGGCTGGCCCGGGCGGCGACCGAGGCCATGACCAGCCTGCGCGGCGCCGTCGCCGACCTCACCGACAGCGGGGCGGGGGTGCTGTCGATCACCGTGCTGCAGACCTTCGCCACCCAGTGGCTGGCGCCGCGGCTGGGCGCGTTCCAGGTGGACCATCCCGAGGTCGCCGTCCGCCTGGACTCCTCCCAACGCCTCGTCGACCTGATGCGCGACGAGTTCGACGTCGGCATCCGGGGCGGGCGCGATGGAAAATGGCCGGGCCTCGAGGCCATCTACCTGTTCCCGTCTGCCCAGACCGTCCTGGCGACGCCCCAGGCGATGGCCGCCATGGGGCCGGATCCCCGGCCGGAGGACCTGCTGAACGTCGAGCGTGTCGGCTCGGAAGGCGAATGGGCCGCCTGGTTCGCGAACGCGGGGGTGACCGCCCAGCCGACCGACGCCCCGGCCGCGCCGCGGATCACGGCGGACACACAGACGCTGGAGGTCGCCACCGCCATGGCGCGGGGCGCGGTCGGCATCGGCTCGCCCGTGATGTTCGCCCGCGACATCGAGGCCGGGCGGCTCAGCCAGCCGTTCGAGATCTACATCAGCGACGTCGGCGGCTACTGGCTGGCCTATCCGCAGGACAGGCGCCGGGCCCGCAAGATCGCGGCCTTCCGCGACTGGCTGCTCGACCACGTCCGCGCCGATCCGGCCGCCCAGCGCCAGCTCGCGCGGCGTGGGCAGCCGCCGCGCGACTGACGGGAGCGTCGGCCGGCCGCCGGCTGTTGTTACGCCGCGAGCGGCACGCCATCCAGGGTGATCCGGTGCATGAGCCGCCGGTGGCCCTGGTAGTCGTTCATGGCGCAGTGCCAGGTGCAGCGGTTGTCCCAGATCGCCATCGACCCGGGACGCCATTGGAAGCGCCGCACGAACTGCGGCTTGATGGCGTGGGCGTAGAGTTCGCTCAGGAGCGCCAAGCTCTCTTCCCGGCTCCAGCCGACGATCCCCGTGGTGAAGGCGGGGTTCACGTACAGCGCCCTCTTGCCGCTGCCCGGGTGGGTGATGATCACCGGGTGCACGGCCTCGGGCGTGTCCTTGTGGCCCGACAGCTCGGGGCGATCGGTTCGGGCGTAAGCGCTGTTCTCGCCGAAGACGTGGGCCGAGGCGTGATGGGCCTTCAAGCGCAGCAGGGTCTGTTTCGTCGCCTCCGGCAGCGCCTCGTAAGCGGCGTACATGTCGGCGAAGAGGGTGTCCCCGCCGGTGGGCGGGGTCTCGACGGCGAGCAGGACCGAGCCCATGGCGGGCGCCTGGTCGTAGCTGTGGTCGGTGTGCCATCCGCCGCCGATGTTGGTCGTCTGGGCTTCCGACTTCTCGACCTTGGCGATCTCGGGATAGCGCTCGGTCTTCGGGAAATAGCGGTTCACGACGATCGGGGCGATCCGCCGGGCGAACGCGATCTGGTCCTCGGGCGTGAGCTGCTGATCTTCCAGGAAGATGACCCCGCGGTCGAAGATGGCTTGGCGAAGACGGTCGATCTCACCATCCGTGGCGCGCCGCACGTCGCAGCCGCGAACCATGGCCCCGCAGCCGTCGAGGGGTTCGATGTCCAGGGTCGTGGCGTCCATATGGTCCTCCCGATTTTCCGCGAAGGTGAACCGGCGGCTTGGGTCGGACCGTCACGCCCGTTACAATTGCTGATGGAACGAGCCGATCGCGATCTTGCCGAGGCGGTGCTGCGCGCCTCGCCTTGGCTCAAGGACGGCCGCGAGGGCCTTGTCGAGCCGCTGCTCAGGCATGGCCGCATCGTTCGGCTCGCGCCGGGCCAATGGGCCCACGCCGAGGGCGACGACGAGGCGGGCGTCATCGTCGTGCTGGCCGGTACGACCGACATCTTGTGCAAGGCGCCGGGCGATCGCGAGGTCCTGTTCGGCCTGGCGGGGCCCGGCGCCGCGCTCGGCCAGACGATGCGCTTCGGCGGCGGGCCGCGGCTGGTCACCGTGATCTGCCGCGAGCCCTGCGTGCTGCTGGACATCTCGGACCGCGCGCTGGCCCGCATCGCCGTCGAGGTCCCGGCCATCTGGGAGGCGGTCGCCGCGCTGCTCTATCTGCAGCTCCGCAGCCTGGTCCATCGCGTGGTCGAGGCGACGGCCCTGCCGCCGCGCCAGCGGCTGGCGGCGCGGCTTGAGCTGCTGGCCCGCATGGCGTCGGCGGCCGAGCTTGCCGTCAGCCAGGAGGGCCTGGGCGAGATGGTCGGCCTGACCCGCAAGACTGTGAACGCGCACCTCGGCGACTTCGAACGCGCCGGCCTGATCCGAAGGGCCTACGGCCGGATTGTGCTGCTAGATCGCCCGGGACTTCGCCGGCTGGTCGAGACCTAGCCTCGCCGCCCCACCGCCGCTTCGGACGGATACGGCTCGCGGCCCTGGCCCAGCAGGGCGGGCACCACCTCGTCCACGGTCTCCACCGACACCCAGGCCTCCATGAACTCGGGCGGTGTCAGCTTCTCGTCGACCGTGTGCTGGAACAGCTTGAACAGCGGCTCCCAGAAGCCGCGCGGGTTGTAGAACACCACCGGCTTGGCGTGCAGGTCGAGCCTGCGCCACGACAGCAGCTCGACCACCTCCTCCAGCGTGCCGATCCCGCCCGGCAGGATCACGAAGCTGTCCGAGCGCTGGAACATGAGCATTTTCCGCTCATGCATGTTGTCGACGATGATGTGCTC
>NZ_JANINU010000156.1 GCF_024508875.1 Phenylobacterium sp.
GGCCTCGAAAGAGCGCGCTACATAGTCGGGAAGGCCCGTTCCGTCAATCGGTGTGACGTGGGGCCTGCCTGCGGCCGTTCGGCCATCAATTCGCCTCGCGAACGCCCCTTCCCTAAGGCGCAGCTTCGCATGGGACGCAAGGAGCATGGATGCCGGCGGCGCGTGATGGCCGGAGGTACGGGATCGTGGCGGCTTCATTGGCCGTCCACGCAGCGCTTGCGGCGCTGCTCGTGCTCAACGCGCCGCGGCTGCGCGTCCCGGAGATGCAGTCCGGGCCGCCCGAGCCGATTATCCCGATACTGATCATGCCGCGCACGCCGCCCGACGCTTCGTCGCCCGACAGCCGGCCGACCGCGATCCGCCTCCATCGCCGCCAGACCCGCTTCTCCGAGCCGCCGCCGCCCGTGGCGCCGCTCGTGGCGCCCGAACGGCCCGACGCCCCGCCCCGCCAGGCCCAGGCCAGCGGCCCGAAGACCCTCACCCTGCCCGCCTACGAGGACGCCCTGGCCGCCAACGCCCGCTCCGCCCTGCGCAGCCGGCGCAACTGCGACGATCCGAACCTGTCGCGCAGCGAGCGCGAGGCCTGCCAGGATCGCCTCTTCGGCGCGGGCCGCGACGCGCCGCAACTGCCGCTCGGCGTCGAGCCCGGCAAGGCGTCCGACCTGGCGCGCGCCGCCCTGCGCAAAGAGCAGGACTACGGCTACAAGCGCTCGGCCGGCGGCGGTCCGGGCACCACCGGTTCGGGCTACAACAACGGCCGCATCGCTACGCCGGGCGCGCCCAACCTGGGGATGGGCGCGTCCAGCCAGGACATCGGCGGGGTCACCGGCAACGACTCCCGCCGAGAGGCGAAGATTCCTTTCTAGGCCGCGACCCGGTCCTTCATCGCGAGCGGAGCCTCCAGGACCGTCCAGTCGATCGCCCCGTCGTGCCGCAGGTTCTCGAACTCCAGCACGCCCAGTTCCTCGAACTTCGGCCGGATGGCCTCTGTCAGCAGGCCGACCCGCTTCAGGTTTGGGATCATCCGCTCGAACAGGAACTTGCGGAACGCCTCGCCACCCTGGCTCCGGGCATTGATCTCCAGCGCCTCGTCGTGGGTGAAGCCGAATTCCTCGGCCACCGTGGTCGAGATCAGGCGGTTCTTCATCACCACGCAGGCCTCGTAGGCGAACTGCGCGCGCTCCTCGATCTGCGCCTGTGGCAGCGAGCGGATCCAGTCCTCCAGGTAGTTCACGCCGAACGCCACGTGGCGGCCCTCGTCGCGCATCACCAGCTCCACCACCTGGCGCAGCAGCGGATCGGGCGTCTGGGCGTGGATCGTCTGGAACGCCGCCAGCGCCAGGCCCTCGATCAGGATCTGCATGCCGATGAACTTCAGGTCCCACCGCTCGTCGGTCAGCACCTTGTCGAGCAGGAACTTCAGGCTCGGGTTGATCGGGTAGATCATGTGGCACCGCTCCATCAGGTAGCGGTGGAACACCTCGACGTGGCGCGCCTCGTCGAAGGTCTGGGAGGCGGCGTATAGCTTGGCGTCATGGGTGGGCGCGCAGCTTACGAGCTGGGACGCCACCATCAGGGCCCCCTGCTCGCCGTGCAGGAACTGCGACAGCGTCTGGGCCGAGGTTCGCCGCATGAAGTCCGCCCGCTGGGCGGCGCTCAGCGCCTTCCACTTCGGGTGGTCCTTGAAGCCCTCGGGCCCCTCGTCCTCGGATGGGCCCGCGCGCTCGGGCGGCGCCAGCGTCCAGTCGACGTCCAGTTCGGCGTTCCAGTTGAAGCGCTTGCCCAGCTCGTACAGCCGCCGGATCTTGGCGTTGGCGGCCTCGTAGTCCCAGTTGTAGGAGCCCACCAGGGGCGTCTGGAAAATCTCGCGGATGACCTCGACGTCGTGATCCGTCAGCCGGCGGGCCAGCTCGTCTTCGTCGAAATACTGGACTTCGGTCGGCGGCCCTTCGACCACTTGCACCTGCAGCATGGCGATCTCCCTTGCGCCCGGATCCTTCCGGGCTTGGGAGCGATCATAAAAATGACGCCTGCGTCATCTTTGATCCACGTCAACCGACGGCCGTCTCAGTCGAAGATATCGAAGATGTCGAACCCCTTCTTCTTCTTCCGGTAGTGATAGTCGTCGTCGTAGCGGTGGCCGCCGTGCTTCTGGTCGTACGGGTGCTTGCGTTTCCAGTCGTCGGGATCCCGATGGAAGTCCGACACCTCGCGCTCGAAGCGCTCACGGTCCTGCCGCTGGCCCGCGACCTCCTCGCGCTGGCCGGACAGCAGCTTCTCCAGCTCGCCCCGATCCAGCCAGACGCCCCGGCAGCTCGGGCACATGTCGATCTCGACGCCCGACCGGGCGACGTTCTGCATCGAGGTGTTGCAGTTGGGGCAGAGCAGCAGGGGCACGGGATCAGGACTCCTTCAGCGGAGTCCTGATCTAGGAACTCATACGCGTATGCCAACCCCCTCAGTTCACCGGCAGGTTCTTCGCGAGGAATTTCTCGAGGGCTTCGAGCGTCTGCGTCCGGGTGGCCGTACGGGTCAGGTAGTGGTTTTCCCGTTCCAGGACGATCAGCTCATACGGCTTGCCGGCGTCCTTCAGGCGATCGGCCATGAGCTGCGACTGGGCGGGCCGCACGATGGTGTCCTGCTCGCCGTGGACAAGGAGGATCGGAGCCCGCACCAGGCCGGCCTGACGCGCGGGCGATATCTCGGCGAGCTTGGTATTCGAGACGTTCCCGAGCTGGCCGCGCAGCGACTCCAGCGCATCGGAGTCCCGCCCGTAGAGACGGCTGTCCTCGCTCAGCATCTGACCCAGGTCGGACATGCCGGCGATCGACGCCGCGCACTTGTAGTCGGCAGCGTGGAAGGTCGCCGCAGCGAGCGCGGAGTAGCCGCCAAAGGATGCCCCGACGATGCAGACGCGCGACGGGTCCACGTCACCCGACGCCGCGAGGGCCGCGATCCCGTCCAGCAGGTCGGTCTGGACCTTGCCGCCCCACTCTCCTCGCCCGGCCTCTTCCAATTCATCGCCGAAGCCGGTCGAGCCGCGGAACTGAGGCTGCAGCACCACATAGCCCCGGTTGGCGATGAACTGGGCAAGATAGTCGAAGTCGTAAGCGTCCCTCGCGGCTGGGCCGCCGTGCGGCAGGACCACCAGGGGCAGCTTCGCGCCCTTGGCCGCGCCCGGCGGGAGCGTGACGAAGGCAGGGATGCTCAGGCCGTCGCGCGCCTTGTACGTCGTGAAGGACATCTGTCCGAGGGCGATGTCCTTGAGCTGGGGGTACTCTTCGGCCAGCAGGGACACGTTCTTGCGGGGCTTGTCGTAGAGATACCAGACCGGTGCGGAGGACGGTCCGCTGACACGAGCGAGGAACCGCGTCCGGTCACGCGACCAGCCCGTCAACACGACATTGCGATCCTTGAAGGCGCGGCTCAGCACGCCGTAGGCCGCCCCGATGTCGGCGTCGAGCCAGCGGAAGGCGGGACGCTCTGCCCCGCTCACCAGCGCGACGACGATATTGCGGTCCGGATCCCAGATCATGCGGTCGGTGACGACCGCGTCCGCGAAAGGTTCGATGGCGCCGTCGGACAGGCGCTGCCGCACGATCTTGCCGTCTTTCGCCAGCAGGATCGCATCCTCCCCCTCATGGTACCCGCGATAGTCGCTGCGGCGCTCCGGAGCGGCGTTGCTGATCAGCGCGGTCCACTGGCTGCGCCCTTTGGGCCGACCGTACAGCGTGAACTTGCCATTCAACTCGTCCGCATCGATGCGGACCCGCGCTTCCCCCTGCGAGTCCACATCCCAGCTCTTGGTGTCGTAGGCGCCCCGTTCGGCCAGCGCCCCGGAACCTGTGGCGGGATCCACCTTCCAGAGCGCGCGCGCCGCGCCGCCCTCGCCTTTGCGCTTGATCCGGGTGTCGACCCCACCGCCGGCGCCGCTGTTGTCGGTGAGCCCGAGCATCATCACGCGCGCCGGGGCGGTGGAGGTCACGCCCAGGACCGGCGTCTCGAGCAAGGCGAGATTGCCCGCCGCTACGCCGTTCTGCAGCAGCCGCGCGGCCGCCTTGGCCTCGGTCGTCACGGAAATCTGTCGCTCGAAGCGCGCCGTGCGCCCCGGACCGCCCAGGGAGTCCCAGTACGCCACCGTAGCCAATACGAAATCGTCGCCGGCCCATCTCAGTCCAACGGCCTCGACCTCTCCAAGCTGGAGGATCGGGAGGCCTTCCTTGTCGACCGTGGCGATGGAAATGAACCGCTGGTCCGCCGTAGCGCCCAGGATCGCGACACGCTCCCCACCCGGCGATATTGCGGCATCCACAACCGCCGGCACGCGCCCGAACGCCGACGCCGGCGGCGGGGCGGCTTGAGCCGTCGCCGCCACGCCCAAAGCAGCGGCCGCAGCCGCCCACATAATCCCCCGCACGCTACGCCACCCTGACTTGTTCCCCCAGGATTCGCAGCCTAGCCGTCGGCCCCATGCCCACGCCAGCCAAAACAGGCTTGGCCTTGGCGCGCCTCTCACCGCGAACCGTACGCTCAAGACGAAACGGCCCGGGATTGCTCCCGGGCCGCTCGTTACGCGTGACTGTACTGGAGAGGCTTAGCTCTCGACCGTCTCGGCGACGGCCGCGTCGGCGATCTCGGCCGGCAGCGGCTCCATGGCCTCCTCGCGGCTGGCCGTCAGGGCTTCGTCGCGCTTGGCGGCGATGCGCTGCAGGTTCCGCAGGTAGGAGCCCGTGCCCGCCGGGATCAGGCGACCCACGATCACGTTCTCCTTCAGGCCTTCGAGCGTGTCGCTCTTGCCCTGGACCGAGGCCTCGGTCAGCACCCGGGTCGTCTCCTGGAAGGAGGCGGCCGAGATGAAGCTGCGGGTCTGCAGCGAGGCCTTGGTGATGCCGAGCAGGACCGGCTGGGTGATCGCCGGACGACCGCCGCGGGCTTCCGCCTTGGCGCTTTCGTCTTCGACTTCCTGCTTGTCCATGTGGTCGGCCTTGAGCAGGCCGGTGTCGCCCGGCTCGAGGATCTCCACCTTCTGCAGCATCTGACGGACGATCGTCTCGATGTGCTTGTCGTTGATCGGCACGCCCTGCAGTCGGTAGACCTCCTGGATCTCGTTCACCAGGAAGTCGGCCAGCGCCTCGATGCCCAGGATCCGCAGGATGTCGTGCGGATCCGGGTTGCCGTCGATGATGTACTCGCCCTTCCGGATCACGTCGCCGTCGTGGACCGCGATGTGCTTGCCCTTCGGGATCAGGAACTCGACCGCCTCGCCACCATCCTCGGGGGTGATCTTGATGCGGCGCTTGTTCTTGTAGTCCC
Source organism: Phenylobacterium sp. (assembly GCF_024508875.1). GTDB lineage: Bacteria > Pseudomonadota > Alphaproteobacteria > Caulobacterales > Caulobacteraceae > Phenylobacterium. The sequence goes on from NZ_JANINU010000156.1 coordinate 5,314, forward strand.
GGCCGAACTCGACCCGGCCGTCCATCTCCGCGATGACCGCGCAGTCCTTCGGACGGCGGGCTTCGAACAGTTCGGCCACGCGCGGCAGACCGCCGGTGATGTCGCGGGTCTTGGCGCTTTCGGTCGACATACGGGCCAGCACCTCACCCGGCTTGATCTCGTCGCCGTCGCCGACGGACAGGATCGCGCCCACCGGCAGCAGGTAGCGGGCTTCGCCGCCGTTCGAGATGCGCTTGTAGGCGCCGTCTTCGCCGAGCACGGCCATGGCCGGACGAAGGTCGCCGCCCTTGGTCGAGGCCCGCCAGTCGATGACCACGCGGTTGGAGATGCCG
>NZ_JANINU010000157.1 GCF_024508875.1 Phenylobacterium sp.
GCGCAGGCCTCGACGCCAGCAGCCGGGGCGCGACCAGCGCGACGCCGGCCCCGCCCAGGACGCAGAGCACGCCGAACGCCACGAGCGCCCAGGCGCCGGCGCCGCCGAGCGGCTTCGGCCTGTACGCCGCGGGATCCCTGGGAAGGTCGGGCTCGCCGGCGCTCATCGCTCAGGGCCGCCGGTCGATAAGGTTGAGCAGCGCGGCCTCCAGCGGGAAGGGCGGAAACGCCTTGGCCGCCAGCCGCGTGCGGGCCAGCGGCTGCACCACCGCCTTCGAGAGGCCCAGGGCGCGCATGTCGGGCGCCGGATGCGTCTTCAGCACCTTGGCCAGCACCTGGGCGGCGCGCGGCGAATGCAATAGCACAGCGTCGCTGCGGGTCAGCCGATCGGCCTGGGCCTCGGTGAGGTCCACTGGCGCGGTCTCGTAGAGCACTAGCCGGCGCGCCGCGACGCCCTGCTTCTCCAGCGCTCCGGCGAGGTCGCCCGCCGGCTCCATCGCACCCGGGTGAAGGACCGCGCCGCGCAACTCACCTCGCCGGGATGCGATACCCTCGGCCAGGGCTTCCACGTCGCCATCGGCTGAGAGCACCGACTTGAAGCCCGCCTGCCGGGCCGCCTGGGCCGTTGCCGCGCCCACCGCGAACACCTTCAGCCCGCGCTCCCCGCTGGCGTCGGCGAAGGCGCGCACGCCGTTGGCGCTGGTGAACGCCAGAGCGGCGACACCGTCCAGGTGGATGGCGACGTCGGGCAGCACGCGGACCGCCAGGAGCGGCGCGACGACCGCGTCATGGCCCAGCGCCCGCACGCGATCGGCGGTGACGTCGGCGCCCGGTTGGGCGCGGGTGATCCAGATTCTCTGCCTGCCGCCTGCCATGCGGCGATCCTGTTAGCTGAGCCGTTGCACTTTCACCAACGACGATGCGGCGCTGCGGACCAATGTTCAACGGTCGCCCGCGACGGAAGGCTCAGAGGACGATGGCGTCGCCGGCTTCGGCCTTGATCGCCTGGCCCAGGGAGAAGCCGAGATCGCGGGCCGAGGCCAGCGGATCCGAGAGCTGTGAGATCTCGGTGTCGCCGGCATGGCGGAAGCGCGCCGAGCCGTCGGGCGCCAGCGCCTCGACGATGAGCTGGATCGTGCCGCCCTCCAGCCAGGCGTGGGCGCCGATGGGCGTCTTGCACGACCCCTCCAGCGCCGCCAGGGCGCCGCGCTCGGCGGTGACGCACAGGGTCGTCGTCTCGCAGCGCAAGCCCACCACCCAGGGCAGGTCGCGGTCGGCCTCGCGGGTCTCGATCGCCAGCGCGCCCTGGCCCGGCGCGGGCGGGACCTCCTTCGGGTCGATCAGGCTCTTCGGCAGGTCTCCCAGCCCCAGCCGGCGCAGGCCGGCGTAGGCGAGCAGGATCGCATCGGCCTCGCCGGCGGCCAGCTTGGCCAGGCGCGTGTCGACATTGCCGCGCAGCATCTGCACGTCCAGGTCGGGGCGGCGGTACAGCGACTGGGCCTGCCGACGCAGGCTGGCGGTGCCGAGGCGCGCGCCCTGGGGCAGGTCCTCCAGCCGCGCCACGTCCCGGCTCAGGAAGGCGTCGCGCGGGTCCTCGCGCTCCGGGATCGCGGCGATGCAAAGGCCGGGCGGCAACTCGGCCGGCATGTCCTTCATCGAGTGGATGGCGCAATCGATCCGGCCCTCGATCAGCGCCTCTTCGATCTCCTTCGTGAACAGGCCCTTGCCGCCGATCTCCAGCAGGCGGCGGTCCTGCACCCTGTCGCCCGTGGTGGTGATGACGATCAGCGGCGCGACCGCCTCGACCTCGGCGGGGTTCGCGGGATCGGCGCCCAGGGCGGCGGCGATGCGGCGCTGCATGTGGCCCGCCTGGGCGAGGCTGAGCTTGGAGCCGCGCGCCCCGATGCGCACTTGGCCCGGATTGGCGGCAGGTTGCGAAGGCACGGTCGGCGGTCTACCTCGGAGCGGATATCGAGAGGCCTGCTACAGGAGCGGGCCTGCCCCGGCAACCGGATGACCGCCACCTACACCGCTCCCCTCACTGTCCTGGGCCTCGAGACAAGCTGCGACGAGACCGCGGCGTCGGTCGTGCGGCTGCATGAGGACGGCCGCGCCGAGGTGCTGAGCTCGATTGTGGGCAGCCAGATCGCCGAGCATGCGCCGTTCGGCGGCGTGGTGCCCGAGATCGCGGCGCGGGCGCATGTGGAGACCATCGATTCCATCGCCGCGCGGGCCCTGGACGAGGCCGGCCTGGGCTACGAGGACCTGGGCGGCGTGGCCGCGACGGCGGGGCCGGGCCTGGTGGGCGGGGTGATGGTTGGCCTGTCGTTCGGCAAGGCGGTGGCCCTGGCCCGAGGCCTGCCGCTGGTGGCGGTGAACCATCTGGAGGGCCACGCCGTCTCCGCGCGTCTGGGCGCGGACCTGCCCTATCCGTTCCTTCTGCTGCTGGTGTCGGGGGGGCACTGCCAGCTTCTGAGCGTCGACGGCATCGGGGCCTGCCGGCGACTCGGCTCGACCATCGACGACGCGGCCGGCGAGGCCTTCGATAAGATCGCCAAGGCGATGGGCCTGCCGTATCCCGGCGGCCCGGCGCTGGAGAAGCTGGCCGCCGGCGGCGACCCGGCGGTTTTCGAGCTGCCGCGCATGCTGCTGGGCCGCAAGGACTGCGACTTCTCGTTCTCGGGCCTGAAGACCGCGGCGGCACGGCTGGCCGACGGCGTGAGCACGGACGACCAGCGCCGCGACCTGGCCGCCGCCGTGCAGACGGCGATCGCGAACCAGCTCGCCGAGAAGTCGGACCGGGCCATGAAGGCCTATGCCGCCGAGCACGAGGCAACGGGCCTGCGGTTCGTGGTCGCCGGGGGCGTCGCAGCGAACAGGACCGTCCGCGCGAAGCTGGAGGAGACGGCGTCGAAGCGCGGCTTCAGCTTCGCCGCGCCGCCATTGGCCTACTGCACCGACAACGCGGCCATGATCGCGCTGGCCGGCGCGGAGCGGCTGGCCGCCGGGATCTCCGACCCGCTGGACGCCGTTGCGCGTCCACGCTGGCCGCTGGACGCCGCGGCCGCGGCCACCAGCCCCACCCACAAGGCCGGCCGCAAGGGAGCGAAGGCATGAAGCGCGCAGGGGTGATCGGCGGCGGCGCCTGGGGCACGGCCCTGGCCCAGGTCTGCGCACGGGCCGGACGCGACGTGATCCTCTGGGCGCGCGAGCCAGAGGTGGTGGAAGCCGTCAACGCCCGGCACGAGAACGCGACCTTCCTGGCCGGCGTGCCGTTGGACCCGATGATCCGCGCTACGGGCGACCTTGCCGACCTGGCGAACTGCGATCTCATCCTGGCCGTGCCGCCGGCTCAGCACATGCGCAGCGCCCTCTCCGCCTTCGCGGCCCACGCGCGCGACGGTCTGCCGATCCTGCTGTGCTCGAAGGGCGTCGAGCAGGGGTCGCTGAAGCTGATGACCGAGGTGCTGGCCGAGACCGTGCCGCAGGCGCGGGCCGCAGTGCTCTCGGGCCCCAGTTTCGCCGGCGAGGTGGCGCGCGGCCTGCCGACGGCCGTCACCCTGGCCTGTTCCGACACCGCCTGCGCCGAAGAACTGGCCGAAGCCATCGCGACGCCGACCTTCCGGCCCTACTTCGCCACCGACATGATCGGCGCCGAGGCCGGCGGGGCCGTGAAGAATGTCCTGGCCATCGCCTGCGGGATCGTCGAGGGCCGCGGCCTGGGCCGCTCGGCCCATGCGGCGCTGATCACCCGCGGCTTCTCCGAATTGACCCGCCTGGCCGTGGCGCTGGGGGGCGAGGCCGAGACCGTGGCGGGGCTCTGCGGCCTGGGCGACCTGGTGCTCACCTGCTCCAGCCCGCAGTCGCGCAACATGAGCGTCGGCCTGGCGCTCGGTGGCGGCCAGACGCTGGAACAGGCCCTGGCGGGCAAGCTGTCGGTGGCCGAGGGCGTCGCCTCGGCGCCGGCCGTGCGCCAGCTCGCCGCCCGCCTGGGCGTCGAGACGCCGATCTGCGAAGCCGTGGCCGCCATCCTGGCCGGCGAGGTCGGTGTCGACGACGCCATCCGCGGCCTGCTTTCCCGACCCCTGCGTGAGGAAAACTGAATGCCGACCTTCGTCCTCCACTGCCTCGACAAGGCGGACTCCATCGACCTGCGCATGGCGACCCGCGAGCGCCACCTGGCCTATGTCCAGAGCCGCGCGGCCGACGTGAAGATCGCCGGGCCGATGTTCGATGACGCGGGCGGCATGGCCGGCTCGATGTTCATCCTGGACGTGGCCGACAAGGCGGCGGCCCAGGCCTTCAACGACGCCGACCCCTACACCCAGGCTGGCCTCTGGCGGCAGGTCGAGCTGAACCCGGTGAAGATCACCTTTGGCCAGATCTGAGCCGGACAACCCGGCCCGCCCGCCCGCCGGCGTGCGCCTGTGCGCGCTCGCCGAGATCAAGGACCCCGGCGGCAAGAGCTTCCGCTTCCGCGAGGATACCCGGATGTTCGCCGGCTTCGTGATCCGCGAGGGCGAGGCCGTTCGCGGCTATGTGGACTCCTGTCCCCACGCCGGCTGGCCGCTGGCGCCGATGGACGACCGCTACCTGACCCGCGACAACCGCCACATCCTGTGCGCCGGGCATGGCGCGCTGTTCACTCTGGACGGGCTGTGCGTGGCGGGGCCGTGCGCCGACGAGCGGCTCGCGCCGTGGCCGGTGGAGCTGCGTGGGGGCGAGGTGTTTACGGCGTAGCGGCCCCCCCCCTTTGGGACCTCCCCGAGGGGGTTTCAGCCCGGCGCCCGCTCCGCGCCGAACTCGGCCACGTCCTGCAGCAGCGAGGCCGCGGCCTGCTTCACCAGCTCGCCGCCTTTCTCGGGGGTCGCCAAGCCGGGGTCGGAACCCATGCGGCCGTCGGCGTAGCGGGCGCGGAAGTCGTTGGCTTCGCGGATCGGGCCGGTGGGCGCGATCTGGGGCGCGTAGTTGGCCGACTTGATCGAGCCCGGATAGGCCCACTGGGTCACCGCGATCTCGGACGGCGTCGCGTGGCTGCCGTGGCCCACCGGGAACTGCCGGTTGGCGAGCGCGGTGACGCCGGCCAGGTCCCACCAGTTCTTCAGCTTGCAGGCGAAGCCACGCTGGCGGCCGGCGTAGCTGGCCTCGGCGTAGAGCTCCGAGAAAGCGGCCTCGATCGTCGCGACGTTCCCGCCGTGACCGTTCAGGAAGTAGAGCTTCTCGAAGCCGGCGTGGCTGAGGCTGCGGCACCAGTCGCCGATGGCCAGCATGAAGGTGGACGGGCGCAGGGCGATGGTGCCCGGGAAGTCCAGGTGGTGCTGGGCCATGCCGATGTTGAAGGTCGGCCCGACCAGGATGTCGCCGGTCTTCTCGGCCTCGTGGGCGATGATCTCGGGGCAGAGCCAGTCGGTGCCGAGCAGGCCGGTGGGGCCGTGCTGTTCGTTCGAGCCGATGGGGATCACCACCGTCTTCGACCGTCCGAGGAAGCCCTCGATCTCGGCCCAGGTGGACAGGTGCAGCAGCATGGGGAGGACGCCTTCGCGTGGATTCGAT
>NZ_JANINU010000158.1 GCF_024508875.1 Phenylobacterium sp.
TGCAGGCCTTGTCGGTGGACAGCGCCACCACCTGCTTCACGCCGTTGGCCAGGCACGCCCGCACCACGTTCTCGGCGCCCAGCACGTTGGTGTGGATGCATTCCGACGGATTGTACTCGGCCGCCGGCACCTGTTTCAGCGCCGCCGCGTGGATGACGATGTCGACGCCGCGGAACGCCAGAGCCAGCCGCTCCCGGTCGCGCACGTCGCCCAGGAAGAAGCGCATGGTCGCCATCTTCTCGGGCCCGAACCGCTCGGCGAGGTCGATCTGCATCTCGCTCTGCTTCAGCTCGTCGCGCGAATAGACGATCAGCTTCCGTGGCCGGGCGCGCTCCAGCACCGTCTCGATGAAGCGGCGGCCGAACGAGCCGGTGCCGCCCGTGACGAGGATGACCTTGCCGTCGAGGTCGAGGGTGGTCGGCGCAAATCGGCCCAAGGGGCGCTCCGCTGGCAGCGAACAGTCCGCGGCGATTCTGCGCAGGGGCGCGTAAAGAGACCGCTAACCATGATCGGCGATATGCAACGGATGGATCGCCGCCTCTTCCTCAGCCTCGCGCTCGCCGCCGCGCCGGCCGTGGCGCTGGCCGCCGAGGGCGGGGACAAGAAGAAGTCCGGCGGCGGCTCGTACCTGCAGATCGAGACCCTGCTCGGCACCACGATCCGGGCCACCGGGCGGCGGGGCGTGTTGGCGGTCGATTGCGGCCTCGACATCCCGAACGAGGCCCTGCGCGCGCGGGCCGAACAATCGGTGCCCCGCCTGCGCGCCGCGTATGTGCAGACGGTCCAGTCTTATGCCTCGGGCCTCGGACCCGGCGCCCTGCCCAACCCCGACTACCTGACCCAGGCGCTCCAGCGGCAGACCGACGCGGTCCTCGGCCGGCCGGGCGCTCGAGTCCTCCTGGGCGCCATCGTCGTCAACTGAGCGGCTACCGCTTCGCCACGGCGTCCATGAACGTCGCCAGCGTGACGTCCAGCTCGCTCACCCCGTCCACGTCGTGCGTGGCGAGCAGCACCTCGACCCGGTTGTAGACGTTGAACCACTCCGGGTGGTGATCCAGTTGGTCGGCCTTGATGGCCACGCGGGTCATGAAGCCGAAGGCCTCGTTGAAGTCCTCGAAGCGGAACGTCTTGCGGATCGCGTCGCGGTCGCCCTCGACCTTCTCCCAGCCGCTCAGCCTGGCGAGCGCCGCGTCGGCGCCGATCTTCGCCGGACGGCTCACGCGGTCAGCTCCGCGTCGAAGTTGAGGCCCGTGTGCCCGGACAGCTCGGCCAGCGTCTGGTCCACGTCCACGACCTTGATCGCCTTCATGCCCAGCCCCGCGGCCGGCTTGCAGTTGATGCCGAGGTCGTCGAGGTAGACGCACACCTCGGGCTGCACGCCCAGCAGCTCGCACATCATCAGGTAGATCTTCGGGTCCGGCTTGCGCACCCCCGCCTTCGAACTCTCGATGATCGCGTCGAACAGCGGCATGACCTGGGCCATGGCCCCCGCCTTGCGCTGGCCCTCGTCCTGACCGGGGCTGTGCATCGAGACCACGTTGTTGGTGATGCAGCCCACCTTGAAATGCTGCTTGCAGGCCTTCAGCGCGCTGACCATCCGCGGCCGCAGCTCGCCGTTCAGCCGGGGCAGCACCTCGGCGCCGCGCAGCGGGTGGCCCAGGGCGCTCGATTCCTCAAGGAACAGCTCGTCGAAGCGCGCCGCGTCGATCTCGTTGCGCTCGAACAGCGCCCAGGCGTTGGTGTCGGGGTTCGTGGCGTTGACCCGGCGGATCAGGTCCCGCGGCAGGCCGCGCTCGGCCTCCAGGCGGTTGAACGCCTCGAACGGCGAGGAGGTGAACACCCCGCCGAAATCCCAGATCACCGCCTCGATCGCCACTGCACCGTTCCTGAGCCTGTTCTTGAGCGCGCGGACGCTAGAGAGCCACGATCCGCCGTGCAAGTAAGGGCGATGCTTCCCTCGCGGTTTCCCCGGCCTGTGCGCCTCGGCCTCTACGCCCTGGCCGTGCTGATCCTGCTCGTCCTGTGCCTGACCCCGTCCAAGGACCTGCCCGATCCCGGCACGGGCGACCGTTTCGAGCACATGGCCGCCTGGTTCGTGCTGACCCTGGCCGGCCTGGTCCTGGCGCCGCGCCGGCGGCTGGCGATCCCCGCGTTCGCCCTGGCCTATGGCGTTCTGATCGAGATCCTGCAGTGGATAACGCCCTTCGGCCGCCATCCCGATCCCGCCGACTTCGTGGCCGACAGCGTCGGCGTGGCGGTCGCCTGCCTCGTGTTCCTCGCCCTGCGCCGCCTCGCGCCTCGCCTCATCGACGCGCGCTGAGGCGCGATCTATGACAGGGGCCATGTCCGACGCGCCCCCGCCGTTCGTCTTCCTGGCCGTGCCCTGCTACGGCGGCCAGCTCACGCTGCACTTCGTCAGCTCGCTGCTGCGCCTGCAGCAGGCGTGCAAGGCGCGGGGTATCGGCCTGCACGTGGAGGCCATGGGCGGCGAGGCGCTGATCACCCGCGGCCGCTCGCGCCTGGCGGCCCAGTTCCTGGCCCATCCGAAGGCCACCCACATCCTCTATATCGACGCCGACATCGGCTTCGCGCCCGAGACGGTGTTCCGCCTGCTGGACGCGCAGAAGGACGTGATCGCCGCCGTCTGCCCGCTGAAGCGGATCGACTGGGACAAGGTGCGCGCCGCCGCCAAGGCGGGGGTCGAGGACATCCAAGCCGCCTCGATCGGCTACGTCGTCCGCTTCCTGCCGACGCCGGACAAGAGCGTGAACGTCGACAACGGCTTCGCCGAGGTGGCCTACGGCGGCACCGGCTTCCTGATGATCGGCCGGGGCGCCATGCAGCGCCTTGTGGACGCCCATCCCGAACTGCGGGCCACCCTCGACGACGAAGGGACCCAGGCGGTGATGATCTTCGACACCCTGATCGAGGCGTCGACCGGCCAATACCTCTCCGAGGACTACGCCTTCTGCCGCCGCTGGCGCGACTTGGGCGGCCAGATCTGGGCCGATTTCGAGGCGCGCCTGACCCACGTGGGCCACGCGGCGTACACCGGCAGTCTCATGCAGGCGCTGCGGCCGGGCTGATCATTCGGCCGGGTGGATGGCCGCGCCGGCGGGCGCGGCGGCTCCGGCGACCGGCGCAGTGCTCGCCGCGGACGCCCGCTTTTCCGCCAGCGCGGCCCGGGTCGCCTCGTAGGACTCGCGGTTGATCCGGTAGCGGGCATAGCAAAGGGCCGCGATCAGCCCGGGCACGGCCGCGATCACGCCGTCCCAGAGCGCCAGGTTGTGCAGCACGCCGGGATTGACCGCGCCGGGCTTGGCCTTTTCCGGGAAGGCGATCAGCAGGAGCACGAACCCGGCCAGGGCCGAGCCGACCGCCTGGTCGATCTTCGCCGCCAGCGCGCGCGTCGAATAGAGGATGCCCTCCTGGCGCACGCCGAAGCGCAGCTCGTTCTGGTCGGCCACGTCGGCGAGGGCCGACATCGCGCCGATCTGCAGCACGCTGATCGCGCCATACCCGAGGGTCGCGAAGCCGATGAGGATCCAGATGAGGTTGGGGGTCTCGCGCGTCAGCACGCCCATCAGGCCCAGCGCCAGCGGCGCGGCGGTGAAGACCGCATAGGCCACGCCGCCCCAGACCAGGGTCGCCTTCTTGTCGAACCGGCCGTGCATGCGCGCGGCGAAGGCGAAGGCCGTGGCGTAACCGACGAAGCTGCCGACGATGAACCAGCGGATCTGCTCGCTGGTCAGTCCCCAGTAGAAGGTGACGGTGTAGAGCCTCAGGCCCTCCTTGAGGCCCAGCATCATCGACAGGAAGAAGTAGCCGATCAGCAGCCACACGTAGTTGACGTTGCGCAGCGCCATCCAGATGTCGCCGAAGAAGGCGCCCAGGCTGAAAGGCTTTGTGTCGGCCGGCAGCGGCGGCAGGAAGGGGATGCGGTCGCGGGTGAACCAGGCCGAGGCGAACAGCACCGCCACGATGGTCAGCGACATGGTCAGGGCGAAGTTCGTCCAGGGCTCGGGGTTGAGCAGGCCGCGCGGATATTCCGGCGTGGACGGGAAGAAGAAGGTCAGCGCCACCCAGGTCATCAGCGACCCGCCGGCCCAGGTGAAGAAGCTGTTGTAGGCCATCACCTTCGACCGCTCGAGGTAGTTGGGCGAAAGCTCGGCGCCCAGGGCCAGGTGCGGGGTGTGGAAGAAGGTCATCACCTGCCGCATCAGCGAGACGGAGACGCCGCACCAGACCGCAAGGCCCATGGGCTCCAGCCCCTCGGGCGGGTTGAAGATGGCGAAGAAGCTCAGCGCGATCGGGATCGGCGCGGCGAACATCCAGGGATGGCGGCGTCCCCATTTGGACCGGGTGCGGTCCGACCACGATCCGATGAGCGGCTCGGTGAGGCCGTCGAACACCAGGCTGGCCGAGATGGCCAGTCCGATCCAGTGGGCCTGGACCCCCAGCACCTGGTTGTAGAACAGCAGCGCGAAGCTGGAGACGGCGTAGAGAGCGATGATCTCGGCGGCGCTGCCGACGCCGAAGGCCAACTTGGTCTTCAGGGACAGGCGGTCGGCCGCAGCCGGGGCGGTCGTCGTCATGCGGGTTTCCTCCGGACACGCTCTGCCGGCGCGTTCCTGAGGGTCAGCGAACTCCAAGCCCGCGGCGCCGTCAATCTTCGCGTACCCTGTTTTCGATTTCGGGGGCGCGATGCGGGAGGTCTGGTGCGCGCCTGACGATCGACCTCGATATCTGCTAGAAGGGGTATCGACCGCCCCGAAATCTCGGCCGGGGCGCGAAACTCATCCCCCGAAAAACGAACGGCCGCGTTTACATGCCCCAGGCTCTGCCCACTGTCCCCGCCGGTCACAATCGCGGCGCCGAACGCGACGCGGCCATCCTCCGCCGCATCGACGCGCGGCTGCGCTGGCTGGCGACCTGGACGATCCACAACGCCAACCATCTGCGCGAGAGCCGCGACGGGCTGAAGGTGGGCGGCCACCAGGCGTCCTGCGCCTCAATGACCACGATCCTGACGGCGCTCTATTTCCACGCGCTTCGGCCCGAGGACCGGGTGGCGGTGAAGCCGCACGCCAGCCCCGTCTTCCATGCCGCCCAGTACCTGATGGGCCGCCAGACCCGGGAGCAGATGGAGGCGTTCCGCAGCTTCGGCGGCGCCCAGTCCTACCCGTCCCGCACCAAGGACAAGGACGACGTCGATTTCTCCACGGGCTCGGTCGGCCTCGGCGTCGCGATCACCGCCTTCGCCTCGCTGATGCAGGACTATCTGTCGGGGCACGGCTGGCTGGCCGAGGAACGCCGCGGCCGGTTCGTCGCCACCCTGGGCGACGCCGAGCTGGACGAGGGCAACATCTACGAGTGCCTGATCGAGGCCTACAAGCACGACATCCGCAACTGCTGGTGGATCGTGGACTACAACCGGCAAAGCCTGGATGCGACCACGGCCGACCGGATGTTCGACCGCTTCGACGACATCTTCGAAAC
>NZ_JANINU010000159.1 GCF_024508875.1 Phenylobacterium sp.
AGGCGGAAGCCGTGCAACTGCGCCGCCCAGTCGGGGAGGAGATCCTTCGCGGCATCGAACGCGGCCGCCATGGCCGGCGCGGCGGCGAGGCTGGGGGCCGGCTCGGCGGCGAGGGCCGCGGCCACGGCGCGGGTGCGGTGGTCGCAGCGCAGCTCGGGGCGCGAGGCCTCGAGATAGCGGGCGATCTCGGCGCGCGAGCACGGAACGTCCCGCGCCCCGAGCCGGCGGGCGACCTCGGCGTACTCCTGGTAGTAGCGGTCCTGGTCTTCGGGCGGGAACCGGGGGTCGACGTAGCGGAGGTAGGCGGCGAGAAACGCACTGACCTCGGCCACGTGCACCCAGACCAGTAGGTCCGGATCGTTGGCGGAATACGGCCGTCCGTTCGGGCGCGCGCCCGAGACCCTGTCGTGGATCGACCGGACGTGGTCGATCAGCGCCTGGGCTTCGCGGCGGTCTCCATAGGTGGTCCCGGCGATGAAGCGGGCGGTGCGCCGCAGTCGACCCAGCATGTCCTTGCGGAAGTCCGAATGGTCCCAGACCCCCGCCAGGGCGGCGGGGTGGAGCATCTGCAGGTAAAGTGCGGCGATCCCGCCCACCATCATGCTGGTGAAGTCGCCGTGCACCCGCCAGCAGGCGCTGTCGGGACCGAACAGGCCGGTGTCCTGCCGGTTGCGTTCGACCGTGTCGTCCCCGGCGCCGTCGACCAGCTTGCGGACCTGCTGCACGACGGCCAGGCGTATGGCGGACGGGGCGGTGGTGGGGAAGGCGGGCATAGGTCCGCAACATAGGCGGACTTTGGACCGGCGGAAGGCGCCGGCCTGGGCCTTCTCGCAAGCGCAGGTCGCGCCTCCCTCGGCGAGGTCTCGCCGCGCCGGCGGGCCTTGTCGTCGCCCGGTGGGCCGCGGTCGGGACGAACCGGCGACTTGATCGATCACGCCCGGCGCCACCGTTCCCCCGCGCCGCCGCGAGGGCGGGCGGCGCAGAACGCCCTCGCGCCCCACGGGATTTTGCGGACGCTCGTCGATCCAAACCTGACCTTCGTCGGAACGGGCCGGACGGGACGACGGCCAGCGATTTAGCCCTGCGCCGAAATCTTGGAGACGAACATGCGCCACACGTTCCTGGCTTCGATCGCCAGCCTGGTCATCGCCGGCGGACTTGCGCCGGCCGCCCATGCCGCCGCGATGATCACCTCGACCTTCGATACAGGCGCCGAAGGCTGGAAGTTCGGCTCGCCGGACTTCCGGAACCAGACACCGGACTGGGACCCGGCGACCCAAAGCCTCACCAAGTCGAGCGGCGTCGCCGCCTGGGGATACCTGGCGTCGGACGCCTATCTGGGCGACAAGTCCGACTATATCGGCGGAACGTTCAGTTTCGACTTCGCGTCCGCCACGCTCGATCCGCGATATCTCAACCGGCCCTTCCTTGTGCTGCATGGGGCGATCAATCAGACGATCTATGCCGATTGGGGTCCGACGCCCACGCGAGACCTGAGCCGTTTCAACTTCGAGCTGACCGCCGCGAACTTCTACAAGGGCACGACGACGGAGGTGTCGGGCCCCGTCAGCACCGCGGAATTCGCGGCCATCATGTCCAACCTGAAAGTCATCGAGATCTTCGCCGACTGGAGCGGGAACGTCGACAGCACCAGGTTGGACAATGTGGCGATGGCGGCCAACACCGGGGTGCCGGAACCCGCAAGCTGGGCGCTGATGATCATGGGCTTCGGTTTGACCGGCGCGCTCATGCGCCAGCGCCGGGACGCCCTGGCCGGCGCGTAGACGGGGGGGCGTGCAAGGTCCAGTCCCGCCCGTCGCTGAACCCCGCCGGCGACAGTAGCGGCGATCTTGGCGGCGGATTCGCCGCACCCGGCCGGGCAGCGTGCGACACGTCTCAGCAACCGAAGTCGACGTGACGCCGCCGCTTGCGAAGCCGCCGAACCTCCCGCAACACAGCAGCTGATCCGCCGGGCCGCTGGGGCCCGGAGCCATAACGACGTCGGATCGGCGCGTCGCAGGCCAGGTGGCCGACGGGCCGCAGGCGTGGGAGCTTGACAGTTGCGCCGATGTCGGCGGCAAGCTGAGGCTGCAAGCGTTGTCTCGCGGGAAGCTCGGGCGACGCGCGGTGGGGGCCGCGATGAAACACATCAGCCGCGCGACGACTGCAGGTCGGGCCCGCCGGCCGCGACCCAGGCCCGGCAAGCCCACGACGGATGGGCTGCTCGAACATCTGCGTCGCGTCCATTTCGCGCTGATCGCCACGAGCTTTGCCCTGTTGGTCGCCGCGTCTATCCGCCCGGACGGCTCTCTCGAAAGGGCCTACGCCCAGGCCCAGGCGATCGCTGGCATCGAGACCAAGATCTTCGGCGGCCCGCCCCTCGTCGCCCTGTCCGAAAAGCACGACATGCCGTTTCTGAGTGACGATAGGTCCTACCTGCCGCTGGCGAGGTCTCAGGCGTTCCTCAGCCAAATCCCGGACCGCCTGAACGAAAGTCTAGGCCTGCCAAAGGACAGGATCGTCGTCAGCGGGACCTCGTTCGCGGCGACGATGATGTCCGTGGGGAATTTCACGCTCCGCGGAAACGCTGACAGGACCTACGCCGCCGGCACCCTTGGCGACTTTCAGCAACGGTGGGAATTCTTCCGCACGGCGGTCGGTGTGACCCTGGACGGCTTCGTCAGCCCTGGACCAGTCCGGTTCTTCAAGTTCGGAGAGGAGCTCACTACCGCAGAACGCGACCGCGCGCGCGCCGCCCTTGCCAGGGCGCGCGGCGAAATCGTCATCAACGACGCCAAGCTTGGCCTGCGCCAGAACAAGAGCGCGACGCAGAACTTCGCGCCACGGCAATGGTACATCGTCGCCGAGCTGGCCTGGAGAAACGAGCAGGAGGCCCCTGGCTTCAACGAAGTCTGGTTTCCGATCCCAGCGCGCCGGAACCACGAGATCGATGTTCAGACGGAGCTCTTCCCCGCCTCGGCGGGCGTTGACCTTACGGGTCGCTACGAGGACGTGTTCGGCGATTTGAATTTCTATTCGAAGGGGCTGGAGTCGCTGAAGCTCGACCAACTGATCGCCTACATCCGCGAGCTCTACAAGCGCGACAACAAGAACGTACAGGTGCTTGGCGTCGAGATTCCGCAGGACTCGATCAGCCGTTGGGGCCTGCTCGTGCTCCTCGCTGTCCAGACTTACATGCTGCTCCATATCCAGCACGGCCGGAAGGATTGGGCCGACAGGCTTCCGACCTACCCTTGGGTCGCGCTCTATCCGGGCCTTCTGCCGCGCCTCGTCACAACGGTCACGATCGCGATCCTCCCCATTGCGACCTCGGCTATGTTGGCGTGGCAGGGTTGGGAGGGGAGCACGAACCCGGCGATCCGCGCTTCGGTCACTGTCGCGGTCGTCATCTCGGTGATCCTGGGGGTGGCGACAGCGTGGCAGGCTCCGGCCGGCCCCCGCGCCCGACGGACGGCGCGGAGGCATTGATGGCCGTCGGTCCGGTCGAAGGGCTCTGGGCCTTGAATCTCGCCGACGCCGCACGCTGGCGCGCACTCGCCTCGTATCCGATGCGGGCGTACGCGGCGATGAGGCTGCCGAAGCGACGGATGTAGGTGTTAGGGGTCCGCGTGATCTCGGACGCCTCGATGAGGCTGGAGCTGAGCTTGCCCCGGGCCGCGAGCAGCTGGCGCAAGTCGTCGAGCAGATCATCATCGGTCGATGGGCGAGTCCTGGGCGTCGCGCTCATGCGGTCATCAAACCAGCAGCTGCGCCTTGTGGCGAGCCCGAGATTCACGCGCGCCTGCCACGCCCGCGTCAGGCTGCGGTGTTCCAGTCGGGGCCGGACGGCCGCGCCGAGGCGACCCGCTATATCGGGACCCTGATCGACGTCACGGACCGCAGGCTCGCCAACGAGGCGATCCGGGAGTCCGAGCAGCGACTGCAGATGGCGCTGCGCGCCGGCCGCATGGCCGCCTGGCGGATCACTTCGGAAGGCGCCATCGAACCCAGTCCAAATCTCAACCGGTTGATCGGGCTTCCGCTGGACGCGCGTCCTACCATGGCCGATCTCAGGCAGAACTATCTTCCCGGCGAGTTCGAGCGCATCGCGGCGGCCGCCGACGCGGCCCGCGAACGCGGAGAGCGGTACTTCGAGGTCGAGTACCGCTTTCGGCGCGCCGACGGGGAGGTCCGCTGGTTCAACACGCGGGCCGAAGCCTTGCTCGATCAGGAGGGCGAGCCGGCCGGCGTCGTGGGCATCGCCATGGACATCACCGACAAGAAGTACGGCGAGGAACGGGTCCGGTTCCTCGCGCGCGAAGTCGACCACCGCGCGAACAACCTGATGGCGGTGGTCGAGAGCATTATCGCTCTCAGCCGCGCGGCCAGTGCGCAGGCGTTGCGGGACGTCCTTCGCGGACGCGTCCACGCGCTGGCGCGGACGCACCAGCTCCTGGCGGAATCGCGCTGGGCGGGCGCCGACCTGCGGCGGTTGGTCGGCGAGGAACTCGCGCCGTTCACCCTGGGAGAGACCACCCCGCGCGTGCGGATCGAAGGGCCTGAGCTCTGTTGGCCCCGGCGACCGCCCAGGCCGTCGCCATGGTGCTGCACGAACTCGCCACCAACGCGGCCAAGTACGGGGCGCTCTCGTCCGACGATGGACACGTGGACGTGGTTTGGACCGTCCAGCCGGAGGTCGCCCTGATCCGCTGGACGGAGGCGGGCGGCCCGCCAGTGTCGACACCGACCCGCCGCGGCTTCGGGACGAGCGTGATGGAACGCGCACTGGACGGCCCGACGGCGGGCGTGGTGCGCATCGACTGGCGACGGGAGGGCATCGCCTGCGAACTCTTCCTGCCGCAGCCTTGAATGCGGTGCGTCGCAATTGGCTCTCTGCAGAGAGACAGTTGGCGAGGACGGCCGGTTGTCTCGGTCTCGACCGGTTCTCGGCAGCGGGGCGCGCCGGACGTACGCTGAACCCGGGCGGAGATCGGAGGAGCGACACGACCGGCCGCCGCTTCTCAACAAAGCGCCGCGCGCCCCATGGGGGCGGTTCGTTCAGACGTCTTCGCGGCAGACCGCCCTCTGCCCATAGCCCCCGCCGAACGAAGACGCCTCGATCCAACATCCGAGGCGGAGGACAGGAGCCTAGCCGAGCGGTTTCTGGTAGATTTCGCCGTCGTTCTTGGGCTCGGCCATCTTGCGATGCATTTCGGCCTTGACGCTCTCGGGCGTCACCGCGCCCATGACCGCCTGGATCTTGTTCCTCCAGCCGGCGACCACATCGCCTTCGCCCTTCTTCATGGCCTCGTACCCGGTCTTGGCGACCATAGCCGGGTCGTCCTTCTTGCCCTGGCCCACTGCGGTGTCGAGCATACGGGCGCGCTCGAAGAAATCCGTGTCGGTCGGACCGGGCAGCAGCGTGGTGACGCTGACGCCAGCATCCTTCAGCTCGTTGCGCAGCGCCCAGGCGAAGCTGTCGATGAACGCCTTGGTGC
>NZ_JANINU010000160.1 GCF_024508875.1 Phenylobacterium sp.
CGGACCGGGCCGACGCCCTGGAATGGATCCCCGGGTCAAGCCCGGGGATGACGAGGTTTGGGGGAAGGGCCGGCGGCGGGCCTTAGCCCGCGACGGGCCTTACCTTCGCGGCGGCTTCCTTCGCCCGCTCCCGGGCTTCGTCCACGTCGGCGGCGCGGGCCAGGGCGACGCCCATGCGGCGGCGTTCGAAGCTTTCGGGCTTGCCGAAGAGGCGCAGGTCGGCGCCGGGGACGCCGAGCGCCTCGGCCACGCCCTCGAAGGCGATGCCCTTGGCCTCCAGGCCGCCGTAGATCACCGCGCTGGCGCCCGGCTCGCGCTGGGTGACGTCGACCGGCAGGCCCAGGATGGCGCGGGCGTGGAGGGCGAACTCGGACTGGACCTGGGTGACCAGCGTGACGAGGCCGGTGTCGTGGGGGCGGGGGCTGACTTCCGAGAACCAGACGTCGTCGCCTTTCACGAACAGTTCGACGCCGAAGACGCCGAGGCCGCCCAGGGCGTCGGTGACCTTGGCGGCGATGTCGCGCGCGCGGGCAAGGGCCTTTTCGCTCATGGCCTGAGGCTGCCAGCTTTCCACGTAGTCGCCCTTCACCTGGCGGTGGCCGATGGGGGCGCAGAAGCTGGTCTGGACCTGGCCGTTCTTCAGGCTGCGGACGGTGAGCTGGGTGATCTCGAAGTCGAAGTCCACGCGGCCCTCGACGATGACGCGGGGCTGTTCGACCCGGCCGCCCTCCAGGGCGTAGGTCCAGGCGGCGGCGATCCCCTCGGCCGTCTCGACGTAGGACTGGCCCTTGCCGGAGGAGCTCATCACCGGCTTCACGAAGCAGGGGTAGCCGGTGACGTTCGCCGCGGCCTGCGCCAGCTCGGCTTCCGTTGACGCGAAGGCGTAGGCGCTGGTGGGCAGGCCCAGGTCCTCGGCGGCCAGGCGGCGGATGCCCTCGCGGTTCATGGTGAGCTGGGCGGCGCGGGCGGTGGGGATGACGGTGGCCAGGCCCGCGGCCTCGATGGCGGCCAGCTCATCGGTGGCGATGGCCTCAATCTCGGGGACTATGAGGTGGGGCTTTTCGGCCTCGACCAGGGCGCGCAGGGCGGCCGCGTCGGTCATGGGGATCACGTGGGCGCGGTGGGCGACCTGCTGGGCGGGGGCGTCGGCGTAGCGGTCGACGGCGATCACCTCGCAGCCGAGGCGCTGGAGCTCGATCACCACCTCCTTGCCGAGCTCGCCCGAGCCCAGGAGCATCACCCGGACGGCGGTGGGCGAATTGGGTGTGCCGAGGCGCATGGTCGATCTCCAAGTCATCGTGGCGAACCGCTCCTCCCCTGCACCGAAGTGTGCGGGGGAAGGGGACCGCGAAGCGGTGGAGGGGGCGCAAAGCCCCATCCGCCGAGCTTGAGGCCTTGCGCCCCCTCCGTCTCGCCGCGCCGCGGCGATCCACCTCCCCCGTCGTCTTCGCGACGTGGGAGGCGCGTTACTACAGCTTGGCCTTGGCGGCGGCGGCGACCCCTTCGGGGGTGATGCCGAAGTGGGCGTAGAGGGCCTTGTCCGTGCCGCTGGCGCCGAAGCCGGTCATGCCGACGAAGGCGCCGTCCGCGCCGATGAAGCGGTCCCAGCCCTGGCGCACGCCGGCCTCGACGGCCACGCGGACGGCGGTCTCGCCGATCAGGGTTTCCTGGTAGTCCGCCGGCTGGGCCTCGAACAGCTCGAAGCAGGGGACCGACACGACGCGCGTGCCGATGCCGTCGGCTTCCAGCAGGTCGCGGGCGGCCAGGGCGACCGGGACTTCCGTGCCGGTGGCGAAGATCGTCACCTGGGCCGGGCTGCCCGCGCCCACGAGCTGGTAGGCGCCGCGGGCCGAGCGGTTCTCGCCCGCGTCGCCGCGGACGCCGGCGGTCTTCTGGCGGCTGAGCGCCATCACGGACGGGGTGCGCGTCGCTTCCAGGGCCAGCTTCCAGCACTCGGCCGTCTCCACCGCGTCGGCGGGACGGAAGACGTTGAGGTTGGGCATGGCGCGCAGGGAGGCCAGGTGCTCAACCGGCTGGTGGGTGGGGCCGTCCTCGCCGAGGCCGATGCTGTCGTGCGTGCCGACGTGGACGACGCGCACGCCCATCAGGGCCGCGAGGCGGATCGCCGGGCGGGCGTAGTCGGTGAAGACCAGGAACGTGCCGCCGTAGGGGATGACCCCGCCGTGCAGGGCCATGCCGTTCATGGCCGCGCCCATGCCGAACTCGCGCACGCCGTAGTTCACATAGCGCCCCTCATAGTGCGGGGCGTCGAAGATCGGGGTGTTCTTGACGTAGGTGTTGTTCGAGCCGGTGAGGTCGGCCGAGCCGCCCACCAGTTCCGGGACCTGGCCGAAGATCTGCTCCAGCACCGCGCCCGAATGCTGGCGGGTGGCGGCGGCGGGCTTTTCGGCGGCCGCCTTGGCGATGAAGGCGTCCAGGGCCTCGAAGGCGTGCTTCGGCAGCTCGCCCGAGACGGCGCGCAGGAACTCGGTCTTCAGCGGGGACGCGTCGAGGCGGGCCTGCCAGGCCTTGCGGTCCTTGGCGCCGCGCTTGCCGGCCTTGCGCCACGGCTTCAGCGCCTCGTCGGGGACGGTGAAGGGCTCGGCGGTCCAGCCCAGGGCCTCGCGGGTCTTGGCGACCTCGTCCTTGCCCAGGGCCTTGCCGTGGACGTCGTGGGTGCCCTGGAAGGTGGGCGAGCCCTTGCCGATGACGGTCTTGCAGGCGATCAGCGACGGCTTGTCCTGCTTGAGCGCCCACGCCAGGGCTTTCTTGATGTCCTTCTCGTCGTGGCCGTCGATCTTCTTGGTCGCCCAGCCGGCGGCCTTGAAGCGGGCGATCTGGTCGGTGGCGTCCGAGAGGCCGACGTGGCCGTCGATGGTGATGTCGTTGTCGTCCCAAAGGACGGTCAGCTTGGCGAGCTTCAGGCGGCCGGCGAGGCTGATGGCCTCGTGGCTGATGCCCTCCATCAGGCAGCCGTCGCCGGCCACGACCCAGGTGCGGTGGTCGACGAGGTCTTCGCCGAAGCGAGCAGCCAGCCGGCGCTCGGCCATGGCCATGCCGACGGCGGTGGCCAGGCCCTGGCCCAGCGGGCCCGTGGTGGTCTCGACGCCGGGCGTGTGGCCATACTCGGGATGGCCCGGGGTGTTGGAGCCGAGCTGGCGGAAGTCGCGCAGGCTCTGCATCGGCACGCCCTTGACGCCCGTCAGGTGCAGCAGGCTGTAGAGCAGCATCGAGCCGTGGCCGGCCGAGAGGACGAACCGGTCGCGGTCGGCCCAGTCGGTGGCCGCGGCGTCGTACTTCATGAACTTCGACCAGAGCACCGTCGCCACGTCGGCCATGCCCATCGGCATGCCGGGGTGGCCGCAGCCGGCGGCCTCGACCGCGTCCAGCGAGAGCATGCGGATGGCGTTGGCCATGAGCTGAGTGGGCGCGGACATCGTCTCTTCGGTCTCTCTGGCGGGAATTGCGCGGCGGCCTCGCATGCGGGGGCGGCACGGTCAAGAAAGCGGGGTCAAGAAATGGCCGCGGATTTCGCGAGACTCACGCGGGCGCGTATATGAGTCGGAACGGCTTCGGAGGATCGCATGAGCGGTGGCGAGAGCGCCCTGGACCTGGCGGCGAGGCGGCTGGAGAACGCGCTCCACGTGCTGGAGCAGCGCCTGTCGCAGCGATTGAAGGCGGCCAGCGCCGACGCCGGCGGGCTGTTCGACCAGGACCGCTCGAACCTGGCCGAGCAACTGGACGCCTCGCGCGCCCGGGAGCGCGAGCTGGAGGAGGCCGGCGCCCAGGCCTCGGCCGCGCTGGGCCGCGCCATCCAGGAAATCAAGGCCGCCCTGAACGGCCAGGCCACGGAGGCTTGAGACGATGGCCCAGATCAACGTCGACGTGAACGGCCGCCCCTACGCCGTGGGCTGCGAGGACGGGCAGGAGGCGCACCTGCAGGAGCTGGCCAAGCTGTTCGACCAGCAGGTGCGGCAGATCAGCCAGGACATGGGCCAGCTCGGCGACACGCGCCTGTTCCTGATGGGCGGCCTGCTGCTGGCCGACGAGCTGCTGGACGCCCGCAACCGGCTGGCCGCGCTGCAGGTCGAGGTGGGACGCCTGCAGGCCGACCGCTCGCGTATCGAGAGCAAGGCGGTGGGCGCGCTGGAGAGCGCGGCGGCGAAGATCGAGAAGCTGGCGGCCGAAGGGGCCTAGTTCGGCCGGCGCATCCGCTTCACCAGCTTGCCCAGGGCCGGGAACAGCTCGCGCTCCTCGGCGCGGCGGTAGTCGTGGTCGGGCGGCAGGGCCTCGACGAGCCGGCGGTGGGCGGTCCCGAGGTTGTGGTAGGGCAGCCGGGGCATCAGGTGGTGCAGCGCGTGGTAGCGCAGGCCGACGGGCGCCCACAGGAACGGCAAGAGCGCCGGCGGCGGCACGTTCACCGAATCCAGGAACTGGTCCAGCGGGGCCATGACCTCGCCGTCGTTGTCCCAGCGGTGGGCGACGGCGGTGCGGAGCTGGTTCAGGAAGGTCATCAGGCTGAAGATCGCCGCGGCGGTCAGCAGGACGCGCGGGGGCAGGACGCCGGCGAGCGTCAGGCCGACCACCGTCCAGCACCACAGCCAGGCGGCGATCTCCTGGGCCAGCCAGGGCGCGCGGTTGGCGCGGTCGAAGTCCTCGCGCGAGAAGCCGGGATTGATGACCATGCCCGAGGCCTTGGCGATCGCGAACCGGCGCACGGGCGGCAGGAGGAAGCCCAGGGGCGCGAGGACGCCGAAGCGCAGCAGCGTGCCTACCGGCGCCAGCAGGGCGATGCCCAGGAAGACGGCCAGCTCGTGCAGCGGCCGGCGCGCCAGCGGGTGGTATTCGGGATCGCGGGCGGTGCCGTAACGGTCCTTGGCGTGATGCAGGATGTGTACGCCCTCGTACAGCAGCGACGGGGTGAGCCACGGCACGCCGATCAGGACGTTCCAGGCGAAGTGGAAGCCTGGGATGTCGTCGCCGCGCAGGTGGGTCAGCTCGTGGATGAAGCTGATGCCGCGGTAGAGGGCCAGGATGCAGACCACGCCGGCCACCAGCGTCCAGGCGACCGAGCCGGCGGTGGCGGCGACGCCGAAGCTGAGCCAGGTGACGGCCGCGGTGACGGCGAGGTCCAGCCAGTAGACGCGCGGGCTGGGCCGCGTCAGGTCGCGGGCGATGTCGTTGGCCTGGCGGGCCAGGCTCTGTTCGGCGATGTGGGCGGGTGCGTTCAAGGCGCCCGATGTAAGCCCGCGCCGGCCAACTCCCAAGCCCCAATCCACGAGTGCGGGCCGCCGCCGCGCTTGAGACCGGGGCCAAGGCGTCCTACCTTAGTCGGTGGCGGGTCCTGCTGCGGCTCTCGTCGAAGGCGACAATATTCCAGCGACCTTAATTCACTCATAGGGAGCTGTCCCTGCCCGCGACCGTGGTTTCGGGTAAACGGCGCCCACCTGGTCTATCCAGGTCGAGGGAATTGAACTGACCTTCACGGCTCT
>NZ_JANINU010000161.1 GCF_024508875.1 Phenylobacterium sp.
ACCACCCTCCAAAGCCCTGTCATCCCGGACGGCCAAAGGCCGATCCGGGACCCAGGGCCATGCGCAGGGCAGACCGCGCCTAGGTGTCCGACGGGGGATGGGCCGCCAGCCAGGCCTCCAGCGCCTGCGCCGCCTCCGCGGCGCAGCCGCCCTGGTGGACCTGGGCGATGGCGTCCAGTGTCGTCACCGTCGTGGCCTCGGGGCAGATCCCGGCGCGGGTGCGCGTGGCGTAGAGGGCCGACTGCGGACGGCGCTCGGGCGGAGCCACGATGAGCCGCAGCACCGCCAGCCGCTCGGCCTCGGCCGTCGCGGCCTGGCGTCGTGGCAGGACGACACCGCCGGCGGCGCCCTTCACGCGGATGGTGTCGCCCGAGGCGTGCATGAGCGTCAGCGTCTGTCCCGGCGCCAACGCGACCTTGGCGCCCCCGTCATAGGCCGCGCCCCTGGCGATCGCGGGGTCGCTCGACGCCACGACGATGTAGTCGCGGGCCGCCGCCGCGCCGGCCACGGCGGCGAGGGCAAATCCCAGGAGAAGGCTGTTCAGGCGTCGGATCATCCTCGGAGAATGCGCGCCATGGTGGAGTTGAGCAACTCCGTCGAAACGCGCCCGACGCGAGCAGGCCCGAACGCTGATCGCCGAGTGTGGCGCGGCTTGCGGCGCGGCTCCGAGTGGGGTGCGGCGCAGCAACCTGCGACACTTTCAACTGCAACCGCCAATTGAGGTTAGCCTTAACCGGCGGTTAAGAGGTGGCGTTTTATGTTCGCCGCCAGAATGTCGAGGCAGGACGCTATGGTCAGCGTGCAGCTAAGAAATTCCGGCTCCGGGCTATGGACGCCGTTCACCTTGCCGACTTCGGTGCAGGTGGCTCAGACGATCGCGGCGGCGGTGAGGACACTCAACATCGCCGACCAGGTTCGTATTCAGCCGTCGGCGACCAATCAGCGGGTGGACGTGAAGGTCTAGCGTCCGGAAAGGTCGGTTCGCTCGTCCACGTCGAAGAGCACCCCGTCGTCGGGGGCTTCGACCAGGGCCACCCGCGCGCCCAACTCCTGCAGGATGGGCCGCGCGCCGACGTCGCCTGCCAGGCGCGCCACGTCCCTGAACAGTTCGCGTCCCAGTACGACCGGATTGCCCCGCCGCCCCGTGAAGACGGGTGCGGCGGCCGGCGCGCCCCCGGCCACCGCTTCGGCCAGCGGCTTCAGCACTGCGTGCGGCACGGACGGCATGTCTCCGAGGAACACGAACGCGCCAGCCGTGTCCGCCGGCAGGCTGGCGATTCCCGCGCGCAGCGAGGCCGCCATCCCTTCAGCGTGGTCCGGGGCATGGACCAGATGGATCGCCGGGTCGAACGCCCGGGCGCAGGCGCCGACCACGCCTGCGTCGGCGCCGGTGACGACGGTCACCGAGGCGATGGGCGCAGCGCGCGCGGCGCGGAGGGCGGCGTGCAGCAGCGGCGCCCCGCGCCAGTCGGCGAGCAGCTTGCCGCCGCCAAACCGCGAGCCTGTTCCGGCGGCCAGGACGACCGCCGCGAAGCTATCCCCTGTCCCCACGCGCGCTTCCCCCCTATCTTGCAGGCCGGATGACGCCCTACGACGACACCCTTGCGGCCGACAGGGCCGCGGCAGGCCCGCTGATCGACGAGCTGGGCCGAACGGTGACCTATTTGCGGCTCTCGGTCACCGATCGCTGCGACCTGCGCTGCGTCTATTGCATGTCCGAGCACATGACCTTCCTGCCCAAGGTCGAGGTCCTGACCCTGGAGGAGCTGGACCGCGTCGCGACGGCCTTCATCGGCCTGGGAACGCGCAAGCTGCGGCTGACCGGAGGCGAGCCCCTGGTGCGCAAGGGGATGATGGACCTGGTTCGCGGCCTCTCCCGTCACCGGGACTCTGGCGCGCTGGACGAACTGACCCTGACTACCAATGGCACGCGCCTGGCCGAATTCGCGGGCGAGCTGGCCGCGGCCGGCGTGCGCCGGATCAATGTCTCGCTCGACACCCTGAACCCGGGCCGCTTCCGGACGCTGACGCGGGGCGGCGACCTCTCCAAGGTGCTGGCCGGCCTGGACGCTGCGCAGGCCGCCGGCCTCGCGGTCAAGATCAACACCGTGGCGCTCAAGGACGACAACGCGGCCGAGATTCCCGACCTGATCGCCTGGGCGCATGGCCGCGGCTGCGACCTGACCCTGATCGAGACGATGCCCATGGGCGAGGTCGACGTGGACCGCACGGCCGACTTCGTCTCGCTCAAGGATCTCCGCGCCCATCTGGAGAGCTTCTGGACCCTCGAGGACCTGCCGCTCTCCACCGGCGGCCCCGCGCGCTATGTGCGTGTCGCGGAGACGGGGGGGCGCCTCGGCTTCATCACGCCGCTCAGCCACAATTTCTGCGAGGCCTGCAACCGCGTGCGCCTGACCTGCACCGGGACGCTGCACACCTGCCTCGGCCAGGATGACGCCACCGACCTTCGCGCGCTTCTGCGCGCAGGCGCGAGCGACGCCGAGCTGACGGCGGCGATCCGCACCGCCGTTCTCGGCAAGCCCCGAGGCCACGACTTCCAGATCGCGCGCGCCCGGCCGGCGGTGGCGCGGCACATGTCGACGACCGGGGGCTGATCCATGGCGCGCGTCCTGCTGTTCGGCTCGCTGCGCGACCTCGCGGGCTGGCGCGAGCGCGATGTCGAGGCCGCCTCGGTTTCCGTGCTCCGGGCCCAACTCGCCGGCGAGGATGAGGCTCTTGGCGCGGCGCTCGAAGGCCCGGGGGTGCAGGTGGCCGTCGACCAGGCGCTGGTGCGCGGCGATCTTGCCCTCTCCGCCGGCAGCGAAGTGGCGTTTCTCCCGCCGATGAGCGGCGGATGATCCGCCTCACGGACCAGCCCTTCGAGCCCGGGGCCCTGCTGTCGGAGTTCGCGCGGGGGCGCGAGGAAACCGGCGCCGTGGCCACCTTCACCGGCCTCGCGCGGGCGGAACAAGGCGCGACGGCGATTCTGGAACTGGAAGCCTATCCCGGCTTCACCGAGAGCGAGATCGGCAAGATCGCCGATCAGGCTCGGGAACGGTTCGGCCTGCACGATCTGCTGATCCTGCATCGCGTGGGAAAGATCGGTCCGGGCGAGCCCATCGTCTTCGTGGCGACCGCCGCCGGTCATCGCCGCGCCGCGTTCGAGGCCTGCGATTTCCTGATGGACTACCTGAAGAGCCGCGCCCCCTTCTGGAAGAAGGAACACGGCCCCGGTGGCCAGCGCTGGATCGAGCCCACGGCTCAGGACCACATCGACCGGGAGCGGTGGGACTGACCGACAGTTCGATATTTCTCGAATCATGTTCGAAGAACGTGTTCGCTGAACTATAATATCTATACATCGCCTCTTGCCCGAATTCGGGCAAGCTCGTTGTCTGCGCTCTATGGAGCAGCCAGAACACCCCTCGATGTCGGATGCGGGCGACCTGGACGATCTCGTGGCCCACGTGGCCCGGTCCAGCGACCTCGCGCCGTCGCAAGCGAGGCGGATCGTCGATGACGTGCTCACCTACCTGGGCGAGAGCCCCGAAGACTTCGTCCGGCGCCGGCACGCCGCGCTGCTCAAGCTGGGCCGGCGCAACGACGAGATCTACGCCCGCATCGCCGAGGAACTGGCCCAGCGCCGCTTCCCGGCTCCCGCCTACAGCCTCCGCCAGATCCGCCGCATTATCTACGGCTGAGGGTCGCGCCTGATGTGCGGGATCATCGGCTACATCGGGCCGCGCCAGGCCCTGCCACTGCTGGTCGAGGGGCTGCGGCGCGTCGAGTACCGGGGGTATGACAGCGCCGGCGTCGCCGTCGCCGACCGCGGCCGTCTGGCGGTCCACAAGCGCAAGGGGAAGGTCCGCGAGCTGGAGGACGTCCTGCCGCGCGAGTTGCCCGGAACGGTCGGGGTCGCCCACACCCGCTGGGCCACCCACGGCGCGCCCAGCGACCTCAACGCCCACCCGCATACCGACGCGTCTGGGCGGATCGGCGTGGTCCACAACGGCATCATCGAGAACGCGGCCGAGCTGAAAGCCCGCCTGGTCGCCGACGGGGTCACCTTCCTCTCCGAGACCGACACCGAGGTCCTGGCGCACCTGATCGGCCTGCGTCCCGAGGCCAGCCTGGTCGAAGCCGTCCGCGCCGCGCTGCGGCAGGTGAAGGGCGCCTACGGCGTCGCGGTCGTCGACGCGGCCCGGCCCGAAGCCATCGTGGCAGCCCGTAACGGCGGCCCCGTGGTGGTGGGTGTCGGCGAGGGCGAGATGTTCGTGGCTTCGGACGCCGCCGCCCTGATGGGCCACGCCCGCTCGGTCGCCCACCTGGACGACGGCGAGATCGCCGAAGTCCGCGCCGACGGCTTCACCGTGCTGACCCTCGACGGCGGCCAGACCACCAAAGCCACGCTGGAGCTCTCGGGCGACGCCCAGGGTTTCGACAAGGGCGACTACAGCCACTTCATGCGCAAGGAGATCGGCGAACAGCCCGAGGCGGTGCGGCGCACCCTGCTGGGCCGCCTGGACCGGCGCTTCTCCACGGCCCACCTCGGCGGCGTCGAGATGGCCGCCCGTGAGATGCTCGACGTCCGGCGTGTGAAGATCCTCGGCTGCGGCTCGGCCTACTTCGCGGGCGTCCTGGGGGCACACATGATCGAGCAACTGGCTCGCATCCCCGCCAGCGCAGAGCCCGCCTCGGAATTCCGCTACCGCAACCCAGTGATCGAGCCGGACACGCTCTACGTCGCCGTCAGCCAGTCGGGCGAGACCTTCGACACCCTGGCCGCTATCCAGGAGGTGAAGCGCAAGGGCGGCCGCGTGCTGGGCGTGATCAACAGCGTCGGCTCCACCATCGCCCGCGAGTGCGGCCGCGGCGTCTATCTGCACGCGGGGCCCGAGATCGCCGTGGTCTCCACCAAGACCTGGACGTCGACGGCGGTGGCTTTCGCCCTGCTCGCCCTCCAGTTCGGCCGGGTGCGCGACATGTCGGCCGGCCAGGGCGCGCGGCTGCTCGCGGCGCTGGACGCACTGCCGGACCAGATCGCCGGGATCGTGGCGCGCGAGGCCGAACTCGGCGCCCTCGCCGAGCGCCTCGCCCAGGCTGACCACGCCTATTTCCTGGGCCGCGCCGCCGGCTACGCGGTGGCGCAGGAGGGTGCATTGAAGCTCAAGGAGATCAGCTACCTCCACGCCGAGGCCTACGCTGCCTCGGAGCTGAAGCACGGCCCCCTGGCGCTGATCTCGGCCGAGACGCCGACGGTGATCGTCCTGCCCGACGACGACCTGCTGCCCAAGAACCTGTCGACCATCGCGGAGGTGCGGACCCGCGGCGGTCCAGTACTGGCCATCAGCCATCCGGGCGTCGTGGCCGAAGGGGTGGAGGCTAGCTTCGCCGTCCCGCGCTCCGAGCCCGAACTGGACCCGATCCTGCTGAACATCCCGCTCCAACTCCTGGCCTATCAGGTCGCCCAGGGCCTGGGGCGCGACATCGACCAGCCGCGCAACCTCGCGAAGTCCGTTACGGTGGAGTGAGCGGAGCGGCCGCCCTATCTGCTCGTCATGGCCGGCCTTGTCCTGCCCATCCAAAGGCGCGGGCGACTGCGGAACGGGCGTGCGGCGACGCCTCTGGTCCACCCTCGACGCCCGGTGTTTCTGGATCCCCGGGACAAGCCCGGGGATGACGTTCTAATTTGCGCGCGAAGGAGCTTCTCATGAACGCGTTGACCCCCGGCGGCCGGATCGACACCAGTCAGCAGATCAAGCCCGTGAAGGTGGCGGTGCTCACCATCTCCGACACCCGCGACGAGGAGAGTGACACCTCTGGTCACCTGCTGGCCAAGCGCGTCACCGACGCCGGCCACGAGTTGGTGGACAAGGCCATCGTGCCGGACAGCGTCGTGGCCATCCGCGAGAAGATCGAGGCTTGGGTCGCCACCGGCTTCGTGGAGGCCGTGGTGACCACGGGGGGCACTGGGATCACTGGCCGCGACGTGACGCCCGAGGCGGTCCGACCGCTGTTCGACAAGGAGCTCGACGGCTTTTCGGTGGTCTTCCACATGGTGAGCTACGCGTCGGTGGGCCTGTCGACGCTGCAGTCGCGGGCGCTGGCCGGCATCGTGAAGGGCGTGTTCGTCTTCTGCCTGCCGGGGTCGAACGGGGCGGTGAAGGATGGCTGGGACAAGGTGATCGCCCCCCAGCTCGACAGCCGGCACGCCCCCTGCAACATGGTCGAGCTCATGCCGCGGCTGATGGAACAGTGAGCCGCCTCACCCACATCGACGAAAGCGGCCGCGCCCGCATGGTCGACGTCTCGGACAAGGCCGCGACCACGCGCGAGGCGGCGGCTGAGGGGTTCGTCCGGATGACTCCGGAGACGTTGGCGCTCGCACTTTCGGGAGAGGGTCGGAAGGGCGACGTCCGCGCCGTCGCGGAGATCGCCGGGGTGATGGCCGCCAAGCGGACCTCGGACCTCATCCCCATGTGCCACCCGCTGCCGATTACCAAGGCCGAGGTGAAGATCGAGCCGGGCGAGGGCGGCCTCTCGGTGACCGCGCGGGTGAAGACCACAGGCCAGACCGGCGTGGAGATGGAGGCCCTGACCGCCGTTTCGGTCGCTTGCCTGACCCTCTACGACATGCTGAAGGCGGCCGAGAAGGGCATGGTCATCGAGGCGGTGCGCCTCGTCTCCAAGACCGGCGGCAAGAGCGGGGACTGGTCCGCTTCCTAGTGGCCGCCGTGCCCGGCGTGCTCCGTCGCGCCCTTGTGGTAGCGGCATGAGACGTTCGGGTTGAACGGCGTGAAGACCCCGTTCGGGTTGTCCCGGTAGATCCAGACGTGGCGGTCGTAGTGCGGGGCGAACATGTGCGCCTCGTCGATGGGCGTCACCGGATCGTCGGCCATGGCGTCCCAGGCGAGCCCGTGGAACGTCGGCGGCCCCTTGGCGCCGGTGGCGCGCCACGCAGCCTGGAAGACCAGGTTCTCCACCGCAACCAGCGCCATCGAGCCGTCGGCCTGCGGCTCGTAGATCAGGATCGCGGGCTTGCGGAAGTCGGTGTGGGTCCCGTTGCCGTTGACGCGCGGGTTCGGCGGCTCGGTGACGCCCACCAGGTCGGGGCGGAAATAGTGCACGCCCATAGCGCCCAGCACCGCGGGCTTTCCCATCATCTCGGCCGTGTCGCACATGTCGAACGGATCGCGGATGTAGCCCTCGGCCAGGGCGACCTTCACGTCCGTGAAGCGCTCGGTGAGCTTCCGCACTTCGGTCAGCGTCGGCTCTCCCGGCGCAGGGGCGGCGAAGGCGCCGGTGGCGCAGGCAGCAAGGATCAGGCCGAGTAAGGCCCTGGCGTGAGCCATCGGACTCCCCCTTCGGTTGGACTGGAACAGCTCGTCGCGAGCTGGGGGGAGTAAGCGTCACGCTCAGGCGCCGCTCAATCAGCGGTCCTGCACAGCGGCTCTGCGGCGACGCCGCATGCCTTCGAGTGTCGAGGGAGGTATCGCTGGCGCGCGCGGAGGCCTAGGCGGCGGCCCAGCTCAGGGCGTCGGGATCGTCGATCGCCATCTCGTCCCAGTCGAGGTCCGGCGGCGGGCTCATGGCGGCGGCGACCACGGCGCTCATCTCGGCCGCCGAGGTCACGCCCACCAGGACATGGCTGGCCTCGGGCCGCGTCAGGGCGAAGCCGAGGGCCGCCTGCAACGGATCGGACTTGCCCTCGGCGATCAGGCGGCGAGCGCGGGAGATCCGGCCGGCAGCGGCCTTGAGGTGGCTGGGCGCGCGATCGGGCGGCAGGAACAGGACGCCGTTAAGGAAGATCGAGCGCAGGTGCACCTCGATGCCCATCTCGGCGATGGTCGCGAGCGAGCCGTCCAGCAGCAGGCGCTGGTCCAGCAGCGAGGCGGGCGCCTGGACGAGGTCGGGCTTGAAGCGCCGCGCCACGCCGACCGGGTCGTCCGAGGCGTAGACCGGCACGCCGATGCGCTTGCACAGGCCTTGGTCCTTCAGTTCCTTGAGCTTGTCCCAGAGCTTGGGGCCCAGCGGCGAGAAGAGGTCGGTGGCCGACGGGGCGACGATGGCGTCCACCCGTTCGACGCCCAGGCGCAGCATCTGGGCGCGCAGCTCAGCTTCCACGACCTCGGGGCCGCGGTCCGGGCGGACGGCGGTCAGCGTCATGCGGAAGGGGTTGGGCTGGGGCAGGGCTCCGCGCAGCAGCCCGTCGGACGCGGTCGTACCGCGGGCGACCTCGAGCACGGCGAGGCCCGAGCGGCCGGCGATCGAGAGGATGTCGCGCGCCTCAGCGTCCCGCGGCTTGCCGCGCGGTCCGGGCGGCTGATCGAGACCGAACTGGCTGGTCCCGAGGCCGAGCTTGCTGAGGGTTGAGGTCATGCGCTCTGAAAAGCTTGGTCTATTCCGTTCCAATGGCCATTTTGCCGCAGGAAAGGCTAAGAAGCCGTATCCCTGCGAAGGTTAAGGCGTGATTGACCCTCTTCCCGAGTGGCCGATGTTCGGCGTGGCCGAGGACGTCCGTCCGGCCATGCGCAAGGCGGTGGCCGCGGGCCAGCCATTCGTGCTGGCGACCCTTGTCTCGGTGGAGGGCGGCGGGCCCCGTCCCGAAGGGACGCAGATGGTTTTCGCCCCGGGCATCCTGGCCGGCTACTTCTCTGGCGGCTGCGTCGAGGGCGACGTTGCGGGGCATGCCTGGGCGTGCCTGGCTGATTCAAAACCGCGCACACTCGTCTATGGCGAGGGAAGCCCCTGGCCCGACATCCGGCTGCTTTGCGGGGCCCGGATCGAGATCGTGCTGGAGCGGATCGCACCGGGTGATTCGGCCCTGACCGAGCTGCTGGCCGCCGAGGCCGAGCGACGGCCGGTGAGCTATGCCAGCGACGGGATTGCCAGGGTCTGCGCCGCCGAGGTCTCGCCTTGGCCCGAGGTGGTCGTCGAGAAGCGCTACGAGCCCACACCCCGGCTGGTGGTGATCGGGGGCGATCCCACGGCACTGGCCATCGCGGAGCTGGGCGTGAAGTCCGGCTTCGAGACCACGCTGGTGCGGCCGAAAGGCCCCGCCGCGCCGCCGCCCATCGCCGGGGTCGCCTATCGCCGGGAGGAGCCGGCGCAGGCGCTGGCGGCCATCGGCCTCGACCCCTGGACCAGCGTGGCGGTGGCGACCCACGACCTGGAGACCGACCGGGCGGCCCTCAAGGCGGCCCTGCCGTCCCACGCCGGCTACGTCGGCCTGCTGGGCGCCCGCCGCCGATTGGCCGGCCGGCTGCAGGAACTGCAACTCGAGGGGATGGCCGAAAGCACGCTCGCCCGGCTGCACGCCCCCATCGGCCTCGACATCGGCGGCAAGGCCCCGTTCGAGGTGGCCGTCTCGGTGATCGGCGAGATCACCGCCCTGCGCTACGCTCGCGATAGCGGCAGCACCTCCACGACCTCGCCCGCTGCGGCCGCAGGCGCATCGGCCGGTCGCTTGAGCAGCGCGTCGGCCAGCGAGAAGACGCTAACCAGCGACGAATCCTGATCGCGGAACGGCCGGGCGGTCACGATCCCGTCCTCGAACGCGAGCTTCGACCGCATCCAGTGCTCGCGCGGCCCGTTTGCGGGGAGGGGGGCGGACAACTTCGCCCCCATCATCCGTACGGAAGGGTCGGCGCCGGCATAGGCGGCGAGGATCGGCCGCAGGAACAGTTCGGCGCAGACCAGGGCCGAAGCGGGATTGCCGGGCAGGCCCAGCAGGCGGCGGCCGTCCCCCAGCGCGCCGAAGAAGGTGGGTTTGCCGGGCCGCACCGCGACGCTCGCGACCTTCATCTCCAGGCCGAGGGCCTCGGCGGCGGCGCGCACCAGGTCGTGGTCGCCCACGGAGGCGCCGCCGACGGTCACGACGAGGTCGCCATCGGCCTTCCGCAGGGCCTCGATCGTGGCGTCCAGGTCATCCCGCACGGCGCGCGCGCGGGCGACTTCGGCGCCCCAGCCGGCGATCAGGGCCGCCAGCGCCAGCGAACCGGAGTCGTAGATCTGGAACGGGCCGGGGATGGCGGGCGCCTCGACAATCTCCTCACCGGTGGAGAACAGGGCCACCTTCGGCCGACGCGTCACCGACAAGTCCGCGCGTCCGGCCGCCGCCGCCAGCGAAAGCCGCCACGGGTCGATCCGCTGGCCCCGCGCAAGCAGGGCGACGCCGGCCCGGAAATCCCCGCCCGCCGGCCGGACGTAGTGGCCGGACTTCACCAAGGGCACGGTGACGGTGTCGCCCGCCCGGCTGGCGTCTTCCTGGATAACCATGGCGTCGGCCCCCTCGGGCATGGCCGCGCCGGTGAAGATGCGCACGGTCTCGCCGGCCTGCATGACGCCCTCGAAGCCGTGACCCGCGGCGCTCTCGCCGACGATGCGCAACGCCCCCGGCGTGTCGGCCGACCGCACCGCCCAGCCGTCCATGGCCGAGGCGGCGAACGGCGGCTGGTCGCGCACGGCGGCGACGTCCTCGGCGAGCACGCGGCCGATCGAATCCTGGATCGCCACCGCTTCGGCAGGCAGGGCCCGGATTTCGCCCAGCATCCGCGCGCGGGCGCCTTCGACGGTTAGCAGCTTCATCAGACGGGCCTGTCGATCGCGGGCTGCGGCGGGGTGAACCACGCGGCGCCCTCGGCGGTGACCTGGAAGTGGTCCTCCAGGCGCACGCCGAACTGGCCCTCGATGACGATCATCGGCTCGTTCGAGAAGCACATGCCGGGGGCAAGCGGAGTCTGGTCGCCACGCACCAGATAGGGCGCCTCGTGGATCGACAGGCCGATGCCGTGGCCCGTCCTGTGGGGCAGGCCGGGGAGATCGTAGTCCGGGCTGAAGCCTTCGGCGGCCAGCACCCGGCGCGCCACCGCGTCGATCTCCTCGCAAGGGACGCCCGGCTTCACGGCGGCGAAGGCGGCGGCCTGGGCCTTCTTCTCCACAGCCCAGACGCGCAACTGGTCCTGGGTGGCCTGGCCGTAGACGTAGGTGCGGGTGATGTCGGAGTTGTAGCCCTGGACCCGGCAGCCGGTGTCGATCAGCACCAGGTCGTCGGGCTGCAGCTTCTGCTCGCCAGGCAGGCCGTGCGGATAGGCCGAAGCCTCGCCGAACTGCACCGCGCAGAACGATGAGCCGTCGTCGGCGCCGAGCGCCCGATGCGCCTGGTCGATGAAGCGGCGAACCTCGCCGGTGGTGATCCCGTCGCGCAGGATACGGGCCGCGCGGCGGTGGACCTCCAGGGTCATGGCCTTGGCCTGGGCCATCAGGGCGAGCTCGGCCGCCGACTTGATCGACCGGCAGCCGTCGATGACGGGCGCGGCGTTCGGCATCTCCACACCCGGCGCGGCCAGGCGCAGGGCGTCGAACATGGCGAAGGCCAGCGCCGGGTCGATGGCAAGGGAAGTCGCGCCCCAGTCGGCCAGAACCTCGGCGGCGAGGGCGGCGGGGTTCTCGTGCTCCTCCCAGAGCCGGAGCGGCGCCTCGATACCTAGGGACGCCCGGAGCGAGCCTTCCTCGAACCGCGGGCAGATCATCACCGGCTCGCCACGCTTCGGCAGCAACATCGCGACCATGCGCTCGGTGGCGTTCCAGCCGACCCCGGCGAAGTAGCGCAGCGAGGCGCCCGCCCCGACGATCAGGGCGTCGCTGGTCATCAGCGACTGGGCCTTGGCGAGGCGTTCCAGCCGCTCCTCGCGGGTGATCGCCGACGCGGGGTTGGGCCAGGGCCGAAGCTCGGCCAGCTCCTGCTCCGCGCTCGATCCGCCGATGTAGGTCATGGGACGCTCCTTCAGGCCGGAGAGGTATCGCGCCGGAGGGCGCGGCGCCACTGTCGGGGACGTGCAGCAGTTCGCGCCCCTTCCCGGGGTGGGAAGGTCGGGTGGGCGACGCCCGCGCTAAAAAGCCCACGGCCAAGCCGAACCGTCGGACGATTCAGGACTTTATGGCGGGCAGCACCGACCCCAGCGGAGGCTGCGCCACCCCCAACAGGAAGGACCTCGCCATGGGCCAGGACAACAATATGAACCAAGGTCAACAAGACCAGACCCGCCGCCCGCAGCAGCAGGACAACAACGCCCAGCAGCAGCAGCCCAGCCAGCAGAACCAGCAAGGCGACCGCGGCGGCCAGCAAGGCGAAATGGGCCAGCGCGAGCAAGGCGGTCAGGCCGACCAAGGCGGTCAGGCCGGCCAGGGCGGTCAGACTGGGCAAGCTAGCCAGGCCGGCCAATCGGGCCAGTCGGGCCAGGGCGGACAGGACCGCTGAACCAGGACGAAGCCTCCCCGCCGGCGGGGAGGCTTCACCTCATTCAGGCGCCGCGGGCGACGAACCAGCCGTTGCGGAAGCCTTCTGACGCCTTTCCGTACTGGAAGGGCCGTCCCTCAATCGTCAGAACCGAGCCGCCCGCCGCCTCGAGCACGGCATGGCCGGCCGCGATGTCCCATTCCATCGTGGGGCCGTGCCGGGGATAGACGTCGGCCGAGCCTTCGGCGATCCGACAGAACTTGATCGAGGAATCCATCGGCTCGCGCAGGTCGAAGCCGTATTCCTCGGCCAGCTTGACCGCGACCTCTTCCTTCATGGTGTGGCTGACCAGCGCGATGGCCGCGCCCTTCGGCCATGTGCGCGCGCAGACCTCGCTAGCAGGCCCGCCCCTCACACGTTTCCAGGCCTTGCCGCCCTTCGTGTACCAGGTCTCGCCCGTGGGGGGCGCGCAGACGGCGCCAGCGACCGGGCGGCCGTCCTGGATGAGCGCGATGTTCACGGTGAAGTTGGGGTCGCCGCGCACAAAGGCCTTGGTCCCGTCCAGGGGGTCCACCAGGAAGAAGCGCGGGCCGATGGCGTCAGGCGTCCCGAACTCGCTGGCGTCCTCCTCCGAGACCACGGGCACGTCGGGGAAATGGCGGGCCAGATGCTCCAGGATCAGTTTCTCGCCGCGCTGATCCGCCTCGGTGACGGGGCTCTCGTCGGCCTTGGTCAGCACCTCGACCCCCGACTTCCAGAGAGGAAGGATCAGGGCGGCGGCCGCCTCGCAGATCTCGGCGAGGATTTCGCCCACGTCGTCGTCGCTCAAAGTCGTCCTCAGCCTTTTGCGCGGGGATCGTCGCCGACGAACACGAGCGTCACCGCCCTGGCGTCGATCGTCCGCTTGCCCGCATGCTCGAAGTTCACGGTCACCCGGGGCCCGACGACGGACTGCACCTGGCCCAGCCCCCAGTCGCTCTCGGTCGGGTGACGCACCAGGACGCCCGGCTCCAGGAACGGATCCCCAAACGTCTCCATGGCGGGGTCTATAAGA
The DNA here is from genome assembly GCF_024508875.1 of Phenylobacterium sp. GTDB lineage: Bacteria > Pseudomonadota > Alphaproteobacteria > Caulobacterales > Caulobacteraceae > Phenylobacterium. The sequence continues at coordinate 13,293 of NZ_JANINU010000161.1, forward strand.
GAGGCGGGGGCGTTTCCCCAAGGCGCAAATCGCGCCAAGGTTCGCCGTGATGACCGAACCAACCGCCCTCGCCGTGCGCCCCGCCGAGCTCGCCGCCTACCTGGCGGCGCGGATGTGCCACGACTTCATCAGCCCCGCGAGCGCGATCTCCTCGGGCCTCGACCTGCTGGAGGACCCCTCGGCGCAGGACATGCGCGAGGAGGCCATGGGGCTGATCAGCTCGTCGGCGAAGAAGCTGGCCGACCTGCTGTCGTTCTGCCGGGTGGCCTTCGGCGCGTCCGCCTCGGCCGAGACCTTCGACGTCCGCGACCTGGAAAAACTGGCGCAGGGCGTTTTCGCGCACATGCGGCCCGAATTGGAGTGGCTGGTCGACACCCCGGCGGTCAACAAGCCGGCGGCCCGCACGCTGCTGAACCTGTCGCAGATGGCGGGCGCGGCCTTGCCCACCGGCGGCGTGGCCAAGGTGCGGGCGGTGCAGGAGGGCGCCTCGGTGGCCATTGCCATCGAGTCCACCGGGCCGCGCGCCCGCCTTCGGCCGGAAGTCCTGGCCGGGCTCCAGGGCCAGCCGCTCGGCGAGGGGCTGCATGGGCACTGGGTGCAGGCTTACTATGTCCACCTGTTCGTCGGCGATGCCGGTGGCCGGGTGTTCGCCGACGTCCAGGATGACCGGGTCATCTTCGCCGCGACCTTGCCGGCCTGATAGCGCTCAGGCTTCGTATCGTCTGAGAATCGCCTTCGGCGCCGACAGCCGCCAGGCGTCGCGCAGCAAGGCCGCGAGTTCGTCGGCCTCCACCGCCTCCAGCCGCACCAGCACCGCCGGATAGCCGCGATAGTGGTCGTCGTCGAAGAAGCGCTCGGGGGCGGCCGCGATGAGCATCTCCTTGCGCGCCAGATCGCAACGGACCGCGAGAACCTCGGGGCGCGGGCGGCGAGGTCCCTTCGGACGCTCGCGCACGAGATAGGTCCAAGCGAAGCCCTTGCCGCCCACGGTGAAGCTCAGGGTGGCCTCGCCGGAGCCGTCGACGGCTTCCGGCAGCTTCAGGGCCATACGGCGAAGGGCGGGCGCATCCACCATGCCGCAGCTTACGCCCGCTTTCTGCGATCCGTTAACACGCGGCGTTAACCAAGGTGGCGCGACATAGGCTGCCTGACCGCCGGAGCCCGTAGTCCCTTGAAGACCTGCCTCGTCGTCGATGACAGCCGCGTGATCCGAAAGGTCTCGCGCCGCATCCTCGAGGACCTCGGCTTCGAGGTCGCCGAGGCGTCGGACGGCGTGGAGGCGATGGCCTGGTGCAGCGCCGTCATGCCCGACCTGGTGCTGCTGGACTGGCGCATGCCGGCGATGGATGGGCTGGAGTTCGTGAAGCGCCTGCGCGCCGAGCCCGGGGGCGATGCGCCCAAGGTCGTGTTCTGCTCGGTGGAGAACGACTTGGAGGCCATCCGCGAGGCGCTGGACGCCGGCGCCGACGAGTACATCATGAAGCCGTTCGACGGCGCGATCATCGCCGGCAAGCTCGACTATCTGGGACTGGCGGCATGATCCCGGCTCAGGACCGCGCCTATGTGGCCGCCGTCAGCCTGGAGCGCGCCGGCCTGCAGGTGGACCCGGAGAAGGCCTACCTGATCGACAGCCGCCTTGCGCCCCTGGCCCGCCGCGAATGCTTCAGTTCGGTGGAGGCGCTGATCGACGCGCTGCGCCACGGCGCCGACGACCGGCTGGTTTGGGCGGCGGTGGAGGCCATGGCGCTGCCGGAGACCGAATTCTTCCGCGACCATCGCGTATTCGCCGAGCTCGTGGAGGAGGTGATCCCCGTGCTGGCCGAGAGGCGCCAGGGTGAGCCCGTGCGGATCTGGAACGCGGCCTGCGGCACCGGCCAGGAGATCTATTCGCTGGCCATGCTGCTCGCCGACGCGCGCGGCGTCGGCAAGATGGAGCTGTTCGCGTCCGACCTTTCCGAACGCAGCCTGGAGAAAGCCCAGAGCGGCCGATACTCGCAGTTCGAGGTCCAGCGTGGTCTTCCGGCGCGCATGCTGGTGCGCCATTTCGAAAAGGACGGCGAGTGGTTCGCCCTGTCGCCACGTGTGCGCCAGATGGTGCGTTGGCGGCGTCTGAACCTGATGGACGAGCTGGACCGGATCGGCCAGTTCGACCTGATCCTCTGCCGCAACGTGCTCGGGCAGTTGGCGCCGGAGGCTGCTGGCCGGGTGCTGGAGCAGCTCGAAGCGGTCCTGGCCCCCGGTGGGGCGCTGCTGCTCGGGCCGAACGACCGGGCCGGAAAGGCGTTCGTTCGCGCCGCTCCGGACATGGCGCTGTACGCCGCGATGCCGACAGCCGCCTGAAACGCGAAAGGCCCCGGGCTTGCGCGCCGGGGCCCTCCTTGAATTTTGCGACTGGTCCTACCGCTTGGCGTCTTCGGCGGTGTTGGTCACCGCCTCGCCAGCGGACTTCACATCCTTGCCCGCACCCGAGACGGTGTTGCAGGCGGTGACGGCCAGGCTGGCGGCGGCGATGGCCAGCAGAACGAACTTGCGCATGAGGTAACTCCCGGGGGTTTGAATCTCTGCGCGGCAACGCTTCAGGCGGCGGCCTGGTTCCCCCGCGGGACGCCGGCCGGACGCTCGGCGGAAGGATTCGGGAAGATCAGCCGGGCCGTGACCCCTCCGGCCTCATTACGCGTGAGCTCCGCCCTGCCCCGGAGTTGCCGGGCGAAGGCGGTCATCAGCGTGCGGCCGACGCCGGCGGAGACAAGGGCGCTCTCGTCGGTCTCGCCATCGTCGCTGATCTCCAGCTCGGCCTCTTCCCCGCGGACCACGAAGTTCAGCCGCAACACCCCGCCGCGCGCCGTGAACGCATGCTTCTGGGCGTTGGTGATGGCCTCGACAGCGAACAGCGCCAGCGGCGCGAGCCGGTCGGGATCGATGACCAGCGGGTCGACCTTCAGTTCCGTCCGGACGGTCAGGCCGTGCGAGAGTTCGCCGTTGATGAGCTGGGCGGTGAGTTCCTCGAGGAACGGCCGCAGGTCGACGCGCTTGAGATCGGGGCCCTGGTAGAGCGCCCGGTAGATGAGGGCCAGGGCGGTGATCCGCTGGCGCGTGTCGCTCATGGCCGAGCGGGCGGCGGGATCCACCAGCGCGCGTTGCTGCATGTTCAGCAGGCTGGAGATGACCTGCAGGTTGTTCTTCACCCGGTGATGGATCTCGCGCATCAGCGCGTCCTTCTGAGCCAGGCTGTCGCGCAGGGACGCGTCGCGGCCGACGATGGCGTCGGCCATATCCTCCAGCGTCTCGGCCAATTCGCGGATCTCCCCCGGCATTTGCTCGGCCTGCACGGGCCGCACGCTGAGGCGGCCGCGGGCGTAGAGGGCGGCGATGCGCTGCAGGTAGACGATCCACCGGACGACGACTCGCTCGGTGACCACGGACACCGCCACCAGGGCCGAGAGGAAGGTCAGCAGCGGGAAGACGATGCCGGTGAGCGGGTTCAGCCGGGCCCACGAGAGGATGCCCGGCGAGGCCGCCGACAGCACCACATAGACCTCGTCGCCGACAACCGGCGCGGCCGAATAGACCCTCCGGCGGCCCTTGCCGTCCGAGCCGTACCAGACGAGCGTGCCACGGGCCTCGACCTTGGCGCGCCAGTCGGCCGGCAGGGCCGGGAACGCGCCGGGATCGGTGGTCGTGATGTAGCGGCCGGTCTTCTCCACCAGTCCCACTTCGGCGCCCTTGGGCAGCGAAGGGTCGGAAAGCTGGGGCTGCAGGCTCGACAGCGCGATCACCGCAGCGAAGGCGCCGTCGAAGGTCCCGTCGACCGTGCTGGCCCGGGCGGCGGTGAGCACCGCGGGTTCCTGGGCATAGGCCGAGCCGGGGTCGCGGGTGATCGAGATGGCTCGCCCCTCGGCGAGCTGCCGGAACCATGGCCGCTCGGCGCGCCCGAGGTCGGCCGGCACGCCGCCGGCCGCGCAGACCACCCGCCCCGACCGGTCGAACCGGATCAGGTTAAGGTAGCCGGGGATGCGCTCCGTCACCTGCTCCAGGCGCTTCTGGCACTGGAAGCCGACAGCGCCGGGCGCGAGCGTCTGCAGCAGGACGTCGGCGCTCTCCATCCGCGCGCGGGCGGTGGCTGCGCTTCGCTCGGCGGCGAAGCCGAGGTTCTGGCGCAGCTCCCGGCCTTCGCGCTGGAAGCCGATCGCGGACTGCAGAGCGCCGAGCACCAGCACCGGCAGCAGGCCGGCGGCCAGGGCCGCGATCAAGCGGACCCGGATCGTACTCAACGAACCGGTGGGCAAGCCTGGCATCGGGGACCGCGTCCTATCGGGCGGTGCTTAGACGCTCCGCATCGGCGAGGATAGAACGCATCGCGTCCCCCGCGGCGGCGCCGTCCCGTTCGTAGGCGCCTTCCTCGAGGATGGCATGGAGCGCCCGCCGCGCACGGCTCACACGGCTCTTCACCGTGCCGACCGCGCAGCCGCAGATCTCGGCCGCCTCCTCGTAGGCGAAGCCCCCGGCGCCCACCAGGATCAGCGCTTCGCGCTGTTCGGCCGGCAGCATGGCCATGCCCTGGCGAAGCTCGTCCAGCGCCACCGGGGCCTCAGGATCGTCTACGGCCACCAGAGTGCGTTCCGCCGCCTCCTGGTCGAGCTGGCTCTGCCGCCACGACCGTCGCTTCTCGGAATAGAACTGGTTGCGCAGGATCATGAAGGTCCAGGCCTTCATGTTCGTACCCATCTGGAAGCTGGCGCGCGCGTCCCAGGCCTTCATCATGGCGTCCTGCGCCAGGTCGTCGGCGGCGGTGGGGTCGCCGCACAGCGTGCGGGCAAAGGCGCGCAGGTGCGGGATAAGCTGCACCAGCTCGCGCTTGAAGGCGGCGTCGTCCGCGGCCGTACGGGGCGGGCGAACCTTTTCCACTGCGCCTTCCATCAGGCCTTCTCCGAGCCGCGCTCGTCGGCGCGGCGCAGGATTTCGAGGAATTCCTCGGGAACTTCCTCGTTGACCACCTCGTCGAACATCTGACGCAGGCGCACGCCAATCGCCTGCTGGCGCAGGCGGGCTTCATCAAGAGCTGCGGAGGCCTTGCGGCGCTCCGCTGTAGGACGTTGTTCGATCATCTCGTCGGCGCTCCGCTCGCGCGGAGTCCGCCCCCTCTCGTGTTCCTTGCGACTGCTCAACGCCCTTGTCCGAATTCGGGTTCCCGTCCGTTGAGGAACAAGATGCGGAAAACCGGCCGACAATGGAACCGGTTCCCAGCGATGACGTTTCCGAGCATCATGGGGTTCGGTCGGGGCGTGACCTCGCACCGGGCTGCCGTGTTCGAACTGCAATACGGGAGGGGTGAACCCTTGAGTCTTCTAGCCCGACTGGCGCCGCACCTGCCGTACGTGCGCCGTTACGCGCGCGCGCTGACTGGTGACCAGACCACCGGCGACCACTACGTGCGCGTGGCCCTCGAGGCCCTTGCGGCCGGCGAACGTACTCTTGAAGACAGCATGACGCCGCGCGTGGCGCTCTATCACGTCTTCCACGCCATCTGGTGCACCTCGGGCGCGCAGCTCGAAGGCCCGACCGATGACGATCCCGGCGTCGACGACGCCACCCGCCGCCTCATGCGCATCGCGCCGCGTTCGCGGCAGGCGTTCCTGCTCACCGCGCTCGAAGGCTTCACGCCGACGGAAGCCGCCCAGATCCTGGGCGCGGACTTCCCCGAGGTGGAACGGCTGATCGCCGAGGCCCAGGCCGAGATCGACGCCGAACTGGCCACCGACGTGCTCATTATCGAGGACGAGCCGGTGATCGCCGCCGACATCGAGGCGCTGGTCACCGAGCTGGGCCACACCGTCGTGGACATCGCGGCCACCCGCACCGAGGCGGTGGACGCCGTCGCGCGCAAGACCCCTGGTCTCGTGCTGGCTGACATCCAGCTCGCCGACGGCAGTTCGGGCATCGACGCGGTCAAGGACATCCTGCAGCGCTATGACGTGCCGGTGATCTTCATCACCGCCTTCCCGGAGCGTCTGCTGACCGGGGAGCGGCCCGAACCGACCTTCCTGATCACCAAGCCGTTCCAGCCGGAGACGGTGAAGGCCGCCATCGGCCAGGCCCTGTTCTTCCACCCGCGGCGGCAGAACAAGCAGGCCGCCTGAGGTCGCTTCCATCCAATGAGAAGGGCGCCGCTGTGAAGCGGCGCCCTTCTTGTTTGGGCCGTCCCCGTTAGCGTGACTGAGGGTTGGGTGGCGGCGGCTCGGGCGCGCCGTAGCCGCGGCCGTCGACGCTTTCCTGAGCTGAACCGGGCGGGCCTTCGTCGGCGGACTTCCAGGTCCAGGCGGCGAACATGCCGAGCGCGGCGAGCAACGTGCCGAACACCAGCACCCAGAACACCTGCCGGCCCCACCGCCCCTGTCGGGCGCGGGTTGCGTTCATCGCGGGGCGACCCTCGGTGTCGCGGGAGGAAAACGACATGGATCGGACTCCTTACTCGGAAGGGAAATAGCTGAACGGGCCCATCGGGCCGTCGTCCCCGGGGCTCGCGGATGAGAGATAGCCGAAGGCGGCGCCCGCGCCGGCGAGGCAGGCCAGGGCGGCCGCGACAGCGAGACGGCGGCGCTGGGCGACCGCGCGAGCGCTAGGGCTGCGCGCCAACTTGAAGCCGGTGGTGGCGACGAGGGAACTGCGCATGGGAGCCCTTTCCTGGCGGCGAGGGACTAACGCGCACGGCCAAGACGACGTTCCGGCGCGGCGGTTTCGCGTGCGAAGCGAAAAAATATCGCGAGGGCCCGGAACGGTTCGGGAAGAGAGGTGTTCTTCAAAGTGCGGAGGCGGCGACGCCCCCCCCGACTTGAGGCTGGCGAGCATGCCAGTCTGCCGTCTCCGCACCCCTTTTCTCGATGATGCACACCTGGGCGGACCTCACGGTCCGCCCTTCTCTTTGCGCGCGCCCCGGCCGCGCGATCGGGCGTCAGCAAAGCAGGTCGGCGCTTCGACTGATCTGATCCGACGGGGATGGGTTCTAGGGCCGGGAGAGCTTCAGGGTGACGTCCGCGCGCCGGCGGACCGGCGCGACCTTGCCGTCCGACGTTACCGACCCCGCCTGTCCAACGGCCGTCAGGTCGAATTCGGCGGGCGGCAGGCCGGCCTTCATTAAAGCGTTCGTCACCGCGGCGGCGCGCGCTTTGGACAGTTCCAAGTTGGCGGCGGGATCCCCCGCGGCGTCCGCCAACCCGACCACCCGCACGCCTTCCACCTTGCAGCGCCTGGCCTGGTTCGCCTGCATCGCTATGACGCGTCGGCCTTCGGGCGTGATCTGCGCAGCGTCGGGCTCGAAATAGACCGGGATTGTCACGTCCTGGCACGTTGGCGGCGCACGGACCACGCGGTCGCGCGCCGCCTTCATGGTCGTACACGCCGAAAGCCCCGTCGCGGCCACGAGGCCGATCACGATTGCCGTCTTCATCTCCAGCCCTCCCTGTTGTCAGAACGAGAAAAGGGCGGCCGGAGGCCCGACCGCCCTGTGTTCTAGTCCGGTTGCGGCCGACGCATCAGCGCGGCGTGCCGTTCTCCCAGTAGTACCGGCCGGTGCCTGGATCGTAGTAGTAATAGCGGCCGGCGCGCTCGTCATAGTACTGGCGACGGTTCGGCGTGTCCTTGCCGCAACCGCCTTCGTCGCGGCAACCCTTGACGGCGCCGACGGTGCCGCCGACAGCCGCGCCGACGGCCGCGCCGGTTCCAACGCCGACATCGCCCGAGATCGCGCCGATCGCCGCGCCGCCAAGCGCGCCGAGCGCCGCACCGCCCAGGGCGCTGCGTTCCGTATGGCCGGTGCTGGTGCAGGCGCTGACCAGGATGCCGGCGCCGGCGATAGCGATAAGAGGCTTCAACATTCGAATGGCTCTCCTTTGGGGTGTCCCCGGAGCCCGCCCGAAGCCGGCGCCGGATCACTCTGGAGCGCCTCCGGACCCTTGGGCAGGGACGCGCTCTGGCCGGAAAACGCGTCGCCACCTTCGCAGTTCCGCCCGGAACCAAGGCTCTCGGGCGCCGTTGCAGCCGGGGAACACTTTCGGAGACGTAGCCGTGACCTCCTACAGCGACCGCGACGCCGAGCGCGCTGACCTTCGGCAAGCCTATGAACTCGGCCGCCGCGACGCCGTGAAGTCGCGTCGCCGCCACCCGGTCCTCATGACGTTCCTGATCCTCGCCGCGGCGGTGGGGCTGGTGGTCATGGCGTTGGCCGCGGTGAACGGATCGTTCGGCGGCGCGGGCACGGTCGTCGACCAGAACCTTGCCACAGCGGCCGACCAGGCCGAACCTGTCGTGCGCAATGCTGCGGCCGAAGCGGGCCAGGCCGTGCGCGACGTGACCACGACCGACCGGACCCAAACGCCTGCCACAAACTGACGCTGACGCGCCCACCCGCCCACGCCTCGGCAAGATCGAGGTCGTCGCCAACATTGCTTCCGGCAGCGTGGGCCCGAGTGCGCCTGCCGAACTGGAGAAGCTGCTCGCCGAGCATGGCGTCACAGCGCGCGTGCGCACGCCCCAGCCCGGGGAGCTGGTCGGCGAATTGCGACGCGCCGTCGACGCGGGGCCGGATCTGCTGATCACCCTCGCCGGCGATGGCACGGTGAGGGCGGCCGCCGAACTCTGCGGGCCCAATGGCCCGATGATCGCGCCGCTGCCCGGCGGAACCATGAACATGATGCCGCACGCGGTGTACGGGCAGCGAGCCTGGCCCGAGGCGCTGCATCTGGCCCTTGAGACCGGGCGCGAGCGGGACCTTGGCGGCGGCTGCATCGAAGGGCGTCGCTTCCTGTGCGCGGCGATCCTGGGCTCACCAGCGCGTCTGGCGCCAGCGCGCGAGGCGGCGCGGCACGGGCGTCTTCTAGAGGCCTTCGCGAACACCCGGCACGCTCTGGAGCGCGCCTTCACGGGACGCCTGCGCTACCGGCTGGACGGCAAGCCGCGGCAGAAGGCCGAGGCCCTGGTGCTGATCTGTCCGATCGCCTCGAAGGTGATGCGCGCCGAGGACCCGATGCTGGAGGCGGCGGCGCTCAATCCGAACGGGGCAGGCGAAATCCTGCGACTTGGGCTGAACGCCCTGGTCCGTGACTGGCGGGTGGACCCGGCGGTCGAGGACGAGTTCTGCAAGCGCGCCCAGGTCTGGGCGGCGCAAGGCATCCCCGCGCTGCTTGACGGCGAGAGCGTGCGCCTCACCAGCGTCGTCGACGTGCGTTACGACCCCAAGGTCTGCCGGGTGCTGACGCCGCCGAAGGATGAGCGCGCCGGATGAAGGTTCGCCTCGCGCACCTGTCGGACATTCACTTCGGCGGCGAGAATTCCGAGGCCGTCGCGGCGGCGGGCGAGCGGATCCGCTCCGGCGGCTTCGACGTGACGATCGTCTCCGGCGACCTGACGCGCTACGCCGAAGTCGCGGAGTTCGAGGCTGCCGCATCGTGGCTGGCGTCGCTTCCCCAGCCCCGCCTGGTCACGCCCGGCAACCACGATGCCCCTTACCTCGCCTGGGCCGAGCGCATCCTCGCGCCCTTCCGCCGCTTCGAGCGCTACATCGGACCGGCGCCGGCCCAGACCTGGCGGAAGGATGGGATCGCCGTTTGTGGCGTCAACACCGCCCGCGGCGCGCAGCCAAGGCTGAACTGGTCCAAGGGCCAGATCGCCCGCAGACAGGCCAAGACCGCGGCTGAGTGGTTCGAGGAATCGGACGCGCTCCGGATCGTCGTCGTGCACCACCCGCTCATCGAGATGATAGGCGGGCCGATGACGGCGCGGGTCTGGGGTGGGGAGGCCGCGGCCGACGTGTTCACCGCGGCGAAGGTGGACCTGGTGCTGTCGGGGCACATCCACGCGCCCTTCACGTGGCCCTACCCACACGGCGACGGGCGCACCTATGCGGTGGGCGCCGGCACGCTGTCGATCCGCGAGCGGGGCGTTCCGCCGAGCTATAACGAAGTCGAGGTCGAGGACGGCTGCATCCGCGTGACCGCCCTCGCCTGGACGGGCTCACACTACGAGCCCTATCGGACCTGGGCGCTCGACAAGCGATAGCGCCCAGCCGGCCTTGCGGGCCTTAGAGCGGTCCCGGACCCACGCCGCGGCCGCGTACCAGGTGCATGACCAGCGAGACCACGAACAGGATCAGGAAGACGAAGAACAGGATCTTGGCGATCCCCATCGCGGCGCCGGCCACCGAGGTGAAGCCGAGGACGCCGGCGATCAGGGCGACCACCAGAAAGGTCAGAGCCCAACCGAGCATGTCATTACCTCCGTTCGCAGGCCGAACCGCCTGCGGCGAAGGCAACGCTTCGAGACCGGTGGTGTTCCGAACTACTTCTTCGGAGGCGCGGTGTTGTTGCCGGCCAGGAAGGCGCTGACGAGCGCCGCGACGGTCGCGGGATTGCGCAGGAGCACCGCGACGGCGACCGCGGCCGCGCCGGCCGCGACGACCGGATGCTCCTTGGCCATGCCGATCGCCTTGTCGAGCGGCGACGGCGGCGGCGCGGCCGTCGCCTTGGTCTTGGGCGTCACCTTGCGGGTCGCGATCCAAGCGATGATCACAGCGACCAGCGCGAACACCGCGGCCACCACGGCGCCGCCGCCGGCCGGGCCGAGATACTCGCGCGCGAGGGCGTAGAGGGCGAACGAGGCCGCGACGACGCACACCGCCGCCGCCGCCACGATGGCGCCGATGGCGGCGGCGAGACTCAGGATTCGCTGAAGGTTCACCAGGGCGGCGGTCAGCGCTTCGAGGCGAGCAGCATGCCGATCAGGACGCCGATCCCCAGGGCGGCGCCGGTTGCGGCCAGGGGGCGCGCCCGGATCTGCTCGCTGGCGACCCGGCTGGCCTCGTCGATGTGCTCGCCGGCGGCGTCGGCGTAGACGCGGCTTTGGGCGCGCACCTGCTCCAGCGCCTGCTGGACGGTGGCTTCGATCCGCTTCGCAGCGTCATTGATCGCCTTCTGAGCGTCGGCGGTGATCTTGGCGGCGGTGTCGTTGGCCGCGTCGGCCACGTCTTCGGTAGTGAGTTGGCCGGCCTTGGGCGGCATGGGTCGTCTCCGGAGCTACGCTTGGCGCGCTGCAACATAGGTCGTTATGGGAACGGCCGCAAAGGCCATGGCCGATACATCGAGAGTTTTGCGTTCTTTCCCGTCGCTTCCGGACGCGGGCTTGCCTATGTTCGATTCATGACGCGCGAGTTGGGCGACAACTCGAACCGCACCCGCCTGGGGCTGGCGCTCCAGGCCGCCGGGCTTGGCGAGTTCGAATGGGACCTGCGCAACGGGGTCTTCCACGTCAGCGACCGCATGGCCGCGATCACGGGGCTGCCTGCCGGCCGCCTGCCGGTGAAGAACAACGACATCCTCGAAACCTACGTGCACCCCGACGACAAGGAGCTGGTGCGCACCCGTCGCTGGGAGGCCCTCAAGATGGGGGAGGCCTTCGACGTCTCGTTCCGGCTGGCGCCCGAGCTGGGCGCAGCTCGCTGGCTTCGCATGGCCGGCATCGTCACCCGCGAGGAATCTGGCCGCCCCTGCGCGATCACCGGCATCGTCGAGGACATCAGCCCCCGCCGCCTGGAAGAGGAACAGCGCCAGCAGCTGATGGCCGAGCTGGACCACCGGGTGAAGAACGTCCTGGCCGCCGTCCAGGCGCTGGCGCAGCAGACGGCCAAGCGCACCACCTCGCTCGATGTCTTCCTGCAGACGTTCAGCGGACGCCTCAAGGCCATGGCCTCGGCGAACGAGCTGCTAACGGCCGCCCGCTGGCGCGGCGCGGCCATCGACCACCTGGCGTCGGCGGAGCTGGGCGCGCTCGCCCCGGGCCAGACAAGCTGGGACGGGCCTGAGCTGTTCCTGACCCCACGCGCCGCCAACGCCCTGTCGCTCGCGCTCCACGAGCTGGCGACCAACGCCGTGAAATTCGGGGCGCTCTCCACCGAAGCAGGCCACGTGTCGCTGAAGTGGAAGGCGCGCCCCGCCGGCGGCTTCGAGTTGACCTGGACCGAAAGCGGCGGCCCCCTTGTGGCGCCGCCGGGCCGCCGGGGCTTCGGCTCGACCCTGCTGGGCCAGGTCACCGGCCGCGAACTCAACGGCGACACCGAGGTGGACTATCGCCCGTCGGGCCTCGTGGTGCGCCTGCGCGCCGGGCCGCAGGCCATGGCCGACCGGCCCGAGGTGATGCCCGAGGCGCCCGCGCCCCGTGTGACCGAGACCGTGCCCACCTCGCGTGGGCCCGCCAGCCTCAAGGGCGCGCGGGTCCTCATCGTCGAGGACGCGGTGCTGTTGGCGCTCGAGCTGGAGACCGGCCTTTCGGAGGCCGGCGCACAGGTCGTGGGCCCGGCCTACGAGCTGGAGGAGGCGATGGCGCTGCTGGACCAGCCGATCGATGCGGCGGTCCTGGACGCGAACCTGAACGGCCGCTCGGTGACGCCCGTGGCCGAGGTGCTTCACCAGCGGGGCATCCCATTCGTGTTCGCCACCGGCTATGGCGAGACCGGCGGCGCCCCCGGGGGCTTCGATGCGGCGCCCGTCATCCGCAAGCCCTACGACGTCACCCAGGTCTCGGCCGCGGTGGCCGAGCTGCTCTCGGGCCACTGAGCTCCACCGTACCGAAACGTCGAAGCGCCGCCGATGCGTCGCGCACATTTGGGCGAACGTAAATATCTGAATGCGTTAGGAATTTTTGTTAGCCATGCGCCGCGGCGCGCTGCCGCGCGGCAGGATCGCGCTGGGACAAGTCGCCACCTCTGCAATGCCGGACGCGGGCATTATTCCAGCGCCCGAGAGTTCGCGGCCGGTGTCGCGGGGGCCAGACCGGTGGCCAAGGGAGCTCGCCCGGAAGCAGGCGACCCGGATCTCGACGCTCGGTCCGCGGCAGAGGTCGCGGGCCGGCGGACCCTTCAGGCGGCGGCGCGGTCTCAGATGACGCCGGCTGCCTTCAGCTTTTCCAGCTTCTGCGCCGTGACGCCGGCACGCTCCGCCAGCACCTCGGCGGTGTGCTGCCCCAACTTCGGCCCGGGCCAGCGCACCTTTCCGGGCGTCGCCGAGAGTTTCGGGAAGGCGTTCTGCATCCGGATCGGCCCGAACACGTCGTGCTCGACCGTCACCACCGCGTCGCGCGCGGCGAACTGCGGATCCTCTAGCATGTCGGGCGCGCGATAGACGCGGCTGGCCGGGATGCCCTTGTCCTCCAGGAGCTTCAGCAGCTCAGGGAGCGCGAAGGTGGAGGTCCAGTCGGCGATGATGCCGTCCAGCTCGTGCTGGTGGGTCCCGCGGCTGGCGTGGTCGACGAATTTCGGGTCGTCCTTCAGGTCCGGCCGCCCCATGGCCTCGGTCAGGCGGGCGTAGACGTTGTCGCCGTTGCCGCCGATCAGGATCATCTCGCCGTTGGCGCACGGATAGGCGTTCGAGGGCGCGATCCCCGGCAGGATCGAGCCCGAGCGCTCCCGGACGTAGCCGGTGATGTCGTACTCGGTGATCAGGTTCTCCATCACCGCCAGTACGCTCTCGTAGAGCGCCGCGTCGATCACCTGGCCCTTCCCGGTCTTCTCCTTGTGGTGGAGCGCCATCAGGATGCCCATGACCGAATGCATGGCCGCCAGGCTGTCGCCGATGGAGATGCCGGCCCGCGCGGGCGCGCGGTCGGGCTCGCCCGTCACATACCGCAGACCGCCCATGGCCTCGCCGATCAGGCCGTAGCCGGCGCGCTGCGAATAGGGACCGGTCTGGCCGAAGCCCGAGACGCGGGCCATGATCAGGCCCGGGTTCTCCTTCGACAGAACGTCGTAGCCCAGGCCCCACTTCTCCATGGCGCCCGGCCGGAAGTTCTCGATGAGCACGTCGGCCTTGGAGATCAGTTGCTTGGCCAGCGCCTGGCCCTCGGGCTTGCGCAGATCCAGGCCCACCGACTTCTTGTTGCGCCCGATCACCGGCCACCAGGGCGACAGGCCCTTGGGCAGGCTGCGGCCCCACTGGCGCATGGGGTCGCCGACGCGGGGATCCTCGACCTTGATCACCTCGGCGCCGAAGTCGCCCAGGATCTGGCCGCAGAAGGGACCGGCGATAAGGGTCCCCATCTCGATCACGACGAGGTCGGCCAGGGGGCCGGGCGGTGCGGAAACGGTCTCGGTCATGGCTCTCGCTTAGCGCGGCGGAGACGTCAGTGTAAGCCGGGTGACGCTGGGTCAGACCGTCAATTTCGTTGTCGGTACGCACCGGACAAGGGGAAGGTTGCGTCAAGCTCATTGACAGTCGAGCGGCCCGACCAGCACCCTTTGCGTGGGAGACCGCCGATGATCGAGATGCATTTCACGCCCACGCCGAACGGGCACAAGGTGGCCATCGCGCTGGAGGAGCTGGAACTCCCCTACGCCACGATCAGCTACGACATCTTCGAAGGCGATCACCTGACGCCCGAGTTCGGGCGGATCAATCCGAACCACAAGCTGCCGGCGATCGTCGACTTGGAGCCGGCGTTCGGCGGCGGTCCACACGCGGTGTTCGAGTCTGGCGCGGTCCTGCAGTACTTGGCCGAGAAGACCGGGCGGCTGCTGCCCGCCGACCCGCGGGGGCGCAGTACGGCGATCCAGTGGCTGACCTGGCAGGTGGCCGGGTTGGGCCCGATGGGCGGCCAGGCCTCGCACTTCATCCGCTACGCGCCCGAGAAGCTGCCCTACGCGATCGAACGGTACAGCAAGGAGGTGGAGCGGCTGCTGGCCGTGCTGGAGCGGCGGCTCGGCGAGGCGGCCTACCTGGCGGGTGACGAGTATTCGATCGCGGACATCGCCGTCTGGCCGGGGCGCGCGGCCGCCGGGTTGATGAACATCGACATCGAAAAGTACCCGAACACCCACAGGTGGTTCAGCGAGATCGCCGCGCGACCGGCGGTGAAGCGGGCTCTCGGCGGCGACAAGGCCCTGCCGGCCAAGTACGCCCAGCGCCAGGCCAAGCTCACGGCCGCCGAATGGTCCAACATGTTCGGCGAGCGGATGCTGGGGGCCGTGAAGGCGTAGGGCGGAAACGACACCGCCGGCGTCCAGGGGACGCCGGCGGGCCGAGTTCACGTTGTCGCGGTCAGTCTAGCCGACCACCTTCCGCAGGTAGGGCTGGGCCTCGAGGCCCGGCGCCGGCACGTGCGTGCGATTGGCCGCCTCCGGACGCGGCATCGTCGGATAGCCGATGATCGTGTCCAGGGCCGGCGCGCCGCTGAGCGCGTAGCTGGCCAGCTTGCCGCTCATGGTCGCGCCTTCGAAGCTGCCCACGTTCAGGCCGGTGTAGATCCAGTCCCCGGCCAGCGTGAGGTTGTCGAAGCCCGAGCCCCAGGCCTCCAGGCGGCACTTCACGCTGCCCGGAGGCGAGGTGACGTAGCGCTCGGTGGGATCGATGTTGGCGCGCCAGAACTGGCTGTCGAAGCGCTGGACCCCCTCGGCGCGCAGGGCGCCGGGGCCGGTCTCGCGGCTGTCGACCAGCAGGTTGAAGTCCAGGCCCATCGGGTCGCCCACGCCATAGTTGGCGCGGGTGGTGGCCTTGGGCAGCATCACGCCGATCGAGGCCGACAGGTACTGGATGCACTGGGTCTTCACCCGCTCCGACTGGCGGCGCGGATAGTCGGTGTCCGAGAACGGCGGCGGCGGCTCGTAGTCGGGCATCAGCCCGCAGAAGTACCAGAGCGCCTTCGGATAGTTCTCCTTGGGCCAGCTCTCCCACTTCAGCAGGTCGGGGAAGTTGGCGTTGCCGTTCGGCGGGCAGAAATAGGTGCCCGAAAGCGCCAGTTCGTTCTTCGCCGGATTCAGCGGCTCGGCCCAGCCCAGCTCGTAGATGTCCTTGTTGAGCCAGATCTGCATCGCCTGGGTCTGGAGGGCCGGGATGGTCTCGACCATTTCCTTCCAGGCGTAGTCTTCCTCGATCAGCTCCTTGCAGAGGTACTGGATCGCACCCAGCGAGATCGCGAAGACGATCTGGTCGTAGTCGACGCCGTGGCGCAGGGTCCGCGGATGCTTCAGGGCGGGGAAGGCCTCGTTCGGCCAGCCGTTCCAGTAGGACTCCAGGTCGATGCCCGTGGCCCTCAGGTACTCGCCCTGCTCCAACTGGTCGTACAGCGGGCGATGCGGCCAGGACGGCAGGCCCTTCACGTCGATCAGCGGCTGGTAGCCGGCTTCGGGGTCCTTGAGCGTCGCCTGGACCGTCATCTCGATCGCGCCGATGTTGCGGCGGTTCACCGGATCGAGGCGCAGGGCGTCCACCTTGTGGAAGAACTCGAACTTCACGCCGCGGCGCTTCAGCACTTCGTACATGGGCGCCACGACGGTCTCGCCGGTGCCCGCGGCGAAGCTCCAGATCAGATCGCCCATGTAGGCGCAGGCCCGAAGCGTCCAGTTGAGGTAGCAGCCGGCGCCCATCTTGGCCGCGCGGCTCGTGTCGCCGTTGGGGCTCTGGTAGCAGATGTTGACCGTCGTCAGCACGACGGGCGACGCCAGGGTGGCCGGGTGGCAGCCGTACTTGGCCAGCCAGTCGCTCCAGTTCTCCTCGTCCAGCCGGTCGTAGCCCTCGACCTCGACGTTGTCCTTCAGCGCGCCGATGATCAGGGCGGCGTAGAAGTCGAGCGTCAGTAGGGCGCGGCGCAGGTTGTCGGCATGGTTTGCGATGTGCGGCGCCAGGACGTCGACCGTGTCGACGAAGCCGCAGATCAGCTTCCGAGCCGTCTCGATCTCATGCACCAGCGGGTGGTTCGGCCCCTCCGAGAGGGGAATCGTCTCGACCTGCTTCTTGGCCTTGTCGAGCAGCAGCTCGATGGCCGCTCCGACGATCTTCGGCACACCCTGGGCCGCCGTCAGCATCTGGCCGACCTCGGTGATGATCGCGACGATCGCGGTCTTTAGGCCCTTGTAGTAGCTGCCGTCGGTGGGCGGGATGCTGTTGGACGGCGCCCGCGTAGGCCAGGGCGTCAGCCGATCCTGCTGCCACTCCCACAACATGGTGAAGCCCGACCCCAGGAAGGCTTCCTCGAAGGTCGCCAGGGGCGCACCGGCCGGCCGGCCCAGCTCGGCGTAGAGGTCGCTCATCATCGGCAGGGCGTTGAAGTAGCTGCCCATGAAGCCGTGGATGCCATGCTCCTCGATGCGGTCGTTGGGTCCGCGCGACGAGGCGCACTTGCCTCCCAGGCGCCAACCCATCTGGTAGACTGTGATGTCGAATTTTTCCTGCCATCCCGGCTGGCTGCTCAGTTGGAAGGCTGTCGTGAGCCCTCCCATACCGCCGCCCAGGATCGCCACCTTCTGCGGCCTGTTCACACTGGTCATGGTCCCCATCCGGGGATTTCGCCCCCGGCTCGCCTAGGTTGTTGACCTAGACACCTTGCCACCCAGCCTTTTGAAGAGAGTTAATGAGCAGATCGAGGTGTTCGTCGTGTGCGAACGGATGGCCGATCTTCAGGGCCTCGAGCGGATAGCCCGTCTCGTTGCTTCGCCCGGGACCGGCGCGCGAGCGGGCGAGGCGCTCGCCATCCTCGAGGGCGTTGCGGGCCTCGCCCATGCGCCCGCCGGCGCTGTAGCAGGCCGCCAGCAGGAAATGCAGCGGGAAGCGCTCTGGCCCGCGCGCGCAGGCGTCGGCGGCGTCGCGCGCAGCGTTGTCGTGGTCGCCGGCGATGAAGCGGGCGATCGCCTTGCTGCGGAACCATAGCCAGGAGTGGGGATCGTTCGGGCTGGCGGCGATGGCTCGCTCGGAATAGGCGATGGCGCCTTCGGAATCGCCTTCGAAGGCCAGGAGGCGCCCCATCTCGCCCGACGCGGCGGCCAGGTAGGGATTGAGCTCCAGCGCTCGGCGTTGCTCGGCGGTCGCCGCCGCCTGGCGGCCCTGCATCGAGAGGACCACACCAAGGGTGTAGTGCGCGAAGGCGTCGGAGCCGCCCACCGAGACCGCCTTGAGCGCGATCCGATGCGCTTCGGCGACAGCGGCGGTGGGATCTTCGGACGTGCCGACCCAGACCTCGAACAGCTTGCAGTGCGCCAGGATGGACAGCGCCGAAACGTCGTCGGGCTCAAGCAGCAAGGCCTGCTCCAGCAGGGATTCGGCCTTGCGAACGTCCGAGGCGGTCGAGCGCCAGAAGTGGCGGCGGCCGCGGACGAACAGGCGCCAGAACTCGAGGCTGTGCTCCGGCATCCGCATCGCGCGGGTCTCTTCGCGCTCCAGGACCGCCGGCTCGACCGTGCCGATGATCGAGGTGGTGATCTCGTTGAGCATCGAGAACAGGTCGGTCATCGGCCGATCGTACTTGGCCGACCAGGCGCTGGTTTCGTCCGAGCCCTGGATCAGGTCGACCGACACCCGCACCGCGCCGCCCAGGCTGCGGACCTTGCCGTCCAAGACATAGTCGACGCCCAGGCGCGCGCAGATGGCTCCCGGCGGATGGCCCACCACGTCCGACATCACCAGCGCCTGACGCGGCATGACGGCGAGCAGCGGGGACTTCGAGAGGCCGGCCGTGAGCTCGTCGGCCAAGGCCTCGGCGAACCAGGCCTGCTCCTCGTCGCCCGGCTGGTGCGTGAACTCCAGCACCACGAGGCGCGGTCGGGCCGCCGCGACGCCGGCAATCGGCGGTTCGACCGCGTTCGGGGCCGGCGGCGCCGCCGGCGCCTGCGACAAGCCCCTGCCATTAACGGTCAGGCGGTAGCCCACGCGGGGAATCGTCTCGACGACGAAGGCGGCTTCGTTGCGGGAGGCCAGCCGGCGCAGCTTCATCATCACCAGCGTGATGGCGTCGTCGCCCACGACGCGACCACCCCAGCAGCGCTCGATAAGGTCGTCACGACTGACGACGGCGCCCTCGGCCCGCACCAAGGCCACCAGCACCTGCATCACGCGCGGCTGCACGACCTCGCGACCCGTCGGTGAGACGATCTCGCAGGTGGGAGGGCGCACCTCCAGCGCGCCGAGCGAAAAGGCAGCCTGGTGGGCCAGCTGCATGGACTCCGATCCCGTTCGAGTGGCGGCCCGGGCCGTCTTCCGGACCGCTCGCCTGATCAGCCGATAGCACAACCGGGCGGCGACGCCATGGCTGAGAAGTAACTTTCGGGGCGGAAAGATCGGCTTCCGCTCGGCAAAAGATCGGTCCGACTCCCTGTCGGCTCGGGCCGAACTTTGGTTCTACTATCAATGGATTTCGACCTCTTCCCGAGGACGCGCGGCGGACCCGACAACCCCCGCCCAGCGCCCGGGCTCCGACGCTTGTGCTGGCGCCGGGGCGACGATCGTCATGTCGTTGGAAGCGGCTTCGGGAACCCGTTCCGGGCCTCCTTCCTTGCAGGTCCGGACCGAGCCATGCGAACCGTCGAGGCGTCTGGGGAGGCGCCGTAGCCGGCCAGCATCCCTCCGCGAGGACTCGTGGGCCCTCCTAGACCCGCGTGAACCTACGAGCCCCCGATCCGGCCGGATCGGGGGCTTTCTTCTGTGGGGTCGCGGTTCGCGGCCAACTTTCCCTAACGTAAGGACAGTCTGCCCTAGCGTGGGGTTCACTTCCTTGGCCGAGGGGCCTATGTGCCCGGCCATGGCCGAGTTCGTGCTCTCCCCACCGCCCGTTCCCGTCGTGCCCGTGGAGGGCGAAGCGGGAGGCTTCCCGGTCCGCCGCATCCTGTGTGTCGGCCGCAACTACGCCGCCCACCGTCGCGAGATGGGCGGGGACGACCGCGACCCTCCCTTCTTCTTCGCCAAGCCGGCCGACGCCGTCGTGCCGCCGGGCCGCGACCCGGCCTACCCCGGTCGCACGGCCAACCTGCACCACGAGATCGAACTGGTGGTCGCGATCGGCAAGGCAGGCCGCGACGTGACCCCGGCGGACTCGCTTGACCTGGTCTATGGCTACGCCGTCGGCGTCGACCTGACCCGCCGCGACCTGCAGAACGCCGCCAAGGACAAGGGCCAGCCCTGGGAC
>NZ_JANINU010000162.1 GCF_024508875.1 Phenylobacterium sp.
CCGTCCATCCAGGTCTTGATGTTGATGATCACCTTCTCGCCCATGTCGACGCGGGACTCGACCGTGGCCGAGGCCATGTGCGGCAGCAGCACGGCGTTGGGCAGCTTCAGGAGCTTGGGATTGATCCGCGGCTCCTGCTCGAACACATCCAGCCCCGCGCCGGCGAGGGCGCCGCTCTCGAGGAGCTCGGTGAGGGCCTGCTCGTCGACGATGCTGCCGCGGGCGGTGTTGATGAGGAAGGCGTGCGGCTGCATCAGCTTCAGCCGCCGGGCCGAGAGCAGGTGGAAGGTGGCCGGGGTGGCGGGCGTGTGGACCGAGACGATGTCCACGCGCGCCAGCATCTGGTCCAGGCTGTCCCAGTAGGTCGCTTCCAGCTCGTCCGAGACCACGTGACTGACCGGCTTGCGGTTGTGGTAGTGGATCTGCAGGCCGAACGCGCGGGCGCGGCGGGCCACGGCGGATCCGATCCGGCCCATCCCGATGATGCCGAGGCGCTTGCCGGCGATGCGGCGGCCCAGCATCCAGGTCGGCGCCCAGCCGGTGAACTCGCCGGCCTGCACGGCGTTCGCCCCCTCGATCACCCGGCGCATGGTGGCCATCATCAGGGTGAGGGTCAGGTCGGCGGTGTCTTCGGTGAGCACGCCCGGAGTGTTGGTGACGACGATCCCGCGCGCCTGGGCGGCCGCCACGTCGATGTGATCGACCCCGGCGCCGAAGTTGGCGATCAGCTTCAGCTTGTCGCCCGCCTTTTCGATCAGGGCGGCGTCGATCCGGTCGGTGATGGTGCAGGCGAGCACGTCGCAGCGGCCCACCGCCTCGATGAGCGTCTTGCGCGCCATGGGCTCGTCCGTGAGGTTGAGCTCGGTGTCGAACAGTTCGCGCATCCGGGTCTCGACCGAGTCCGGCAGTTTGCGCGTGACGATGACTTTCGGCTTGCGGGCGGGCATGTGCCTACGGGAAAAAGGTGCGTGGCCAGCGCCGTTCGGGGCGCAACGATTTACGGAACCCTTAGCAAAGGGGCCCGGCACGGCCAAGGCGAGGCCGCTTCAGGGGTGAGGATTGCTTTCAAGGTCGAGGCAGACGGCGGCGGTGATCCTGGCGGGGCTGGTGTTGGCTGCGTCGGCGCCGGCAGGGGCCGCCGATCGGCCGACGCCCTCGGGCTACCCGGTGCCGCGCTACGTCACGCTGAAGTTCGGCAAGGTGAACGCGCGGTCGGGGCCGGGCGACGATCATCGCCTGCTCTGGGTCTACAGCACCCGCGGCCTGCCCGTGCAGGTGGTGGCCGAGACGGCCGAGTGGCGGCGGGTCTGCGATCCCGAGGGCGGCCTGGCCTGGGTCCACAAGCGCACGACGGACGGCCGGCGCGCCGTGATCAACACCCTGAACCGGCCGGCGCCGCTGCTGCACAGGCCCAAGGCCGGGGCGGAACCGGCCGCGTTCCTCAACGTTCGCGCCATGGCCAGCCTCGTGCGCTGCGAGAAGGGCTGGTGCAAGGTGAAGGCCGATGGCGCCGCCGGCTGGGTGCGCGAAGGTTCCCTCTGGGGCACGGCCGAAGCCCTGCAATGTCGTTGAGACCGTCGGTCGGCCTGTGGTAGGCCCGGCGCCTCTGAAGAACCAAGGCTCCCTTTGATGAACGACGTCGCGACCCGGCCCTCCAGTTTCTCGCTCGAAGAGCTCCTGGCTTGCGGCCGCGGCGAAATGTTCGGGCCGGGCAACGCCCAGCTCCCGGCCCCGCCGATGCTGATGTTCGACCGGATCGTCGAGATCAACTCGACCGGCGGCGCGCACGGCAAGGGCTACATCGAGGCCGAACTCGATATCCATCCGGGCCTCTGGTTCTTCGATTGCCACTTCATCGGCGACCCCGTGATGCCCGGCTGCCTGGGCCTGGACGCCATGTGGCAGCTCGTCGGCTTCTTCCTCGGGTGGAGCGGCGCGCCGGGTCGCGGCCGCGCCCTGGGCTGCGGCGAGGTGCGCTTCGCCGGCGAGGTGACGCCCGACATCAAGAAGGTCACCTACAAGATCGAGATGAAGCGGGTGATCCTGCGACGTCTCGTCATGGGCATCGGCGACGCGGTTCTTCTGGCCGACGGCAAGCCTATCTATGAGGCCAAGGATCTCCGGGTCGGCCTCTTCAAGCCCGAAGGACAGGCCTGAAGGCCGGAGAACTGGGAGGAGATCGACCGATGCGCCGCGTCGTCGTCACCGGGATGGGGATCGTCTCATCCATCGGCAACAACACCAACGAGGTGCTCGCGTCGCTGCGCGAAGCCAAGTCAGGGATTTCGGCCGCGCCGGAGTATGCCGAACTGGGCTTCCGCTGCCAGGTTCACGCCGCCCCGCAGATCGACTGGGAATCCATGGTCGACCGGCGCGCGGCGCGGTTCCTGGCCCAGGGAACGGCCTATGCCCACATCGCCATGGAGCAGGCCATCGCCGACTCCGGGCTGGACGAGGGCGAGATCAGCCATGAGCGCACCGGCCTGGTGGTCGGCGCTGGCGGCCCGTCCACGAAGGTGATCGTCGAGGCGGCCGCCACGGCGAGGGAGCGTGGGCCCAAGCGGGTCGGCCCGTTCGCGGTGCCCAAGGCGATGAGTTCGGGCCCGTCGGCCACGCTAGCCACCTGGTTCAAGATCCGCGGCCTGAACTTCTCGATCAGCTCGGCCTGCGCCACCTCGGCCCACTGCATCGGCGTCGGCTACGAGCAGATCCTCATGGGCAAGCAGGACGTCGTCTTCGCGGGCGGCTGCGAGGAGCTGGACTGGACCCTCAGCGTGATGTTCGACGCGATGGGCGCCATGAGCTCGAACTTCAATGACCGGCCGGCCGTGGCCAGCCGCGCCTACGACAAGGACCGCGACGGCTTCGTGATCGCCGGGGGCGCCGGGATCGTGGTCCTGGAGGAATACGAGCGGGCCAAGGCGCGCGGCGCCAAGATCTACGGCGAGATCGTCGGCTATGCGGCGAACTCGGACGGGTACGACATGGTTGCGCCCTCGGGCGAGGGCGCGGCGCGCTGCATGAAGCTGGCCATGTCCACCATCGGCGGCCGGACCATCGACTACCTGAACCCGCACGGCACCTCGACGCCGGTGGGCGACGCCAAGGAGATGGAGGCTGTGCGCGCCGTGTTCGGCGACAAGGCCCCGCTGATTTCCTCGACCAAGAGCCTGACCGGCCACAGCCTGGGCGCCGCCGGGGCGCAGGAGGCGATCTACTCGCTGCTGATGCTGAACAACGGCTTCGTGGCCGAGAGTGCGCACATCGAAAACCTGGACCCGGCCTTCGCCGACCTGCCCATCGTGCGCAAGCGCGAGGACCGGCCGCTGGAGACGGTGATGAGCAACAGCTTCGGGTTCGGCGGGACGAACGGCTGCCTGGTGATGGCGCGGGTCTAGGGGGTGGCCGATCCGGCCTATCCCCGCCCGCCCGACAAGCCGCAGGACTACGAGTGCTGCAAGCGCGGCTGCTGCCCGTGCATCTTTGACTACTACTACGACGCCCTGGAGCGCTGGGAGACGCGCGTCCGGGCGATGGGCGGCGACCCGGCGGCGGTGATGGGGAGGCCCACCCGAACCTAACCGTCTGTCGAAGCGGTCACGCTGGATTGATCGGCGACCCGTTGCGGGCGGCGGACTGCGGGGCGGAGACTCGCATTGCCGCGCCTTTTGTTCTACTATCGTTCCCTCGACCTAGAGCGGAATCCCGATGCCGACAGAACTAACCGCTGATGAACCCGTCCGCCTCGTTGAAGACGCGGACACAGGCGACCGGTTTCTCATCTACGGAACTGACCGCGGGCTCCGGGTAGAGCTTCGATACGAAGGTGACACGCTTTGGATGAGCCAATCTCAAATGGCGGACCTGTTTGGGATCGGCGTCACCACGGTGAACGAGCACGTTCTCAACGTGTATCGCGAAGGCGAGATTGATGAAGAGCCAACTATCCGGAAATTCCGGATAGTTCGCATGGAGGGCGGCCGCCAAGTTGCTCGAGAGGTTCTTCACTACAATCTGGACGCAATAATCGCAGTTGGTTACCGCGTCAGCTCCAAGCAAGGTACTTTATTCAGGCGATGGGCCACTGGGGTTTTGGTGCAGTTTGCAACGAAAGGATTCGTTGTTGACGTGGAAAGACTCAAAGCCCGGGGCGAACAAGATCGGATTGCCGAACTTCGCGAGATAATCCGCGACATTCGTTCGTCAGAGGCGAACATGTACGCGGAACTCCGAAACATCTGTGCGATGTGCCAGGATTACGAGCCCAGTTCAGATCAAGCGATCCGCTTCTATACAAGGATGCAGGCGAAGCTTTTCTATGCGGTGACCAACCGCACGCCCTCGGAGATTCAGAAGAGCCGGGCGGACGCGAAACAGCCAAATATGGGCTTGCAGACCTTCGCCGGTCGGGAGGTCACAAAGCGCGACGCTAAGGTCGCTAAGAACTATCTAGCGCCGGGTGAGATTGAGGAACTGAACCGACTGACCACGCTCCTGCTCGACATCTTCGACGACCAAGCCAAGATCGGCAAGCTCGTCAGGATGAGTCAGGCCGCGGAGCTGCTCGACAAGCAGCTTCACAACCTGGGACGCCAAGTCCTGACTCACGGTGGCAATATCGACCATCGGGACGCTGAAGCGACCGCGCTCAGGGATACGCCAAATTCGACGACAAGCGTCGTGAAGCCCGCAAAGCTGCCGCCGATGAAGAGTATGCGGCGCTCAAGGCAACGGACAAAGCACTTCCGAAGGCTGGTCGGGCGGGAAGAACGTCGTCCCGCGAGCGGTGGAAGCTGGGAGACTAGCTTGGTAGCAAGGCGATGTGCGGCGGTCGGCACGCTTCAGTGGATGACACAGTAGGAGGGATCGTCCAAAACCCGCCCAACGACGGATGGGAGAACACCACGTGGCCGACGAATACGAGATGCCGACCGGGACCCTGATGAAGGGCAAGCGGGGCGTCATCACCGGGGTCGCCAACCACCAATCCATCGCCTGGGGCATCGCCAGCCAGCTTGCCGCCCAGGGCGCCGAGCTCGCGTTCCTGCACCTGCCCGGCATGGAGCGGCGCGTTACGCCGCTGGCCGAGAGCGTCGGCGCCAAGCTGATCGCGCCGGCCGACGTGACCGACGACGCCTCGATGGACGAGGCGTTCGAGGCGGTCGCCAAGACGTTCGGCCAGATCGACTTCTTCCTCCATGCCATCGCCTTCGCCAACAAGGACGAGCTGAAGGGCAGCTTCGTCGACAACACGACCCGCGAGGGCTTCCTGCGGGCGATGAACATCTCGGCGTTCAGCTTCGTGGACTGCGCCCGGCGCGCCGCGGCCCTGATGCCCGAGACCGGCGGCTCGATCGTCACGCTGACGTACATGGGCTCGGAGCGGGCGATCCCGAACTACAACACCATGGGCGTGGCCAAGGCGGCGCTGGAGGCGGCGAC
>NZ_JANINU010000163.1 GCF_024508875.1 Phenylobacterium sp.
GCGTGGGCCTGCCCGACGCCAGGGGCGACAAGATCTACAACGGCGCGCTCGACAATGCGTCGGGCACGGCGATGCTGCTGGAGCTGGGCCGCGCCTTCGCCAAGGCGCCGAAGCCGGACCGCACGGTCGTCTTCATGTCGGTGACGGCGGAAGAGAAGGGCCTGCTGGGCTCGGAGTACTACGCCTCCTCGCCGCTCTACCCGCTGGCCACCACCGTCGGCGTGATCAACATGGACGGCGTAGGTCCGAACGGCCTGGCGCACGACTTCACCACCTCGGGCAACGCGCCGCTGACGCTGCAGGATGAGTTGATCGCGGTGGGCAAGACCCACGACCGCTACTACAGCCCCGACCCGCGGCCGGAGGCGGGCAGCTTCTTCCGCTCGGACCACTTCCCGTTCGCCAAGGTCGGCGTGCCCGCGATTAGCTTCGGCGGCGGGCAGGACCTGTTCGAGGGCGGCAAGGAAGCCGGTGCGGCGAAGCGCACCGCCTACACCGCCAACCAGTACCACCAGCCCGCCGACGAGTTCGATCCGAACTGGGATCCGAAGGGCTTCGAGGCCGATGGAACGCTGCTGTTCGAACTGGGCGAGAAGCTGGCCAACAGCCGCGTCTGGCCCGAATGGAAGCCCGGCGCCGAGTTCAAGGCCGCGCGCGACAAGACCAAGACGTCGCGGAAGTAGCCGCAAAGTCCCTCCCTTGGTGGGGCGGGAGACTTCCTACTTCCTGTGGAACGCGTGGAAATTGTCGCCGAAGCTGTTGGTCCAGCGTTCGGCGGGGATGCGGACGTGGTCGGTGCGGTACATCCACTCGTCCAGCGCCTCGCCATACACGCGCTGGATCGCCGGCCGCGCCTTCACCTGCTGGAACCAGCGCTCCAGATGCTCGAACGATTCCCGCGGCCGGTCGAACTGGGCGTTCCAGGTGAGGTTCAGCCACGGCCAGCAGGCCATGTCGGCGATCGTGTAGTCCGCACCGGCGACGTACTCGTGGTCCTTCAGTTGGCGGTCGATGACGTACATCAGCCGCTCGGCCTCCAGCCGGAAGCGCTGGCGCGCGTACGGGTCGATGGGCTCCGGCGCATAGCGGGTGAAGTGGTGCGCCTGGCCGTGGAACGGCCCCAGGCTGGCGATCTGCCAGGCCAGCCACTGCAGCGCCGCATAGCGTGCGTGGACCTCGGTCGAGAGGAACCGGCGGGTCTTGTCGGCGAGGTACTGCAGGCACGCCGCCGACTCCCACACAGTCACCGGCCCGCCGCCGCCGGCGGGCTCCGGATCCACGAGCACTGGGACCCGGCCGTTCGGGTTCAGCGTGCGGAATTCCTCGGTGAGCAGCTCGCCCTTGCCGATGTCGTACGGGATCAGCCGGTACGCCAGCCCCGTCTCCTCCAGCATGATCTGCACCTTGCGGGCGTTGGGGCCGGTGGTGGAGTGCAGGTCGATCACGTCGCGGTCCTTCCGTTCGGTCCCGTCCGCATAACCCGCTATCCGACGCCCGGCCACCTGCCGCCGGGGAACGGTCGTCGCGCTCGGAACATCTTGAGAACTTCACCTTGGCCCGCTACCTAGGAGGCGAGGTCGACGAGGGAGACGTCCTATGGCTGAGGCTGGCAGGATCCGCTGCGGGATCGGGGGCTGGACGTTCGAGCCGTGGCGGGGCGTCTTCTATCCCGACAAGCTGCCGCAGAAGCAGGAGCTGGAGTACGCCAGCCGCCACCTGACGGCCATCGAGATCAACGGCACCTACTATTCCAGCTTCAAGCCCGATAGCTGGGCCAAGTGGAAGGCCTCCACCCCCGAAGGCTTCAAGTTCTCGGTAAAGGCCTCGCGGTTCTGCACCAACCGCAAGGTGCTGGCCGACGGCAAGGACAGCATGGCGATCTTCCTGGGCCAGGGGCTGACCGAGCTGGGCGACCGGCTGGGGCCGATCCTGTGGCAGTTCATGCCGACGAAGAAGTTCGACTACGACGACTTCGCCGCCTGGCTCGACCTGCTGCCGGCCAAGGTGGGCGACATCCCGGCCCGGCACGTGGTCGAGGTGCGCAACGCCAGCTTCAACGACCCGAAGTTCATCGGTCTCTGCCGCGAGCGCGGGGTGGCGATCTGCAATTCCGAGAACGAGAACTATCCCTTCATCCCGGACATCACCGCCGACTTCGTCTACCTGCGCCTGCTCTCCGCCGACGACAGCGTGCCCACGGGCTACACCGCGCCCGAACTCGACACCTGGGCCGGCCGCTTCCGGAGCTACGCGCAGGGTCAGGTGCCCGGCGACTTCACGCCCATCGACCGCACGGGCCCGCCCGAGACGCCGCACGACGTCTATGCCTTCGTGATCCACGAGGGGAAGGTGCGCGCGCCTGCGGCGGCCATGGAGTTCATCCGCCGGGTCGATCCCGGCTTCGAGATCCCGAAGGATTGACCTACCCGGCGTAAGGACGGCGGACTGCCTCCAAACAGACCCGGAGGAGCCCATGACCGACCTGACCGCCCAAGACCTGATGTACCGACCGGGCCTGATGAAGGGCCAGCGGATCCTGATCACCGGCGGCGGCACGGGGCTCGGCAAGGTGATGGCGGAAGCCTGCGTGCTGCTGGGCGCCGACGTCTACATCTGGGGCCGCCGCGGCGCCGTCATCGAAGCCGCGGCCAAGGAGATCAACGACGCCCACGGCGGCGTCTCCGGCGGGCGCTGCATTGGAATGGCCTGCGACATCCGCGTGCCCGAGGCGATCCATGACGCAATGGACGAGATCTGGGCCGGCGGCGCGCTCACCGGACTAGTCAACAACGCCGCGGGCAACTTCATCAGCCGCACGGAGGACCTGACGCCCAAGGGCTTCGACGCCATCGCGAACATCGTCTTCCGCGGCTCGTTCTTCGTGACCCTGGACGCGGGCAAGCGCTGGCTCGCCGAGGGCAAGCACGCCTCGGTGGTCTCGATCCTCACCACCTGGGTCTGGCACGGCGGCCCCTTCACCGTGCCGTCGGCCATGTCGAAGGCAGGCCTGAACGTGATGACCCAGTCCCTGGCCGTGGAGTGGGGCAACCGCGGCGTCCGCTTCAACGCCATCGCGCCCGGCCCCTTCCCCACCGAAGGCATGAGCGCGCGGCTCAATCCCGGCGGCGGCGGCATGCTGGGCGAGGCCACCCCGACCATCCCGCTGAACCGCAACGGCGAGATGCGCGAGCTGGCCAACCTGGCGGTCTATCTGCTGGATCCCGGGTCGGCCTATGTGAACGGCCAGACGATCGCCATCGACGGCGGTTCGCATCTGAAGGGCGGCGGTGGGTTCGCGCGCCTGTCGGAATGGGGCGACGCCGAGTGGGAGCAGGCCCGCAACGCGATCCGCGCCACGAACGAGAAGGACCGCGCCCAGCGCACGGTCTGACGTCGAGACAAATAAAAAGACGCCCCGGGGGAGGGGCGTCTTTGGGTATTCCGCGTGTTCTCGGAAGAAGCGGCGCTTACGCGCCGCCCGGGAAGCGCATCGGGATCTTCACGTCACCCGACTTGTCACCCATCGGCATGGCTTCGGCGACGCACAGGGCGGCCTTGTCGAAGCCCTTGCCCGGAGCGCTGTCCGAGAGGACCGAGCAGCCGGCCAGCTTGCCGCCGGCAGCCGTGCACTGAAGCATCACCGTCGCGGCGTCGCGCGTGTTGGCGTTCTTGGTCAGGCACTTGGCCATGCTTTCCTGGAAGGAAGCAGCACTCGCCGCACCCGCCAGAGCAACGCTCAGAGCAATACCACCGAAAAGAGAGACAGCTTTCTGCATCCCCACCTCCTGTTGAGAAACAATGATGGGGGAAATACAGCCGCCGGGTGAATCAACCCTAAACTTCCCACCAAAATGGGAAAAGTGAGAATCAGTTAGGGAGTTTCGTTCAGCATAGCCAGGCTCGCGGGGTCCGCCCCCAGGCAAAGTAGACATGTGGGGGAATGCCCAAATGAAACGCTTTCGGCTGGACGATCTGCCGCTGATGGTAAAGGTGGGCTTCGCGCCCGCCCTGGCCCTCGTCATGCTGGCGCTGATGGCCACCGGCTCGGTCGTCATTCAAAAGAATCAAATGGGCGAGCTGAACCGCGTGGTTCAGACCGACATGCCCAACAGCCTGCGCATGCAGGAAATCTCCAAGCGCATCTCGGGCGTGCACGGCGATCTTTATCTCCTGCTCACGCACCAGGCGGCCCAGATCGACGCCGACAAGATCGGCTCGCAGGGCGCGGCGCTTCTGGCCGAGGTCGACAAGATCTCCAAGGAAGTAGGCGTGGCCCGCAATGCGGCCCCGGCCGCGCAGCGTCCCAAGTACGACAAGCTGCTGAAGGACCTGAAGGAAACGCGCGAGGCGCTGGACGTGATCGTCGCCATGACGAGCGCCGACTTCGCCTCCGCCGCCGGCTTCGCCGCGCCCTTCGAAGACCAGTACGCCAAGATGAGCCAGAACCTGGAGGCCATCGTGGCCGCCACCCAGGCCGACACCAAGGCCCAGGCCGCCGCCTCGGCCAAGCGCGCCAAGGCCGCCGAGTTGGCCACCATCGCCGCCTCGATCGTGACGCTGGTGCTCACCGGCGTGGTCGCCGCCTTCCTCGTGCTGAACCTGCGCCGGGCGGTGCAGCGCATCGCCGGCGCCACCGAGCGCCTGTCGCGCGGTGAGAACGACGTCGATCTCGAGAAGCTGGAACGCAAGGACGAGATGGGCGCGATCGTGAAATCGCTGGGCGTCTTCCGCGACAACCAGCTTCACCTGGAGCAGATGCGCGCCGAACAGGAAGAGCAGCGGGCCGCCGCCGAGGCGACCCGTCGCGACGCCGCCGCGGCCGCCGAGGCCTCGGCCGAAGAACAGGCCCGCGTGGTCAACTCGCTGGCCAGCGGCCTCGAGCGCCTCGCCGCCGGCGACCTGACCGTCCGCCTCAACCAGGGCTTCCCCGGCTCGTACGAGAAGCTGCGCAACGA
Source organism: Phenylobacterium sp. (assembly GCF_024508875.1). Taxonomy (GTDB): domain Bacteria; phylum Pseudomonadota; class Alphaproteobacteria; order Caulobacterales; family Caulobacteraceae; genus Phenylobacterium. Next base: position 4,956 of record NZ_JANINU010000163.1, read on the forward strand.
CTTCAACGACGCCGTCGTCAAGCTGGAGAAGGCCCTCGCGGCCATCGCGAACTCGACGTCGGCCATCCGGTCGGGCGGCAGCGAGATCTCGGGCGCCGCCGACGACCTGTCGCAGCGCACCGAACGCCAGGCGGCCACGCTCGAACAGACGGCCGCCGCCCTCGACCAGATCACCGCGACGGTCCAGCGCTCCGCCCAGGGCGCCAACCAGTCGCGCGACGCCGTCGCCCTGGCCAAGGCCGAGGCGGAGCGTTCGGGCGATGTGGTCAGCCGCGCCGTCACCTCGATGACGGCGATCGAATCCTCGGCCCGCGAGATCAACCAGATCATCGGTGTCGTGGACGAGATCGCGTTCCAGACCAACCTGCTGGCCCTGAACGCCGGGGTGGAAGCGGCCCGCGCCGGCGACGCCGGCAAGGGCTTCGCGGTCGTCGC
>NZ_JANINU010000164.1 GCF_024508875.1 Phenylobacterium sp.
TGGGTCACGACCACGGCGCCGGAGTCAGCGAAGACGCCCTTGAGCGCTTCGATGGCTTCCTGCTTTTGAGCGCGGTCCATTGCGGTCTCCATACTCAGGTTCGTCGCGCGCGAGAGTGCGCACGCCGGTAGCACCTGTCCGATGAGGAAAGCCGCGGCCCTGCGCCCACGCCGCGTTGCGGCCGGACCAAAGGCACGTCATCTTCCCGTCTCCCCATGACCGACGAAGGGCTCTTCGTCGCGTTACGGCCTCCGGTGGCCCCGGCGGCTTCATAGTTCTTGGACAGGATGGAAAGCCCGGAGGCCTTCCGTCCACGCTGTCTCCCCGGAGGGAGCAACGAAGCGGCGGCGTATATACGAAATCGCCGCGAATTCAACCCGCCGACAGCCAGCCCTCCAGCACGGCGGCCTTGGCGAGGTCCTTTGGCCGGCCGAAAAGCCGCAGGATGCGAAGCTGCTCCTCCGCGGGCGGCAATGGTCCACGCAGGTCCAGTTCCCGCCCGCGGACCTTCAAGCCTCCCATCACCTCGACCGGGCCCCACGGCGTGACGTAGCGGGCGAAGTCCTCCGACCGGAACGGACCGTCGGGCGCTTTGGGCTCGCCGGGCTCCAGCCAGCCGGCCCAGGCCGCCGCCAGTCGCGCCGCCCCATCCACCCCGGTCACGACGTCCAGATCGGCAGCCGCCTCGAACGGCGCTCCCAGCAGGATCAGGGCGCCGCTCCCGATCAGGCTCCAGGGCTGGGCGAAGGCGTCGAGGTCAGGTGCGACGTTCTCGAAGAGGCGGCGCAGATCGGCGGGCGTCATGCGTTCCCCTTGCAACCGGCCGCGCCGCCCGAGCCGACTCAGGCCCGCTCGAAGATCGCCGCGATGCCCTGGCCGCCGCCGATGCACATGGTCTCCAGGCCGTACTTGCCGTCGCGGCGCTTCAACTCGCGAAGCAGGTTGGCCAGGATGCGGCCGCCGGTGGCGCCGATCGGGTGCCCCAGGCTGATGCCCGAGCCGTTGACGTTCAGGCGGTCGCGCTCGTCCCAGCCCCAGCCTTTCAGCACGGCCAGGACCTGCGGCGCGAAGGCCTCGTTCAGCTCGACGAGGTCGATGTCGTCCCAGCCCATGCCGGTGCGCTCGAACAGGCGCTTCACGGCCGGCACCGGGCCGATGCCCATGCGCGACGGATCGCAGCCCGCCGCCGCCCAGCTCACGAACCAGCCCATGGGATCCAGGTTCAGCTCGGCCAGCTTGTCCTCGGCCACCACCAGGCAGGCGGCGGCGGCGTCGTTCTGCTGGCTGGCGTTGCCGGCGGTGACCACGCCATCCTTTTCGATGGCGCGCAGCTTGCCCAGGCTCTCCATCGTGGCGTCGGCGCGCACGCCCTCGTCCTTGGCGAAGACGACCGGATCGCCCTTCTTCTGCGGCACCGAGACCGGCACGAGCTCGTCGTCGAACTTGCCCTCGGCCCAGGCCTTGGTCGCCCGCTGGTGGCTCATCACCGCGTACTCGTCCGCCTGCTCGCGGCTGATCTGGTAGTCGCGGGCCAGGTTGTCGGCGGTCTCGATCATGCCGCTGATCACGCCGAAGCGGCTGATCGGCTGGCTCATCACCCGGCCGCGAGCCAGACGGTCGTGCATGGTCACCGAGCCGGCGCGCGCCCCGTTGCGCATGTCCAGCGAATAATATTCGACGTTGCTCATGCTCTCGACGCCGCCGGCGATCACGACGTCGGCCACGCCGGTCTGCACCATCATCGCCGCGTCGATCACCGCCTGCAGGCCCGAGCCGCAGCGGCGGTCGAGCTGATAGCCGGGCACCTCGATAGGGAAGTCGGCGGCCAGGGCCGACCAGCGCGCGATGCACGGCGCCTCGCCGTTGCCGTAGCCCTGGGCGAAGATCACGTCGTCCACCTTGGCCGGGTCCAGCTTGGTGCGCTCCACCAGCGCCTTCAAGATCACGGCGCCCAGGTCGCCCGCGCTCATGCTGGCCAGACTTCCCTGGAACTTCCCCACCGGCGTGCGAATGGGGCTGACGATGGCGGCGCGTCTCACGTGGGCTTCCTCCCGAAATATGGGTAGGTCCGTGGAGCCGCGCGGGCGGCGCGTCAAGGCTGCCGTAGCGCCGAGCCGCCGATCGCGCGCCTCATCCCGTCCATTTGGCCGGGCGCTTCTCCATCCAGGCCTTCACGCCTTCCCTGTAGTCCGGCGTCTTCGACATCTCGGCCAGCAGCGCCTCGGCCACCTTCACCGAGCTCGCCGCGTCGCGGTGCAGGTCGCGGTAGATCTGACGCTTGGTCTCCCGCGCCGAACCGGGCGCCACCGAGGTCGCCAGGGTGCGGGCGTAGGCCATGACCTCGCCCATCAGCTCGGCCGCCGGCACGATGCGGTTCAGGAAGCCCATCGTCATCGCCTCCTCGGCGGTGAACACCCGGCTCGACAGCAGGATGTCATTGGCGTGCGTCAGGCCGACGATCCGCGGCAGCAGCCAAGATAGGCCGTACTCCGCCGGAAAGTTGAACCGCCCGTGCGCCGCCGTGAACTTCACCCCCGGCGCGCAGAAGCGCAGGTCCGCGAAGGCGGCGAGCACCAGGCCGACGCCCGCCGCCGCCCCGTTGATCGCGGCGATGATCGGCTTGCCCACCCCGAAGTGATAGGCGAACGCCGCGTCGAACGCTGGGTCCACCCCGTATCCCGGCTCGGCGATGTCCTCCGGCGTGCCGGCGTCGTAGCCGCCGCGCTCGGAATGCCCCTCCAGCGCCTGCAGGTCGGCGCCGGCGCAGAACGCCTGCCCCTCCGGATCGCCGGTCACCACGATCACCCGCACCGCCGGGTCGCGTTCGGCCTCCCGCAGGATCCAGCGGTATTCGGTGTGCATCCGCCCGGTCCAGGCGTTGCGGCGCTTCGGGCGGGCGAGCGTGACGACGGCGATGCCGTCGGCGATCTCGTAGCGGGTGGCTTTCAGGTCCATGGCGCGACTATGCCACGACGAAGCGCAGGATCAGCCCGTTCCAGCGCGCGTCGTTCTGGTCGATCTCGTCCACGGGCCCGCTCGCGCAAGCCGCCGCGACCCCGCGCCAGAACGGCTGGGCCGGCAGGTTGCGCCGCGCCACGGCGATCTCCCATTGCCCCCTGCGTTCGCGGATCGCCTCCAGCGCCGCCGCCCGCCCCACGCCTTCGCGGCGGTAATGCCGGGCCACGAAGAACTCGCCCATGTTGAAATCCACCGGCAGGCCCGAGTGCGTGTGCCGGTCGATCAGCACGAACCCCGCCAGCTTCCCGTCGGCTCGGATCACGAACGGCTCGCTCCCTTCCTCCGACCAGTAGGCGGCCAGCGGGGGATAGGCCGGAAAGCGGCCGTCCTCGTCGAACTCCACCTGCCGTTCGGCCCAGAAGTCGGCGAAGTCGTGGACGTAGAACTGGAACAGGTTCTCCACCGCCTGGCGCTGCTCGCGCGCCGGATCGAGCTCGATGGTCGGCATCTGCGCCCCCTCCCCATATCCGCGGTCTTGGACTGCCGGGACGTCAAGACGTCTAGCCTCGCCGCAGGTCGAAGGGGAGATGTCCGATGCGGATCCGGTGGAACGAGGCCGAGCTCGCCTTCCGCGAGGAGGTCCGCGCCTTCCTCGACCGCGAGCTGACGCCGCAGATGCGCCGCGACACACGGCGGATGACCAGCGTCTACGCCCCGCACGAACTCGGCATGGCGTGGCAGGCGATCCTCCACGCCCGCGGCTGGGCGGCCCCCGCCTGGCCGGTCGAATACGGCGGCTGCGGCTGGACCGCGGCCCAGCGCTACATCTTCGCCGAGGAGCTGGCGACCAACGACGCCCCGCCGCTCTCGCCCATGGGCATCGGCATGTGCGGCCCGGTCCTCATCGGCCACGGCTCGGCCGAGCAGAAGGCCCACTACCTGCCCCGCATGCTCACCGGCGAGCACTTCTGGTGCCAGGGCTATTCCGAACCGGGCTCAGGCTCCGACCTGGCCAGCCTGCAGATGGGCGCCGTGGACGACGGCGACCACTTCGTCTGCTCGGGCCACAAGCTTTGGACGACCCACGCCAACGACGCCAACTGGATCTTTTGCCTGGTGCGCACCAGCCAGGAGGCGATCCCGCAGCGGGGCATCACCTTCCTGCTCATCCCGATGGACACGCCCGGCGTCGAGGTCCGCCCGATCCTGATGCTCTCGGGCGAGCACATCCAGAACGATGTCTTCTTCACCGACGTTCGCGTACCCAAGGCCAATGTGGTCGGCCAGGTCGGCGAAGGCTGGACGGTGGCCAAGTACCTGATGGAGTTCGAGCGCGGCGGCGGCGTGTCCTCGCCGGGCCTGAAGGCGCGGCTGCGCCGCATCCGCCGGATGGCCGACGCTGAGGCTGGCGATGACGGACGCGCCCTCGCCCAGGACAGCGGCTTCATGAGCCGGCTCGCAACTGCGGCGCTGGAGATCGAGGCCCTGGAAGCCGTCGAGTTGCAGATCCTGGCCCAGCTCAGCCACGGCGAGGCGCCGGGCGCCCGCTCGTCGATGCTGAAGACCGTTTCCACCGAACTCAGCCAGCGGCTCACCGAACTGGCCCTGGAGGCGTCGGGCGCCTATGGCCAGCTCTATCAGGCCCACGCCGCCTGTCCGGGCGGCCCCACGCCGCTCTACCAGCCGCCGGCCGACCAGGGCTTCGTCGGCCCCGAGCATGCCCTGACCGTCGCGGCCAAGTATTTCAACGACCGCGCCGGAACGATCTACGCCGGGACGAACGAGATCCAGCGCAACATCATGGCCAAGGCGGTCCTGGGACTCTGAGCCCGTCACTTACGAATAAGGCGCACGAAAAAGGGGAGCGGCGTTTCCGCCCCTCCCCTCGATCTTCGTCACGGATCTGTCGGCTCAGGCGCCGACCGAACCCGCGTCCACCTTGAAGCCCGGGCCCATCGTCGACGAGAGGCTGATCTTCTTGATGTAGGTGCCCTTGGCGCCCGACGGCTTGGCCTTGTTCAGCGCGTCCACCAGGGCCTTGACGTTGACCGTTAGGGCTTCCTCGGTGAACGAGGCCTTGCCGATGCCGGCGTGGATGATGCCGGTCTTCTCGGTGCGGAACTCGATGGCCCCGCCCTTGGCGTCCTTCACGGCCTGGCCGACGTTCGGCGTCACGGTGCCGACGCGCGGGTTCGGCATCAGGCCGCGCGGGCCCAGCACCTTACCGAGACGGCCGACGAGGGCCATCATGTCCGGCGTGGCGATCACGCGGTCGAAGTCCATGAAGCCGCCTTGGATGCGCTCCACCAGCTCTTCGGCGCCGACGATGTCGGCCCCGGCGGCGGTGGCTTCAGCGGCCTTGGCGTCCTTGGCGATGACGGCGACGCGGACGTCGCGGCCGGTGCCCGAGG
>NZ_JANINU010000165.1 GCF_024508875.1 Phenylobacterium sp.
ACCAGGCGCCGCGCGACCCGGCCGCCTGGCTGTGGCGCGCGGCGCTGCGCCGGGCGATCGACGCCAGGCGCCGCGCCGCCGTGCGCGAGCGGACGATGCTGGACGCGCCCGAAGCGCCGCCCACGCCGGAGGAGGCGCTGATGGCCGCCGACCAGCCCATCCCCGACGAGCGGCTGAAGCTGATCTTCGTTTGCTGCCATCCTGCGCTGGCTCCCGACACCCGCGCCGCCCTGACGCTGAAGGTCGTCTGCGGCCTCTCCACCGCGCGCCTGGCCCGAGCGTTCTTCGTCGCCGAGCCGGCCATGCTCCAGCGGATCACCCGCGCCAAGGCGAAGATCGCGGGCGCCGGCGTGCCGTTCGAGGTCCCGGACCGCGACGCCTGGCCGGAGCGGCTGGAGGCCGTACTCGCCACGCTCGAGATCGCCTACGCCCAGGCCTACGAGGACGCCGCCCTCTCCGACCGCGACACCGCCCCGTTCGCCGCCGAGGTCCTTCGCCTGTCGGGCCTGTTGGCCGAGCTGACGCCCGGAGAGCCCGAGGTCCTGGGCCTGGCCGCCCTGGTCCGCTTCGCCGAGGCCCGCCGCCCCGCCCGCCTGGACGAGCTGGGCGCCATGGTCCCGCCCGAGCGGCAGGAAACCGCCCTCTGGCGCCACGAGCTCATCGCCGAGGGCGCGACGCTTCTCGACCGCGCGGCCGCGGCCGGGCGCAGCGGCCCGCGCCAGATCCTCGCCGCCATCCACGCGACGCACTGCGCCCGCGCCGAGACCGGCGCCACCGACTGGCCGACGATCGCCATGCTGTACGACGTCCTGGCTGAGGTCCGTCCGCATCCCACCGTCGCCGTCAACCGCGCCGTCGCCGTCGGCGAGGCCCACGGTCCCGAGGCCGGCCTCGCCGCCCTCGCCGCCGTCGGCCGCATGGACGGCTGGCTGCCCTATCAGGCCGCCCTCGCCCACCTCAGCGCCCGTGCCGGCCACCCCGACGCCGCACGGGCCGCCTACGACGCCGCGCTCGGCCTGAACCCGGCGCCCGCCGAGCGCCTGTTCCTGGAGCAGCGGCGGCGAGCCTGCGCCTAAGCCCCGAAGATCCACCCCGCCGTGAGACTGCTCATCTGCACGCCGACGAGGATCATCTGGCCACCGCCCGTCATGTCGATGACCGTGTCGGCGCCGACCTGGCTCACCGTGTACTGGGTGCCCGGATCGAGCTGCACGCGGTCGCCCTGCGCGAGGCTGAAGTCGAGAACCCGGTCGATCCCGGCGTCGCCGAAGGTGTGGAAGATGTCCGCCCCCGCGCCGCCGGTGACGGTGTCCGAGCCCTTGTCGCCTGAGACGTAGTCGTCGCCCGCGCCACCGAACAGCACGTCGTTGTCCTGGCCGCCGCGGACGATGTCGTTCCCGTCCCCGCCCTCGCAGGTGTCGTTCCCGAGGTTGCCGTAGACCAGGTTCTGGCCCGCCGAGCCCACCAGGCTGTCGTTGTCCCGGCCGCCGACCACCCAGTCGTCCCCGCCACCCGACACGCAGGTGTCGTTGCCGGCGTTGCCGTTGATGTCGTCGAAGCCCGACCCGCCGACGATATAGTCGGCCCCTTCGTCCCCGCGCAGGTAGTTCGTCCCGCGTCCACCGAAGATCACATCGTCGCCAGCGCCGCCGCTCAGCGTCTCATTGTCGTTGTCGCCGAGCAGCCCCTCGCCGGCCGCCGTACCCGTCTGGGTCGTCCCCGCGTCGACGGCGAGGTCGATGCGCAGTTGCTCGGCGCCGTCGAACAGCCCGCGCCAAGCGATGAAGTCGACGCGTCCATCGCCGTTCACGTCGGCCGGCGTGATCTGGTCGAAGGCGTTGCCGGGCAACAGGTTCGGAAGCTGGATGAAATGGCCCAGCCCGTCCGCCAGATAGACCGGCGTGGACGAGCCGTTCGACAGCACCATATCCATCAGGCCGTCGCCGTTCACGTCGGCCAGATGCACCCGACGGCTCCAGGCCCCGCCCTGGATCGACGCCGGCAGCCGGCTCGCGGTCTCGTCCACGAAGCCGCCCTGGCCATTGTTGACCAGCAACTGGATCTGCCGCGTCGGATCTCCGGCGCCGAACACCGAATAGCTGATCACCAGGTCCGGCCGCCCGTCGCCGTTCACGTCGAGCGACTGGATATCGACCGCATCGGCGTTCGCCGCGCCGGCCGGCATGGCGACGTTCGAGAGGGTGAACGTACCCCGGCCGTCGTTCAGCAGCAGTTGCGCAGAGCTGTTCAGGCTGGAGCCCAGGAACAGGTCCTTGTCGCCGTCGCCGTCCACGTCGAGGAAGGCCTCGCTCCAGTGGTTCGGCTTGGCGCCCGCGGTCAGCGCCGACGGCAGGCCGGCCTCGCTGCGGGTGAAACCGCCCATCCCGTTGTTGATCAGGAAATACGGCGTGGTGATCGCCTGCCCGCCGCCGCCGTTGCCGACGAAGATGTCCAGGTCGCCGTCGCCGTCAATGTCTGCCGCCTCGGCGGAATGGCTGTAGTCCGACACCTGCGGCAGTTGCGCGGTGGCGTTGGTCAGCCCCGACGCGCCCGAGGACAGGATCAGCCCGTTCTGCGCGCCCGGGAAAGGGTTGGCGTCATAGCCATGGTCGGCCAGGAAGATGTCGGGCCGTCCGTCGCGGTTGAAGTCGGCGACGATGGTCTCGCGCGCATGCACGGTCGTCGGCGCATTGCCGCCGAACGACTGGCTCGTCGCATCGGTGAACCCGCCCGCGCCATTGCCGGTGAATAGCCGCACGGCCGTTCCGCGCGTCTCCAGCGGATAGAGGAAATAGCTGAGGATGAAGTCGGTCCGGCCGTCCCCGTTGAAGTCGCCGACGCCCACCTCGTGGACGAACGCGGTCTCCGAACCGCTACGCAGCGGCACGGAAAAGGTCTGGGAAGTGAAGTACGCCGGCACGATGCCCCCTCGCCTGCGGGCCGGCTATCCGGCCCTCATGCGCAGGTTGTGCCCGGCGCCCACCCGCTTCGCCTCCCCAATCTGGGGGAGTGCTCGGCCTACTCGGCGCCCGGCTTACCCTTCCCGGCGGCTTCCTTCTCCTGCTGTCGGGCCCCGGCGAGGATGGCCGGCAGGGCGTAGTTCCCCTCGTGGCAGGCGTATTCGTAGATGATCCCCTGCAGGGGCGAGAAGTTGTACTCGCCGCCCCACGGCTTATCCCAGGTGTCCGGATCCTCGACCTGGAAGCGATAGTTGATCCGCGTCGGCGAGATGCGGGTGAACCACTCGGTGACCTTCAGGTTCTTCCACGAGCCCATGAAGGCCTCGCGCTGCGGGAAGTTGGTCGTCTCCACCACCAGGGTGTCGCCCTCGAACCGGCCGATCGAGTCGCCCATCCACGGCCGCAAGCCGTCGGTGCGGTGCTGGCCGTTCAGCCGCACGATCCGGGTGTCATGGATCATCTCCACCTGGATCACCACCGTGTCGGGCGTCTGCAGGATCTGGTAGTTGTTGTTGTAGAAGCCGTTGGGCAGCATGGGCGCGGTGGCGTTGCGGCCAAAGCCCATGATGCAGCGCTCGCCCAGCGCCCGCATCTCGTAGCTGTCGTAGTTGTCGCGGTAGCCGCCCATAGGCGGCGCCCCGGCCTTGCGCGGCGGCGGCATCCCGTTCGGCGTGGTGATGATCGAGGTTCGGAACTCGCCGTTCACCTCCATGATGTGCGCGCCGGGGTCCAGCCAGAAGGCGTTGTAGCCGCCGACGTCGCCGCCCGCCGCGCCGAACTCGGGCTTGATGGCGATCAGTTTCGCCTCGCTCGACTTGTCCTGGTAGGCCTGGGTCGAGGTGTTGGGGTCGGTCGGCGCGTCGGCTTCCTCGAGCGCCTTGGCGAAGGTCGCCTCCAGCGCGCGGGCCTCGGCCAGCGGCAGCGTCGGCGCGCTGCTCAGCTTGGGATTGCGCACCAGCGGCGTCAGGGTCGCGTTGCTCCAGTAGCCGGAGAAGTCGGGGCTCCCCCACGCCGTGCGCGGCGCCTTCCAGCCCGGCTGCGGAAGGGTGGGATCGGCCGCAGCGGCTGGCGGCTTGGCCGGAGCTGCCTGCGCAGCGCCCACGACGGCCAGCGTGGTTCCAAGCGCGAGAACAAGCATGCGACGCATGACTTCAAGCCTCCCTGTCAGGTTCTGAACGACCTTTCCGGCCATCATACTACGCCCCGCCCTTTGAGGTCATTCCTTGCGTTCGACGAACGGCGCTCGGATCAGCGTAGCGTTCGGGCGCCAAGGCCCGTCGCGCCGATCCCGCCCCCATCATCCCGGGCCGCGGCGGCCCGCGGCCGAGATCATAATTCTGTTCGTAGTTGGCGACTCGCGCGCCGCGGAGCTCCGCGAGAACCTGAGAAGCGTGGAACGACCTGGATCCGGCGGGTCCTCGCAATTGCGCGGCGCGCCGCACCCTTGAGCTGCAAGTCCATCGCTTCGCGCCCCGACACTCCGACTGGACCCCGGGGCCTTCCTGTAGGGGGAGCCGGCCAAACCTTGTCATCCAAGGTTGGAACGGATACGCGGCTTCCTGTCATGACGAATTCGTTTTCGACCTGCGTCGTATGCGGCGGCGAGGATTGGCTGCAACTGCCGCCGCCCCATGCTTCCCGGTCCGTTCGATCGGACGGCGCCATGGCGCCTGAGCCGATGCTCAAGGCCCAGTGCAGCGCCTGCGCTATGGTGCAGGCCACCTCCATTTCGGACGCGGGGACGCTGACCGCGCTGTACACGCAGGAATACGAACTCTACAGCAATCGCCCGTCTTCGGAGCAGTTCGTATCCGGCCGCTACACGGCGCTGGCGCAGGCGATCGCCTCTTCGATCTCCCCCTACCGCCCACAGCGGGTGCTTGAGGTTGGCTGCGGTAACGGATCGGCATTGAGGGCAATCCAGGCTCTGTGGCCCGAAGCGTATTGCATTGGCGTTGAGCCCATGGGCACCGCCGTCGAGCTCGCGCGCGACGCCGGGATAAACGTTCACCAGGGCATGATCGGCAGCGCCTTGCCGGCTGAGATCGGCGCCGAGAAGTACGACGTCATCTATTCGATACACGTCATCGAGCACACCGAAGACCCGGTCGCCTTCCTGCTCGCCCTGAAAGACCTGCTCCGTCCCTCCGGGCGACTGATCATAACCTGTCCGAACGCCCGCACGCCCAACCTCGAGATCGTGCGAAGCGACCATCAGTTCTCGATGACGCCCTACCATCTGAGCGCCGTCGCTTGGAAGGCCGGGTTCGTCCCCCTTAGAAGCACGCTCTGCCCCGGCGGCGGAGAAGATCTCGACTACGAGTACAACCAGCTGCTCGTGGCCTCGCTGCCGGGCGACGCAGACGAAGCGCCGGCGATGCCTCCCCTGCCCGGCTACCTGCAAGAGGCCAACCGACTGCAGCTCTTCGGCGCCCGCACCAAGTACATGCATGACTTCGCTGGTCTCGACGCCGCGTTGCAGGCGCGCCTTGAGGGCTGCAAGCGAGTCGTTTGCTTCGGCACCGGCGGCTGGGCCTGCATCCTTGCTGGCTTTGCCCCGGAGGTTTGGCGACGCGTCGAGGCCTGCGTCATCGACGGCGTGTCGGATCGCACGTTCTTCGGCCGGCCGATCGTTGCCTATTCCGAGCTGGCCGAGATGAACCCCGACGCGGTGATTGTCGGCGTCAATCCAGCCACCCAGCCGATGATCGGCCAGCGGTTGGAGCGGGCGGGCTATCGGATCGTCCGCTGGGACGATCTCATAGCAATGTAGGTCGTTGCGGTGGCCGACGGCGCCGCATCGCCACAAGTCGCGCTTCCCTTTCCGCGCCCGGGCCCGTAACGCTCGCCGCATGGACGCCGAGCTCAACATTGCGACCGCCCCGTTCCGCGACCCGCGATACGCGCCGCGCCGGCTGACGGTCGACGAGCGCGCGGGCGGCGAGATGGTGCTGACCAATCCGACGCCCTATTCTACCGCGTTCCAGACCGTGACCGCCGCGCTCGGCCACTGGGCCACGGCCGCGCCCGACCGCGTGTGGCTGGCCGAGCGGCCGAAGGCGGATGGGGCCGGCGACGGCTGGCGGGCCGTCACCTTCGCCGAGGCCTGGGAACGGATCGCCGCCCTCGCCGCCGGGCTCCGCGACCTCGGGATCGTCGGCGACCGGCCGCTGCTGATCCTCAGCCGCAACACCATCGACCACGCCCTGATCGCCTACGCGGCGATGGGCCAGGGGATGCCGGTCGCGCCGGTCTCGCCGCAGTACGGTCTGCCCGGCGCCAACACCACGCGCCTCGCCCACGCCTGCGAGGTGCTGAGGCCGGCCGCGGTCTTCACGGAGGACGCCGCGCTTTTCGCCGACGGCCTCGCCGCCGACTGCCTGGCCGGCTTGCCCGTGATCGCCGCCGCCAACGCCCGGCCGAGCAACGTACCGCTGGACCGCCTCTACCACGCCGGTTCGGTGCAGCCCGTCGCGACGCCCGAGCAGCATGCCAAGTACCTGCTGACCTCCGGCTCGACCGGCCTGCCCAAGGCGGTGATCAACACCCACCGCACCATGAGCCTGAACGCGGCGCAGATCACCGCCTGCTTCGACGATCCCGACCCGCCGGTGATGGTCCATTCCGCGCCCTGGAGCCACAGCCTGGGCGCCAACGCGATCCTGCACTACTCGGCCCACCGCGGCGGCTCGCTCTACATCGACGCCGGTCAGCCCACCGCCGGCCGCTTCGGCGAGACGATCCGCAACCTCCGCGACGTGGCGCCCACCTACCAGAACATGGTTCCCGCCGCCTGGATGCTGTTCGCCGAGGCGCTGGAGCAGGACGAGGACCTGGCCCGCGCCTTCTTCTCCCGCGTGCGCCTCCTGCAGTACGGCGGCGCCGCCCTGGGCCAGGCCACCGCCGACCGGATCCAGGCCGTGGCGGTCCGCACCGTCGGCGAGCGCATCAGCTTCGGCTCGGGCTACGGCGCGACCGAGACCGGCCCGACCGCCTGCAACGTCCACTGGCCCAACGCCCGCATGGGGATGATCGGCTTGCCGCTGCCCGGCACCTCGGTGCGCCTGGTCCCCGAGGCGGGCAAGCTCGACTTCCGGGTCAAGGGCCCGCAGGTCACCCCCGGCTACCTGGGCCGGCCCGAGCTGTCGGCCGCCGCCTTCGACGACGAGGGTTTCTACCGCCTGGGCGACGCCGCCCGCTTCGTCGAGCCGGGCAACCCGCAAGCCGGCATGATCTTCGACGGTCGCCTGTCCGAGAACTTCAAGCTGGCCTCCGGCACCTTCGTCATGGTCGGCGAGCTGCGCATCGGCGCCATCGGGGCGATCGGCGACGCGGTCACCGACGCGGTCGTCTGCGGCGAGAACCAGGAGGCCGTGGGCCTCCTGCTCTATCCGAACCCCACCCGCCCCCGGGCCGAAATCGAGGCGGCGGTCCGCGCCGGGATCGAGGCCTTCAACGCCCGCGCCAAGGGCTCCGGCGGCCGCGTCGCCCGGGCCCTGGTCCTGCCCGATCCGCCCGACGCCAACGCCGGCGAGATCACCGACAAGGGCTACATCGCCCAAAGCCTCGCCCGCGTCCGCCGCGCCGAGGCCATCGACCGGCTCTTCGCCGACCCGCAATCCGCCCCCGAAACTTCCGACGTGATGGTGTTCTGATGACCGGCGCCGCCAAAAACGGGGCCGACGCCCTGATCTCGACCCTGGTGGCCAACGAGGTCACCGCGTGCTTCGCCAACCCCGGCACCTCCGAGATGCAGTTCGTGGCCGCCCTGGACGGCGTGCCGGCCATGCGCCCGGTGCTCTGCCAGTTCGAGGGCGTGGCCACCGGCGCCGCCGACGGCTACGGCCGCATCGCCGACAGGCCGGCCTGCACCCTGCTGCACCTGGGCCCCGGCTATGGCAACGGCGTCGCGAACCTGCATAACGCCCGCCGCGCCTTCACGCCCATCGTCAACGTGATCGGCGACCACGCCACCTATCACCGCCAGTACGATGCGCCGCTGAATTCCGACATCGCCACCCTGGTCAAGCCCAACTCCATCTGGGCGAAATCGGCCGACAGCCCGGACACCGTCGCCAGCCTGACCGCAGAGGCCGTCGCCGCCAGCTATGGCCCGCCGGGCGGCCCGGTCAGCCTGATCCTCCCGGCCGACGCCGCGTGGCTGCCCGCGCAGGGCGAGCCGGTGATCGCCCAGAAGCCCGTGCGGCACGCTCCGTCGGGCGCCGCGGTGGATGCGGCCGCCAAGGCGATCAGGGCTGCGAAGAACCCCGTCGTCCTGCTGGGCGGCCAGGCGTGCCGGGCCGAGGCCCTGGTCCAGGCCGCGCGCCTGCAGGCCGCCGGCGTAACCGTCTACACCGACACCTTCGTCGCCCGGCAGCCGCGCGGCGCCGGCGGCTTCCTGCCCAAGAAGATGCAGTACTTCGGGGAGATGGCCCTGGCCGAGCTCGCGGGCGTCGATCTCATGGTCTACGCCGGTACGACCATGCCGGTGGCCTTCTTCGCCTATCCCAATCGGCCCAGCGTCCTGCTCCCCGAAGGTTGCGAGACCCTGACGCTGCTCGACCGCGCCGAAGACGCCGTCGCGGGCCTGGCGGCGCTGGCCGATGCCCTCGGCGCGCCGAAGACGGGTCCGGTTCAGTCGCTCGCGCTGCCCGACGCGCCCACCGGCAAGCTCACCTCCTACGGCGTCGGCGCGGCCATCGCCCGCCACATGCCGGAAGGCGCGATCATCTGCGACGACGCGGTGACGTCGGGCGCCGGCGTCGCGGCCAACACTGCGACCGCCCGGCCGCATGACGTGCTGGCCCTGACCGGCGGCGCCATCGGCATCGGCCTGCCGCTCGCCATCGGCGCCGCGGTGGCCGCGCCCGACCGCAAGGTGCTGAGCCTGAACGGCGACGGCGCGGCGATGTATACGATCCAGGCGCTCTGGACGATGGCGCGCGAGAACCTCGACATCACCGTCGTCGTCTTCGCCAATTACACGTACCGCATCCTCAACGTGGAGATGGAGCGGACCGGCGCGGGCAAAGCCGGCCCGTCGGCCAAGAAGCTGCTGGACCTTGGCGGGCCCGACATCGACTTCGTCGCGGTCGCCAAGGGCTTGGGCCTGCCGGCGGTGACCTGCGCCACCGCCGAAGAGTTCGAGAAGGCCTTCGCCGGCGCCATGTCCCAGCGCGGCCCGATGTTCATCGAAGCCAAGATCTGACGGCCGGCGAGGCCTCGGCTGGCGTCAGCCCAGGCCCTCCGCCAGGATCACGCGGTAGTCGGCGCCCTTCAGGCGGTGCTGCTTGGCCTCCTGGTAGGCCGGGCTGTCGTACCAGGCCTTCGCCGCCGCCTTGTCCGGGAACTGGATCAGCACGACGCCCTCGGCCGGCTCGCCCTCCAGCACTTCGAGGCCGCCGTAAAACGCCAGCGGCGTGATCTGGTGGTCGCCCCGCGCCGCCGCGGCCTTCTGGCTGTAGGTGTTCAGTTCGTCCTGGTCGGTCGTCTTGTTCTTGATGAAGATCACATAGGCGGGCATCGCACGGTTCCTCCGAATCCGGCCGGCACGCTGGCGGGCCTGACCCGGCGTCCGGCAAGCGCCCGCCAAAGCAAAAGGCCCGCGGATCGCTCCGCGGGCCTTCGCCGTTCGGCTCTCGCCTGGACTTAGGTGTTGCCGGGCAGCTTGCAGTTACCGGCGAACGCGCATCCGATGGCCCCGACGGCCGTCACGCTGGGCGCGCTCTGATATTCGATCATGTAACCCTTCAGCTTGTCGGCGCAGGCCACTTCCACGTAGGTCGTGCCCTTCTCCGTCTTGCCGACCACACGGCTGTTCGAGACCTCGCACGAGTTGAAGTTGAACTTCTTCAGGTCCGACGTCAGCAGGGCGTAGGCCGCTTCCGGCTTCGTCAGCGAGCACTTGTAGCCGGCGATCGGGGCGCGGGCGCAGTCCAGCGCCTGACCCTTCTGGCCCGCCTTCGAGATCAGGATGGCGCCCGTGCCGTCCTTGCAGACCAGCTCGACCACTTCCTCGCCCGCCTTCGACGGGAACAGGGCGTACTTGTCGACGTCGCACTTGCCGCCGGCGTTGCTCACCAGCTTGGTATAGAGGCCGGCCTGCTCGCTCTGCGCTTGGCGCGCGTCGGTCAGGGTGCAGCCGCCGAGGATCTGGGTGGCCTTGGCGCACTCGAAGGTCTCGGTCAGCGTACCCGCCGCGGCGACCTTGTAGATGTAGCCCTTACCGTCCTGGCACGACGCCTCGTAGAACGTGGAGCTGTCGCGCGAGACGCCCACGAAGCGGCGGTCCTTCACGGTGCAGCCGTTGTTGGCCTGGGCCGCGTACTTGTCCACGACCGCGATGCGCGTGGCCTTGTCGCTGAGCGTGCACTTAATGTTGGTCTCGGCGTCGTCGTACATCAGGCAGTTCTGCGCCTGGATCGGCTTGGCGCTGTCGAACGGCGCACTGCCCAGCACGATGTAGCCGGCGCCGCCCTGGCAGGCGACTTCCATGTAGGTGTTGGTCTTGGTCTGGCCGATGCCGCGCGCCTGTTCGGGCATGCAGTCGGCGCCGGCGGCCTTCAGCAGCGGCTGGAGAACGGCCTTAGGATCGGAGTTGCCCGGCAGCATGCAGGGCGCGGACGGCGCCTGGCCCGGGGCCGGCGGGGTGTTCGCCTCGACGCAGCTATAGGCGGTGGTCGGCCCCTCGGCCGGCTTCTGCAGGACGTAGCCCATCTGGCCCGTGCCGCAGGCGACTTCGTAGTACGAGGTCTTGGACTTCTTGTCCTCGCCGATCAGGCGCGCATCCGAGACCTGGCAGCTAATGCCGGCGGTCTGCACCACGGCCGGCGCGTCGGCCATCCCCTTCTTCCGCGAGGCTTCGGGGATCGCCGCGGGCTTCTTGCCCTGCGAGATCGCCGTCGCCGGCCCGAGCGCCGCGCAGGCGACCGCGAGCGCAAGCCCGATAGCTCCCAACCCACTCCACTTGGGCATCTTCACCTGACTTCTCTCCTGGCCTTGATTCCTGGGCGCGACTGTGCGGCGCGTGTCTGTGCGCGCCTATAAGCGCTGCACAGCCTCCGGGGTCAAGCTGCCCTGCGAACGGGGCCGAAGTGTGACGTTCTTCCAATCACTTAGCTTGGCCGCTGGCGTTCTGGCCGAGCTGCGTTATGCGGTTCGGCGCACCTTGAGCCGGGCGCCGTCCACGCCGACCACCTCCACGTGCGCGCCGGCCTCCAGGCTTTCGCCCTCGGCCAGCTCGGCCGCCCACTCCTTGCCGTCGATGAAGACGCGGCCCTCCCCGCCGGCGAACCGCTTCACGGCCGAGCCGCGATGGCCCACCAGGCGGCCCACGTTGTCGTTGATGTCCCCCGCCGGCGCGGCCGCCACGTCCCGCGGCAGGTAACGGCGCGCCAGCAGCGTCGAGGCGATCGTCAGCAGCGCGAACAGCAGCAGCGTCGTCGGCCCATCCACGTCGAGCAGGCCGACGACCGCCGCCGTCACCGCCGCCGAGGCGGACGCCCACAGCAGCCAGCCCGACCCGGTGACCACCTCGGCCGCCAGGATCGCGGCGGCGAGCCCGGCCCACACCCAGAACGGCTGCGCCGCATAGAGGCCGACGATGTCCATGCGTCAGGCTCCCGTCTGCGGAACCGCGCCACGACCGCGGCCAGCCGCCGGACGCGGCGCCGGGGGCCCCTCGCCGCCGATGGCTTTCACCAGCTCACCGATGCCGCCGACGGTTCCAACCAGGGCGCCCATTTCGGCCGGCACGATCACCGTCTTCTGCTGCGGGCTGCGGGCCAGTTCGGCGAAGGCCTCCACGTACTTCTGGGCCACGAAGTAGTTGATGGCGTTGACGTCGCCGGCGGCGATGGCGCTCGACACCAGCTCGGTGGCCTTCGCCTCGGCCTGGGCCGCGCGCTCGCGCGCCTCGGCGTCGCGGAAGGCGGCTTCCTTGCGGCCTTCGGCCTCCAGGATCGCCGACTGCTTGGCGCCCTCGGCGCGGGCGATGGCGGCCGACTTCTCGCCATCGGCCTCGGTGATCACCGCGCGCCGCTCGCGCTCGGCCTTCATCTGGCGGGCCATGGCGTTGGTGATGTCCGGCGGCGGCGTCAGGTCCTTGATCTCGATGCGCGCCAGCTTCACGCCCCACGGGCTGGTCGCCTGGTCGATCACGTCCAGCAGCCGCGTGTTGATGTGGTCGCGCTGGCTCAGCACCTCGTCCAGCTCCATCGAGCCCACCACGGTGCGCAGGTTGGTCATCGCCAGTTGCTGGATCGCGAAGTTCAGGTTGTCGACCCGATAGGCCGCCTGGCTGGCGTCCATCACCTGGATGAAGACAATAGCGTCGACTTGGACCATGACGTTGTCCTTGGTGATCACCTCCTGGCGCGGCACGTCCAGCACCTGCTCCATCATGTTCACCCGCCGGCCCACGCCCTCGACGAACGGCGTCAGGAAACTGATCCCCGGCTTCAGCGTGCGCGTGTAGCGGCCGAACTGCTCGACCGTGTACTCGCGGCCCTGCGGCACGATCTTGATGGCGCCCAGCGCGATCACCAGGGCCAGCACCAGGAACACCCCGGCGACAATCATTCCCATCGTCATCCCCCTCCACAGCCTGAGGCTGAGCTTACCCAGCCCGCGCGGCTCCCGCCACGGAAACCGGACAGACACGCTCGCGCCACGTTCGGCGGTCTGTTAGCGGTCCGGAATGATGCGCCGCCTTCTCCTCGTGCCCGCCGCCCCCGTCTGCCTGGGTTTGGCCTGCCTCGCCGCCGCGCCGGCGCCCAAGGCTCCGCCCGCCAAGGCAACCCCTGCGGCCAAGGCCGCGCCGGCCAAGCCTGCGCCGGCCGCCGGCCCCTACGACGCGCAGAACCCGCAGAGCCTCATGGACATCCTGGGCGCGGCGGGCGCCAAGGTGCAGACCAGCCGCAAGGAGGAGGACGCGGTCTTCGTCACCGTCACCTCGACGGCGGCCAACTTCTCGCTGCAGTTCGCCGGCTGCAACCGCCAGGGCCGCGGCTGCCAGGCGGCGCTCTACGACAGCCTGCTGGAGGGCGCCGCCCCCACCTTGGGCCAGATCAACGGCTTCAACCAGACGTCGGTCTTCTGCCGCATCTACCAGGACCGGGGCGGCAAGCCGCACGCCATCTATGCGGCGCTGCTGGTCAAGTCCGACACCCGCGAGACGGCGCTCACCCACCTCGCCGCCTGGCAAGGCTGCCTGGCGGAGGCGCGCACGTTCGTTCGCGACCCGGCCGCGTACCTGGCGGAGGCCGCTTAGGCCGCAACCGCCGCCCGGCCGCGGATCGCCGCCACACGGTCGATGGCCGCCTCGGCCTCGCGCATGATGCGCGCCACGATCTCGCCGGCCGGCAGCACGTCGCGCACCCCGCCCGCGGATTGGCCCATGGCGAAGCAGGAGCGGTCGATGTCGAGCCCCTCGATCTGCCCGCCGATGCCGCCCATCACGCCGGCCTGCGTCGAGATCATCGCCTGTTGCGGGAACGGCTGGATGTCGGCCGTCCGGCGCTCCCAGTCCTCGACGTAGGGGTTCTTCTTCACCCGCATCGGCTTGCCCGAGTAGCTTCGGGTCCGGACCGTGTCCTCATCCGAGGACTCCACGATCACGTCGCGGTACATCTGGCCGGCGTGCGCCTCGGCGGAGGCGATGAAGCGCGTGCCCATCCAGACGCCCACGGCGCCCAGGCTCAGCGCCGCCGCCAGGCCGCGCCCGTCGTAGAGGCCGCCGGCGGCGACCACCGGGATCTTCACCTGCTCCACGGCCTGGGCCACCAGCGGCATGGTGCCGACCAGGCCGGTGTGCCCGCCGCCCTCGCCGCCCTGGCAGATCACGGCGTCGCAGCCGGCCTGCTCGGCCTTCACCGCGTGCTTCACCGCGCCGCAGACCACCATGACTTTCAGCCCGGCCTTCTTCAGCTTCTCGAGGATCGGCATCGGCACGCCCAGGCCGGCCACGAAGCTGGAGGCGCCTTCCTCGATGATCACGTCCACCGAGGCGGTCAGGCTCTCGGGCGAGGCGGCCAGCAGATCGACGCCGAACGGGCCATCGGTCAGCTTGCGCACCTGGCGCATCTGTTCGCGGATGAAGTCCGGCCCGCGCCCAGCCATGCCCAGCACGCCGTAGCCGCCGGCGTTGGTCACCGCCGCCGCCAGCTCGGCGTACGAGACGCCACCCATCCCGGCCAGCATGATCGGGTGCTTCACGCCCAACAGGTCGCAGAGCGGAGTGTGCAGGGTCATCGGACGTCCTCCCGTGTCGTTGGCCGCAAGCATGGCGCCCTGGGTTATCATTGGAAACCGTGACGCGAGGTCAGTCCCGGAGCTAGGCTGCGGCCGGGGGAGAATTCGGGCCATGCTGACCATCCGGCTTCTCGGCGAACTGGAGGTGCGCCAGGACGGCGCGCCCGTGCTGCTGCCCCCCTCGCGCAAGACCCGCGCGCTGCTGGCATACCTCGCCGCCACCGGCCGGCCCGAGCGGCGCGAGCGCCTGTGCGAACTGCTCTGGGACGTGCCCGACGACCCGCGCGGCGCGCTGCGCTGGAGCCTGTCGAAGCTGCGATCGGTCCTCGACCGCGAGGGCGCGCCGGTCGTGACGGCGGACCGGAACCAGGTCGGCGTGCGGCTCGAGCCCGGACAGGTCGACCTGTTCGCCGTCCGCGCCGCCCTGCGCGATGGCGTCGACGGCGCCGCAACCCAAATCCTCGAGAGCCTGGCGGCGATGTTCGCCGGCCCTTTCCTGGCCGACCTCGACCTGCCCCAGAGCCCCGAGCTGCAGTCGTGGATCGCCGCGACCCGGGAAGAGGCCCGCCGCCTGCACGCCGACATCCTCTACATCCTCGACGACCGGCTCGCGGCCGATCCCGAACGGGCCCTGCCCTATGCGCGCCAGCTGGTGCGGCTCGACCCGTGGGCGGAAAGCGCCTGGGCGCGCCTGATCGAACGGCTGAACGCGTTGGGTCGCCACCAGGAAGCCGAAGCGCAGTACACGGCCGCCGGGAAGGCCCTGGCCGACATCGGCGGACCGACCCGGCGCCTGGAACGCGCGCGCCAGCCCGCCGCCGCGCCGCCCGCCCCACCGAAGCCCGCGCCGCCGACCGCCATGCGCCAGGACATCCGCTTCTGCCGCACGGCGGACGGCGTGCGCATCGCCTACGCCCTCGCCGGAGAGGGCCCGCCGCTGGTCAAGTCCGCGAACTGGATGAACCACCTGGAGTACGACTGGGAGAGCCCGATCTTCGCGCACTTCCTGCGCGGCCTCGCGGAGGATCGCCAGTTGCTCCGCTACGACGCCCGCGGCAACGGCCTGTCGGATTGGGACGTCGGCGAGGTCGGGCAGGAGGCGTGGTACGCCGACTTCGAGGCGGTGATCGAGGCGTCCGGCTTCGATCGCTTCCCGATCCTTGGTCTCTCGCAGGGCGCGGCCAGCGCGATCACCTACGCGGTCCGCCATCCCGAGCGGGTGACACACCTCGTCCTGCACGGCGCCTTCGCCGCCGGCCGCCGGGATCCGGCGGGCATCGCGGAACGCAAGGCGATGAGCACCCTGATCCGCGGGGGATGGGCGCAGGAGAACCCGGCCTTCCGCCAGCTCTTCGCCTCGCTGTTCATCCCCGGCGCGACCCATGACCTCGCCGACGCCTTCAACGAGCTGCAGCGCCGCACCACCTCGGCCGAGTGCGCCGCCCGCTATTTCGAGGCTGCCGGCCAGCTCGACGTGCTCGAGCTGCTGCCGAAGGTGTCCGTGCCGACCCTCGTCCTGCATTCGCGCGGCGACTCCATGGTCCCCATCGAGGCCGGTCGCCTGCTGGCGGCGGCGATCCCGGGCGCCCGCTTCGTCGCGCTCCCGGGCCAGAACCACATGCTGCTGGAGGACGAGCCGGCCACGCCGCGCTTCTTCGAGGAACTGCGCCGCTTCCTCGACAGCTAGCCCGTCACCACCAGCCGCGGCCGGACGGCGATGGGCTGGGTGATGGTGTGCAGCGTGGGCGAGGTCGCCAGCATCGCGTCGAAAATCCGTCGGAAGGCCTCGTCGGGCGCCGAGCCCTTCACCCGCACCGTCGTCTCCAGCCCGGCGTAGCCCGGCGCCACGGCCGGATCGACGCCGAGCAGTCCGCGCAGGTCGATGTCGCCTTCGGTCGACACGTCCAGCCGGTGGATCTCCAGCCCCTCCAGCGCGCACAGCGTCGCGAAACGGAAGGTGAGGCATGCGTTCAGCGCCGCCAGCAGGTACTCCTGCGGGTTCGCGAAGTTGTCGGTGCCGCCCAGCTCCGAGGGCTGGTCCACCTCGATTTCGAACGGCCGGCGCTGGGTCCGCCCGCCGACGCTGAACACGTCCACCTGACCGCTGCTGCGCAGGCGGCTGCGCCAGCTATTGCTGACGCGCCAGCGGGTGAGCGCCCTCGCCGGCCGGCGACGGACGCTGTCGATGAGGGCGCGCAGGTCGTGGATCGGCACGCCGTTGAGATAGCTGCGACGGCCGAGATGGGTGGCGACGGTCATGGTGGTCCTCCTTTCCGCGCAGGATGGCCACCACAGCGTTTGAACCAGCGTGGCGCCCGGCGTGGAAATCGGGGACGCGGACCGTGGATTCGGCGCTCAGGCCGGTCGCACCACCGCCAGCCGCGAGAGCTCGCTCGCCGCGAAGTCGAGGAACGTCCGCACCCGCGGCGGGGTGAGCCGCGCGCTGGCCGTCACCAGTTGGATCGGGATCGGAGCGGGCTCGAACGGCTGAAGCACGCGGACCAGCCGCCCGTCGGCCAGTTCGTCGGCGACCTGATAGGAGAACACCCGCGTCACGCCCCTTCCCGCGACCGCGGCGGCCACCACCGGCTCGATGGCGTTGATCATCAGCCGGGGCTGCAGGCGCACGATGGCGGCTCCGCGCGGCCCTTCGAAGCGCCACTCGGTGGGGCCGGACTGCGTGCTGGGATAGATCACCTCGTGTTCGGCGAGGTCGCCCGGCTGCTGGGGCGTTCCGCGCCGGGTCAGGTAGTCGGGCGCCGCGACCACGATGCGGCGCACCTCGCCCACCCGCCGGGCCACGAGGCTGGAGTCCGCCAGGGCGCCGATCCGCACGGCGATGTCCAGGCCCTGGTCGACGAGGTCGAGATTGCGGTCGTTCAGCACCAGTTCCCCGCTGACGCCGGCGTGGGCGTCGAGGAAGGCCGTCAGCACAGGCGCCACATGCCGCCGCCCGAACACCAGCGGCGCGCTGATCCGGACAGCGCCCCGCAGCGGTCCCGTCTCGTCGTGCGCCATGGCCGTCTCGTAGGCGGCGAGCAGGGCGCGCGCCTCCTCGGCCAGCCGGCGGCCGGCGTCGGTGATGGCGAGCTTGCGCGTGGTCCGCTCCACCAGCCGCGCGCCGACCCGCGATTCGAGCGTCGCGAGCGTGCGTGTGACCACCGCGGGGGAGCGGCGCAATCGGCGCGCGGCGGCGGCGAGGCTCCCTCCCTCCAGCACGGCCACGAACACGGCCAGTTCGTCGAGACGATCCATTATTGTGCTTTTCGCAATTCTGACTTGCGATCTTGCCGCCTTCTCCCCAATCCGCGCAATGACTAGCTTCACCGTCATGAGAAACATCATCCGCCTGCACGGCGTCCCGCTTTCCGGCCACGCCCACAAGGTGAGCCTGTTCCTGGGCCTGCTCGGCCTGCCCTTCGAGGCGGTCGAGTCCGGCCGCGACACGCGCGCCACCGAGGCCTTCCTGCGCCTCAACCCGCTGGGCCAGATTCCCGTGCTGGAGGACGGCGACCTGGTCCTCGCCGACTCCAACGCGATCCTCTTGTACCTCGCGAAGCGCTACGATCCGGCGGGGCGCTGGCTGCCGGAGGACCCCGCCGGCGCGGCTGCGGTGCAGCGCTGGCTGTCGATCTCGGCAGGCGAGGTGCGGTTCGGGCCCGCCAACGCCCGCGCGGTCCACCTGTTCGGCCTCAAGACCGACCTCGCCGACGCCCACGCGGTCGCCGCCCGCCTGCTGGGCTTCATGGACGCCACGCTCGCCGCCCGCGACTGGCTGGCCGCCGACCGCCCGACCCTCGCCGACGTGGCCTGCTACCCCTATGTGGCCTGCGCGCCGGAAGGCGGGGTCGACCTCGAACCCTATCCGGCGGTCCGCGCCTGGGTCGCCCGCGTCGAGGCCTTGCCCGGCGCCGCTGCCATGCCGCGCTCGGCGGTCCCGGCCTGATCGCCATGGACGCCTCTCCCTGGCACACGGGCGAACTGCAGGCCCAGCGCCTGTCGGGCGCCGACCACATCCCCGGCGGCGCCGGCATCCGCGCGTTCATGCCCGATCAGCACCGGGACTTCTTCAACGCCCTGCCCTTCATGGTCGCGGCCACGGTCGACGAGGCCGGCGCCCCGATGGCCACCCTGCTCACCGGCCGGCCGGGCTTCGTGACCAGTCCCGATCCCATGACCCTGCATCTGGCCGCCAGCAGCGCCGACCCGGCGGGCCGCCGCCTGGTCCCCGGCGCGCCAATCGGCCTGCTGGGCATCCAGCCCGACACCCGTCGGCGCAATCGCGCGAACGGCGTGGTCGAGGCCGTGACCGAGGCCGGCATGAGCGTCCACGTCCGCCAGAGCTTCGGAAACTGCCCGCAGTACATCCACCCGCGACACGTGATGGCCGACCGGCGGGTTGTGATCGCGGCCGAACCGTTCGAGGGCTTCGACGCCCGCGCGCGCAAGCAGGTGACCGCCGCCGACACCTTCTTCGTCGCCACCTCCAGTGGGCAGGGCGTGCAGAATGGCGGCGTCGACGTCTCCCACCGCGGCGGGCCGCCGGGCTTCGTCCGCGTCACGGACGATGTGCTGACGATCCCCGACTACCGGGGCAACCGCTACTTCAACACCCTCGGCAACCTGCTGCTGGATCCGCGTGCGGCCCTGCTGTTCGTGGACTTCTCGAACGGCGAGCTCCTGCAGCTCCAGGGAACGGCCGAAATCGCCTGGGAAGAGCACGACCTGCCCGGCGCCGAACGCACTTGGCGGTTCAAGGTCGAACGCGGATGGCGCGGTCCGGCCGGGCTCTATGCCTGAACCTGGGCCTTGCCGCGTTTCGGAGGCGGCGGTTGCGGCCGGGAGAACACCAGTTCTTCGTCCGAGGACGTGGCCGGTTGAAAGCGGTAGCCGTCGACGTCGAAGGCCCTGAGGTCGGCGGCCTTGTCGATCCGGTTGTCGATGGCGAAGCGCGCCATGGCCCCTCGTGCACGCTTGGCGAAGAACGAGACGATCTTGGCCTCGCCATCCTTCTCTTCCAGGAACCGGCACGACAGCACAGGGGCCTTCAGCGCCGCGCGATCGACTGCGCCGAAGTATTCGCCGCTGGCGCAGTTCACCAGCGTGCGGTCCTTGTGGCCGGCCAGCGCCTCGTCCAGCGCCTCCGCGATCCGCGAACCCCAGAAGTCGTAGAGGCTGTGGCCGCGGCGGGTCTTGATCCGCACGCCCATCTCCAGACGGTAGGGCTGGATCGCGTCCAGCGGCCGCAGCACGCCATAGAGGCCCGACAGGATCCGCACGTGCTCCTGCGCCCAGCCGAGGGCCTTCCGGTCCAGCTCGCGCGCCTTCAGTCCGAGATAGACGTCGCCGTTGAAGGCGAACGCCGCCTGGAGCCCCTCCTCGCTCTCGGGGTCGAAGGCCTGGAACCGCGCGCGGTTCAGGTCCGCCAAGCTGTCCGACAGGTCCATCATCCGCTTCAGGTCGGCCGCGCGCAGCTTCCTGGTCACCTTCGACAGCTCGGCGGTGTGTTCCACAAACTGCGGCAGGGTCAGGGGCGCGGTCTGCGCCGGTGCATCGAAGTTCAGGGCCTTGGCGGGGGAAAGCACGATCAGCATCGCCCCCCCTTTGCCGCGACTTTACCCCGGCGCCAAGGACACGCTTGGGGTGGCGCTTCGATCTAGAACAGCACGCGCGGGTTCAGGATGCGCTTGGGGTCGAGGGCGTGCCGGATCGCTCTCTGCGCGGCCAGCTCCACCTCGCTCTTGTAGCGGGCGCCCTCGGTGGTCTTCATCGCGCCCAGGCCGTGCTCGGCGCTGATCGATCCGCCCATCTTCGCCACGATGTCGTGGACGATCCGGGAGCCCTGGTCGCGCCGGGCGGAATGTTCGGCGTCGGAGCCGCCGTCGGCCCGCAGGACGTCGTAGTGGATATTGCCGTCGCCCACGTGCCCGAAGGCGGCGATCCGCGCGCCGGGCGCGAAGGCCTGCATCGCCGCGGTGGCCTCAGCCAGGAACGCCGCCACCTGGCTCACCGGCACCGAGACGTCGTGCTTCCAGGTCGCGCCCTCGGGCTTCTGGGCCGGCGACTGGTTCTCGCGGATCGCCCACAGCGCCTTGGCCTGGGCCTCGGTCTGGGCGACCACCGCGTCGCGGATCAGGCCGGCCTCCAGGCCCTCGGCCAGGAACCGCTCCATGGCCGCCTCCGCCGACCCCGGCTCGCCCGACGAGAATTCCGCGAGCACGTACCAGGGATGCGGCGCGGCCAGCGGGTCGCGCGTGCCGGCGATGTTGCGCAGGGCGAAGTCGATGCCGAGCCGGCCCATCAGCTCGAAAGCCTCCACCGCCCCGCCGGTCTCCTCCTTCGCGCGGGCCAGCAGCCGGATAGCGTCCTCGGGGCTGCCCAGCCCGATCATCGCCACCGCCCGCGAGGCCATCACCGGGTACAGCTTGAGCGCCGCCGCCGTGACCACGCCCAGCGTCCCTTCGGCCCCGATCAAAAGCTGCTTCAGGTCGTAGCCGGTGTTGTCCTTGCGCAGGCGCTTCAGCCCGTTCCAAATCTCGCCGGTAGGGAGCACCGCCTCCAGCCCCAGCACCAGGTTGCGGGTCATGCCGTAGCGCAGGACCTGGGTGCCGCCGGCATTGGTCGATACCACCCCGCCCACCGTGGCCGAGCCTTCCGACGCCAGGCCCAGCGGGAACCGGCGGCGCACCTCGGCGGCGGCGGCATGCACCTCGGCCAGGGTGACCCCCGCCTCCGCGGTCAGGGCGTCGTCGAAGGCGTCGACCTCGCGGATGCCCTTCATCCGTTCGGTGGAGAGCAGGATCTCGCCCTGCGGGATCTGGCCGCCCACGAGACCGGTGTTGCCGCCCTGGATCGTGATCGGCTGGCCGGCCTCGAAGCAGACGCCGACCACGGCGGCCACCTCGGCGGTGGTCTTCGGCAACGCCAGGAACGGGGTCTGGCCGACCCAGCGGTCCCGCCATTCCACCAGCTTCGGCGCGATCCGCTCCGGGTCCTCGCTGAACCCGGCCGGACCCAGCACAGCCTTGAGGCGGGAGATCAGGTCGGCGGCGACGGGAGCGGTCATGACCTCAATCTAGTCCTCGCGCCCTAGCCCACAAAGCCCGCGGCGCGCTTGAGCCGGTCGTTGATCGCCTCGCCCAGCCCTTCGTGCGGGATCGGCGCGACCGCGATGCCCACGGGGTGGGTCCGATCCGCCCCGCGCAGGTAGGCGAAGAGGTTGGCCGCGGCCTCCGCCAGTTCACCCGTGGGGCTGAGGTTCCAGGGGCCGTCACCGCCCGGCCCGAACGACAGCCAGGCTTCGCCGGGGTGCGGCCCGGTCGCCTCCAGCCGCACGGGGGCGTTGGGCGCATAGTGGCGAGCCAAGCGGCCGGGCGAGCGCTTGGCGTCGTCCTCGGCCTCGGCGAGCGGGCCGATCACCGCCTCGATCTGCGCCCGGGTCACGGCGCCGGGTCGCAGCAACCGCGGCCGGTCCAGCAGCGCCACGACCGTGGACTCCAGGCCCACCGCGCAGGGGCCGCCGTCCAGGGCCGCCGCCGCTGCGGCCCCGGTCTCTTCCACGGCGTCGGGGAAGGTGGTCGGGCTTGGCCGCCCCGAGCGATTGGCGGATGGCGCGACCACCGGCCGGCCCAGTGCGGCGATCAGCGCGTGCGCCATCGGGTGCGCCGGCGCACGCACGGCCACGGTGTCGAACCCGGCGCGCGCGAGGTCGCAGACCGCCGCCTCATCGGCGACTGGCAGCACCAGCGTCAGCGGCCCCGGCCAGAACCGCGCGGCCAGCGCCTCGGCGCGCGCATCGAACCGCGCGATCCGCCGCGCCATCTCCAGGTCGGCCACATGGGCGATCAGCGGGTTGAAGCTGGGGCGGCCCTTCGCCTCGTAGACGGCCGCCACCGCGCGCGGATTGGCCGCGTCCGCCGCCAGGCCATAGACGGTCTCGGTCGGCATCAGCACGAGTCCGCCCTCAGTCAGGGCCTGCGCCGCCCGCTCGGTCGATGTGGCTGAAGGTGTCGCGTTCACGCGCGCTCGTTACACCGGCGCGGACGGCGCGCCTACTTCCGCACGAACTCGACCTCGAACGTCAGGTCGATGACGTCCCCGGCGACCAGGCGTCCGGAGGTCATGCCGTGCTCGGATCGACGCACCTTGCCCTGCCCCGAGAACCGCAGGCGCCCCGGCTCCACGTCCTGCAGCGTCACCTCCAGCACCAGCGGGCGGGTGACGCCGTGCAGGGTGAGGTCGCCGGCCAGGACGCCGCGCCCGCCGGCCTCCGGATGATAGCTGCGCGACCGGAAGTCGATGGTGGGAAAGCGGACGGGGTCGAAGAGGGCGAGCGCGGTGCGCGTTCCGGCCTTGTCGGGAGCCTCGACGGATCGCGGGTCCACACTGATCCAGACCGGAGATCCCGCGAGATCGGCGGGATTGTGGTCGAGCCGACCGCTCAAGCTCCCGAACCGCAGCGGGTATCGGTAAAGACCGCCCAGGAGCGACGCCTTGGCCACCAAGCTCGAGCGGGTGGGGTCCAGGCGATAGACGCCGGCCGCCGCGAGGCTCGGGTCCGTTCCGGCGCGCGCGGCGTCGGCCATCAGCAGCGCGGCGAGCAGGGCGAGCAGTCGGAACGGGTTCGGCAAGGCAAGTCTCCGGCGGTCCATCCTAACGTCGCCGCGAGATTTTGCGTGCGCGTTCGCCGCCCGCCGCTCTAGAAGGCGGCCAGCTTTCGAGAGGCCGCCTGCATGTCGTTCCGCGCTCCCGTCCGAGACCTGGCTTTCGCGCTCAAGACCGTCGGGCATCCCGAACTGCTTCGCCGGGCGTTTCCCGACCTGGACGACGACACCGTGCAGGCCGTGCTGGAGGCCGCCGGCGCCTTCGCCGACAACGAACTGGCGCCGCTTAACCGCAAGGGCGACCTCGAAGGCGCGCGCTACGAGAACGGCGCCGTCACCGCCGCCCCGGGCTTCGCGGACGCTTATCGCCACTTCGTCGAGCAGGGCTGGAACTCGCTCTCCGCCGATCCGCAATACGGCGGCCAGGGCCTCTCGAAGGCCATGGAGCTGGCCGTGTTCGAGATGGTCCACGCCGCAAACATGGCGTTCGGCCTCTGCCCGATGCTGACCCAGGGCGCGATCGAGGCGCTGACCCTGCACGGCACGCCGCGCCAGAAGGAACTCGTGCTGCCGAAGCTGGTCTCCGGCGAATGGACGGGCGCCATGTGTCTCACCGAGCCCCAAGCCGGTTCGGACCTCGCTGCCCTCACCTCCATCGCCCGCCCGGACGGCAAGGGTGGCTATCTGCTGTCGGGGCAGAAGATCTTCATCACCTGGGGCGACCACGACGCCGCCGACAACATCTGCCACCTGATCATCGCCCGCACGCCGGACGCGCCTCCGGGCGTGAAGGGGATCAGCCTGTTCCTGGCCAACAAGTTCCAGGTGAAGGACGACGGCTCGCTGGGGCCGCGCAACAGCTTCCGACCGGCTTCCATCGAGCATAAGCTGGGCATCCACGGCTCGCCCACCTGCGTGATGATCTACGAGGATGCGGAGGCCGAACTGGTCGGCGAACTGGGCCACGGCCTGGCCCACATGTTCGTCATGATGAACGCCGCCCGCCTCCAGGTAGGCGTCCAGGGCGTCGCCATCGCCGAGCGCGCCTTCCAGCAGGCCCTCGCGTTCAGCCAGGAGCGCAAGCAAGGGCGTCCCGCGTTCGACGACGCCGACGGCATGATCTACGGCCATCCCGACGTGCGCCGCACGCTGATGCTGATGAAGGCCAAGATCGAGGCCGCGCGCGGCGTCTGCCTGACCACCGGCGTGCTTGCCGACCTCGCGCATCGCGCCGAATCCGAGGACGAGCGCGCCGCGGCCAAGGCGCGGCAGGAACTGCTGACGCCGATCGCCAAGGCCTGGTCCACGGACATCGGCGTCGAGACGGCCTCGCTGGGTGTCCAACTCCACGGCGGCATGGGTTTCATCGAGGAGACCGGCGCCGCCCAGCACTATCGCGACGCGCGCATCGCCCCGATCTACGAAGGCACCAACGGCATCCAGGCCATGGACCTCGTCGGCCGCAAGGTGCGCCTCAACGGCGGGGCGACGCTGAAGGCGCTCTGCAGCGAAATGGCGCTGACCGCCGAGACCCTGACCGAAGTCGCCGAGCTGACGCCCGTCGGTCGGCGCCTCGCCGCCGGCGTGGCGGCCCTGGAGCGCGCCACGGACTGGCTGGTCTCTGCCGACAACACCCAGGCGCTGGCGGCGGCGACGCCGTTCCTGAGGCTGGCCGGCGACGTGGTCGGCGGGTGGATCCTCGGCCGCCAGGCCCTGGCGGCCGCCGGCGCGTCCGATCCCTGGCTCGCCACCAAGGGGGCCCTCGCTCGCCTCTACGCCAGCCAGGTCCTGAGCCTGGCGAGCGGCCTCGCCGACTCCATCTCGGAGAATGGCGCCGACGATCTTGCCGCAACCCGGGCCGCAGCCCTCGCGAGCTAGCGGAAGCTTCACAATCCCCGATTGAGATATCCCGTTCTCGGATTCTCGGACGGTTTACCTTTGAGCTCTACCGTCCGCCGAAAGGGGTAGGGTGTGATGTCCACGGCCAAGGCTGCGTCCGGCGCGCCGATGATGGCGGGCGACGTCGTGGACGCCCGTCTCACCGCCTACCAGCTCTCCGTCGGGGGGCTGCGCCTGCCCGTCCTCGCCCACTATGCCTTCAACGCGGTCGCCGCGATCGGCATCTGGATGCTGGGCCATCCGCTCCTCGCCGCCGCGCTGTTCTTCGGATCGAGCGCGATCGACACGCTGCAACAGGTCCTGATCGCCCGCTGGCTGCGCGAAAGCGCCGGCGCCGACGAGGCCAGGGGCTTTCGCAGGCTCGCCCTCCTCTGCTTCGCACGCGTATCCGTCTACACCGCTCCCACCTTCGCCATGGCCTGGAGCGGCGGCCTTCCGGAACACCTGCTCTACGTCATCCAGCTCGGGACGCTTCTGGTCGTCGCCCTTGGGGCGGGCTCCCTGTCACGGACCGTGTTCTGGTCGCTAACCACCCCCATCCTGCTGCAGGGCGCGGTGATGATCTTCCTGCAGTTCGATCTGCAGACCGCCGCGGCCCTGATGACCGGCTTCCTCGTCCTCGTCGTGCTGCTAGGCATGATCTCCGACAGTACGGTTCGGGCGATCACGACCTGGCACGAGGCCTTCCTGGCCAACGTCAACCTGGTCGACGACCTCGCCGCCGCCCGCGACCAGGCGCTCGCCGAGCGCACCGCCGCCGACCAGGCCCGCGAAGCCGCCCGCGCCGCCAACCGGGCGAAGTCGAACTTCCTCGCCACCATGAGCCACGAGATCCGCACGCCGATGAACGGCGTCCTCGGCATGGCCCAGCTCATGAAGCGCGACGAGGTCGATCCCGTGCAGACCCAGCGGCTCGACGTGCTGATCGACAGCGGCGAGTACCTCCTGTCGATCCTCAACGACATCCTCGACGTCTCGAAGATCGACGCCGGCAAGCTCGAGATCATGCCGTCGGCGGAGGACCTGCACCTCTTCATGGAGCGGCTGGTCAGCCTCTGGACGCCGCGCGCCGACGAGCGGGGCGTCGCGCTGGCCCTCGAGCTCGCGCCCAGCGTCCCGCGGGCGGTGTTCATGGACGCGCTGCGCCTGCGCCAGGTCATGTTCAACCTGGTCGGCAACGCTCTGAAGTTCACCGACGAGGGCGCCGTCAGGGTCGTCGCCGACGCCGCGCCCTGGGACGACGATTCCATCCGGCTGCACCTTGCCGTGATCGACACCGGCGCCGGCATCGCGCCGCAGCACGTCCCGCATCTCTTCGACCGCTTCTCCCAGGCGGATGAATCCGAAGCGCGCCGGCTCGGCGGCACCGGCCTCGGCCTGGCCATCGTCAAGCAGCTTGTGGAACTGATGGGCGGCCGCGTGTGGGTGGAGAGCGAGCTCGGCAAGGGCTCGACGTTCCATCTGGAAATCCCGCTCGACCTGGCCCAGCACACGCTGGCCGACGCGGCGTCCGAGGCGAACGAGCCCCAGCCGCTGGCGGTCGAGACTCTGCGGATCCTGTCCATCGACGACAACGCCGTGAACCTGCTCGTGCTCGACCAGTTGCTCACCAGTCTCGGCCACGCGGTCTCAAAGGCCTCGTCCGGATCGGAGGGCCTGCGCGCCCTCGGGGAAGAGCGCTTCGACCTCGTGCTGACCGATATCCAGATGCCGGGCCTCACCGGCGTCGACGTCCTGGAGGCGTTACGCTGCGCCCCCGGCCCGAACCAGCACATCCCGGTCGTCGCCCTCACCGCCGACGTCACCTCGGGCGGCCGCCAGCGCTACCTCGACCAGGGCTTCACCGAGCACGCCGCCAAGCCCATCCAGCTCCAGGACCTGCTCGGGGCCATCGTCCGCGCCATGGCTGCGGCGCCCGGCCCCGACGAACGCGCGACCCTCAGCGCGTGACGTAGCGGGCGTAAGGCCGGTTCGCCTCGTCGTAGCCGGACGTGATGGGCAGGGCCTGTTCCGGCCCCAGGTCGATGTCCGCCTCCGGGAACACGATGGTCAGCCGACCGCCTGAACGCACCGCCACCTCGAACGGCTCAGGATGGCGCCGATCCGACCAGGCCTTGATCTGAGCGTAGTAGGGCGACTGGCGCCACGCCAGCGGCGATGACGGGTCGACGTCTATGATCAGGCGCCGCCCTTCGCGACCCGTCCAGATCATGAATTTCGCCTTGTCCGGCCGCCACGCGTCGCCCAGCCCCTCCGCGGTCAGGTAGAGGCACTCGAAGGCGCGGCAGGCCTGCGGCCGGCCCTCGTAGTCGCCGCAGCCCCGCTTCATCACGTACTTCGCGCACCAGGCGCCGGCCGGCTTCTCAAGCGCCGGGATCGCCATCAGCTTGCAGCACATGCCGCATGATCCGCACGACTTCATGCGGCTCTTGTCGGCCGCGCCGCGCTCAGCCGCAAGCCGGCCTCAGGCCGCCTGCAGCGACGGCAGGTCGTGCAGGGAGGGGTCCAGGCCCCGGCCCATCAGGTCGATGAAGTTGTCGCGGTAGAAGGCGCGCTTCGCCGCCTCGTCCACCCCGGCCAGGTTGTCGTTGAACCGCTTCAGCGGATTGCGGCCGCCCTCCACGTGCGGGAAGTCCGACGAGAACAGCACCGTCTCGGTCCCGGCGTTGGCCATGATCCAGGCGACGTCCTCGTGCGGATAGGGCGTCACCCGCAACTGCCGGCGCAGGATCGCGCTGGGCGTATCCGACAGCTTCTGCAGCCGCTCCTCCTTGCCGAACGCCGCGCAGCCGGAATCCAGGAACTTCATCAGGCTGGGCAGCCACGACGCCCCCAGTTCGATCGCCCCCCACTTCAGCCGCGGGAAGCGGTCGAAGACCCCGTCGATCACCAGGGCCGACAGCGTCTGCCAGATGCTCAGCGGGATCGCCATGAAGGTCAGGGACGTGAAGTTCTCGTCGCCGCCGTGGAAGTCCTTCACGAAGGGCAGGCCGTTCTCCAGGTAGGCCTTGGCCATCTTCTCCTCCCCGCCCACGTGGAAGAGCACCGGCACGCCGGCCTCCTGGGCCAGCGCCCACAGCGGGTCGAGCTCGACGTGGCTGGGCGAGAAGCCCGGCGGATGGCGCGAGGGGATCACCAGCGCCTTGGCGCCCAGTTCCAGCGCCTCACGGGCGATCTGCGGCGCCCGCGCCCGGTCGACCAACGGCACATAGCCGGTCGCCAAAAGCCGCGGGTCCACCGAGCAGAACTCGGTCATCATCCGGTTGTGGCCGCGGGCGGCTTCAACGGCCAGCTCCGTCTCGCCCATCTGCTCCAGGCCGAAGTTCGAGAGGCATGCCGTCGTGAAGACGAGTTGGCTGGCGAACCCCAGGTAGTCCAGCGTCGCCGGCCGGTCCGCCGCCTCGAAGGCGCCTAGGGCCTCGTAGTTCTTGCGCAGCAGGATATTGGCCTCGGCCCCGGCGCGGAACTCGGGGTCCTTGGCCTTGTCGGCCGCCTTGGCGAACCACTCGGGCAGCACGTCCTTGCGCCCCGTCTTCTCCACGAACGCGCCCCGGAACTTGGGGTCCAGGTAGCGGTTGATCGTGCCCGGCAGCTCCATGATGTGGCTGTCGGCGTCGTGAACGGTCTGGCCCTCGACATAAGCCATGGCGCATCCTCCCAAGATGAGCTCTTTCGTTGCCCGCCATTCCGGACGTTCGAACGCCCAGCGTCAAGGCTTCTGGGATCGCCATCCGGCCGAGGTGGCCGCCGACCTGATCGGCTGGTCCGTCCTCGTCGGCGGCGTGGGGGGGCGCATCGTCGAGACCGAGGCCTACCACCACGAGGACCCCGCCTCGCACAGCTACTCAGGCCCGACGCCGCGTAACGAGGTGATGTTCGGGCCGACGGGGACGCTCTACGTCTACCGTTCGTACGGCATCCACTGGTGCATGAACTTCGTCTGCTGGGCGGAGGCGCCCGGCGGGGCCGTGCTGATCCGGGCGATCGAGCCGACGGCGGGCCTGGAGATCATGTCCGAGCGCCGCGGCCTCGGCGACCCGCGCGCCCTGTGCTCGGGGCCCGGCAAGCTCTGCCAGGCGCTGGCCATCACCCGGGAGCACAACGGCCTTGCGCTCGATCGCCCGCCGTTCCAGCTCGCGCCGGGACCGGCCAGGGGCCTCGCCGTCGGCCCCCGCATCGGCATCACCAAGGCCGTCGACGTGCCCTGGCGGTTCGGCGAGGCCGGCTCGAAGTTCGTGAGCCGGCCCTTTCCGAAGACGGCCTAGAGCTGCGCCAGCATGTAGTCGGCGGCCGAGACCTTGAATTCGCCCGGCGCCTCGACGTTCAGCTCGGTCACCACGCCGTCCTTCACGATCATGGAATAGCGCTGCGAGCGCTTGCCCATGCCGAACTTGCTGCCGTCCATCGTCAGGCCGACCGCCTCCGTGAACGCGCCGTTGCCGTCGCCCAGCATGACGATGTCCTCGCCCACCGCCTGGTCTTCGCCCCAGGCGCGCATCACGAAGGCGTCGTTCACCGACAGGCAGGCGATCTCGTCCACGCCCTTCGCCTTGAGGTCCGGGGCGTGCTGCTTGAAGCCCGGCAGGTGCTTGGCCGAGCAGGTGGGCGTGAAGGCGCCCGGCACGGCGAACAGGGCCACGGTCCGGCCCTTGAAAAAGTCTTCGCTCTGTACTGGCTTCGGCCCCTCGGCGGTCGCCTGGGTCAGGGTCACGTTCGGCAGCTTGTCGCCCACTTTGATCGTCATCGGCAGGTCTCCTCGTCCTGGGTCTTCCCTGCCTGATAAACGAGAAGTCCGGCGTTCGGTAACGAGGATTTCTCGCCCCCGCCGCCGCGCCCCCTTGAAGTCGCCACGATCCCTGCGAATCCTGTGGGGGATGGAAGGCGGCTACCTCACCGGCCAGATGCTGATCGCCATGCCGGGGATCGGCGATCCCCGCTTCGAGCGGTCCCTGATCCTCGTCTGCGCCCACGATCACGACCACGCCATGGGCATCGCGGTGAACCGGCCGGTCGAGGGCCTCACCGTGCCCGACCTGCTGGAACGGCTCGAGGTGAAGGTGGCCGACGAGCTCGACGACGACCTCGTCCTGCTGGGCGGGCCCGTGGAGATGGAGCGCGGCTTCGTCGTCCACACCGACGACTACCACGCCGAGCACAGCCTGGGCGTCGAGGGCGGCCTGGCGCTCACCACCACCCGCGAGGTGCTGGAGGCCATGGGCGGGCGCGAACCGCATCCCCGCCGCGCTGTCCTGGCCCTCGGCTACGCCGGCTGGGGCGCCGGCCAGCTCGAACGCGAAATCCGCGAGAACGTCTGGCTGACCGTGGAGGCCGACGAGGCCCTCGTCTTCGACGACGCCTACGACACCAAGTGGACCCGCGCCCTGGAAAAGCTTGGCATCGACCCCAAGTTCCTCAGCGCCGAAGCGGGGCGGGCGTAGGGGCCGGACAACCGGGAGCGGATGTTCGCGACGTCGGCGAGGAGAAGACCGATTGAACAGTCTCTTTCAGCGAACGGCTGCTGTCATGGCACTGCTGATGGTTGCGGCGGCGCAGCCGCATGTGGCGAAAGCAGCCGAAGCGCGTCCCTGCCCACCGCGCTGGGGCGAACCAGGAAAGCCACTGGTGCCGGATGTCGAGACTGCCCGGAGCATCTTTCTCGCTGTCGAGAAGCGCTTCCATCCCGCCGCCGACGTGAAGAACTTTCCGCTCATCATGGCCAACGATGAGGGGGATAGCTGGGCGGTGTTCAGGGGAACAACCAAGCCGGGAACCATGGGTGGCGGACAGCTCGAAATGCGCGTCGCAAAGTGCAATGGCGCGATCTCGGACGTCCACTTCTCCAAATAGCGCTGAACCTGCCGAGCGTCGCCTAAGGGTCGGTCGCGGCCCCCGCCCCTACCCGCGCGCCTTCACCGGAGCGGCGCCATCCACGTAGCTTTCGTTCAGGTAGACCTCGGCCTCCTGGGCCGACAGCGCCGGCGCATAGCCGAAGCCCTGGCCGTAGTCGCAGCCGAGGGACAGCAGGTGGCGGGCCATGCCGGCGTTCTCGACGCCCTCGGCCACCACCTCCATGTCGAGGTCCTGGCCCAGCTTCACGACCGACGAGACAATCTTCGCCGAGCCCTCGTTCGTGGCCATGGTGCGCACGAAGTAGCGGTCGATCTTAAGGGTGTCGAACGGCAGGCGCGTCAGGTAGCTCAGCGACGAGAAGCCCGTGCCGAAGTCGTCCAGCGCCAGGGCCGCGCCGGCCGCGCGCAGGTTGCGCAGGATGATCGCGGCCTTGTCCGGATCGCGCATGACGTCGCTTTCCGTGACCTCCAGCTTCAGGGCGCCGGGCGGCAGGTCGGCCTCGCGGCGGATATGCTCGACGTCGGAGATCAGGTCCGGCCGTTCCAGCTCGCCCGTGGAGAGGTTCACCGCCACGGTCAGCTCGCCGGCGGCCCGGTGGCGCTTGCGCCAGGCGCCGAGCTGCTTGGAGGCCTCGCGCATCATCATGGCGCCCAGTTCGGGCATCAGGCCCATCTCGTCGCACAGCGGCAGGAACTGCTCGGGCATCAGCAGGCCCCGGCGCGGATGGCGCCAGCGCACCAGCGCCTCGAAGCCCGACAGGGCGCCGGTCGCGAGACGCACGATGGGCTGGTAGAACGGCGTCAGCTCGCCCCGGCGCAGCGCGCCCTTGAGATCGCCTTCCAGCGCCAGCCGCGACAGGCCGTCGGTCTCCAGGCTGCGGCCGTAAGCGGCCGCGCCGCCGCGGCCGTTGCTCTTGGCCGCCTCGACCGCCAGCTCGGCCCGGCGCAGCAGTTCGGCCGCCTCGGGGGCTTCCTCGCCGCCCGGCGCCTCGACGGCGCCGATCGACAGGGTCGGATGGATGTCGAAGCCGGCCACCCGCAGCGGCTGCTCCAGCGCGCGCCGCAGCGCCTCCGCGCCCGGCGAGGCCCCGACGGGGGCCAGGGT
The DNA here is from genome assembly GCF_024508875.1 of Phenylobacterium sp. Taxonomy (GTDB): domain Bacteria; phylum Pseudomonadota; class Alphaproteobacteria; order Caulobacterales; family Caulobacteraceae; genus Phenylobacterium. The sequence continues at coordinate 31,667 of NZ_JANINU010000165.1, forward strand.
GGCGAACTCGTCCTCCCCGATCCGCGCCAGCAGCGCCCCCGGCGGGAAGGCCGCGGCCAGGCGCGAGCCCAGCGCCGCCAGGACCAGGTCGGCGCGCTCGTGGCCCAGCGCCTCGTTCAGGCGGCGCAGCCGGTCCAGATCGGCGACGATCAGTTCGTGCTGCCCCGGCGCCTGCAGGCGCTCGCGGGCCAGGTTGATGAAGCTGCGGCGGTCGGCAAGGCCGGTCAGGTGGTCCAGGCCCGACGCGGCGAACTTCACCTCGGCGGCGACCACGCCGGCGGCGCGGATGCCCTCCTCCAGCCAGACGCCGCGCCAGATGCAGGGGCTGCCGCCGCGCATGCGCAGGCGCACCGCCACTTCGCCGCCGGGCTCCTGGATGCGCAGGATGTCCTCGGCCACCACGCGATCCTGCGGTAGCGCCAGCGCGCGCAGGGCGGCGGACGAGCAATCGGGCGCAAGCGGACCCAGACCGAGGGCGCGCGTCGCCCCGGTCAGACGCAGACGATCCTTCTCCGGCTCCCAGACCCAGAGCGCGACTTCCGCCGCGCCCAGGGCCTCGAGAGTGGCCGTGGCGTCCCACATCCAGCGGTCGTTGGCCATTCCGTCCTAAGTTCGAGCCCGTGATTTCGGGCGTCGGCGCTAGACCGACACCCCCTCGTCCGGCCCCTCGCGATCCCGATAGGGCGTCACCAGGCCGAACAGAACATGGTCTCGCCAACCGCCGTTAATTTTAAGATAAGCCTGGGCAAATCCCTCCTCCTGGAA
>NZ_JANINU010000166.1 GCF_024508875.1 Phenylobacterium sp.
CGGGCGATCGCCACCCGCTGCCGCTCGCCGCCCGACAGCTTCACGCCGCGCTCGCCGACCAGGGTGTCGTAGCCTTTGGGCAGCCGGCGGATGAAGTCGTCCGCCCGCGCCCGCCGCGCCGCCAGGGCCACCTCCTCCGCCGTGGCCTCGGGCCGGGCGTAGGCGATGTTCTCGGCGATCGTGCGGTGGAACAGCGCCGGGTCCTGCGGCACCACGGCGATGGCGCGCCGCAGCGACCCCTGGGTCACCTTCGCGATGTCCTGGCCGTCGATCAGGATCCGCCCGCCGTCCACGTCGTACAGCCGCTGCAGCAGCTTCACGAACGTCGACTTGCCCGAGCCCGTCGGGCCGACCAGCGCAATCCGCTCGCCCGGCGCGATGATCAGGGTGAAGTCGCGGTACAGCGGCTCCTCCGCCGACTTGTAGCGGAAGGTGACCCGGTCGAAGGCGATCTCGCCCAGCTCGCCGCGGAAGCCCGCCGCGTCGCGCGCGTCAGCCACCTGGGCGTCGGTGATGGCGAAGCCGGCCACGTCCTCGGCGTCGTCCAGGCCCTTCTGCATCATGCGGATGTTCTCGCCGATGTTGCGCAGGTAGCCGCTCATCAGCATGAACGACGTCACCGCGAAGGCCACGTCGCCCGCCGTCGCCTCGCCCCGCGCCCATAGCCGGATCAGGAGGCCCGACAGGCCCGCCTGCAGGCCCACCAGGATCAGGTTCTGCACCAGCCAGACGTCGATGAAGCGCGTCCAGGTCTTCAGCGTCGCCTTGCGCCACATCGCCGTGATGCCGCCGATCCGCTCCTCCTCGCGGGCTTCCGCGCCGAAGGTCTTCACGGTGGGGTTCGACGAGATGGAGTCGGCCAGCGCTCCGCCGATCCGCGTGTCCAGCGCCACCGACTTCAGGTTGGCGGGCCGCACGTACTTCACGGTCAGGATCAGGTTCGAGGCGATGTAGAGCACCACCACCGCCATGGAGAAGATCCCCACGGTCGGCCAGCGCGCCACCATCGTGGCCGACAGGCCCAGCAGCACCACGATCGCGGGGCCCAGCCACAGCACCACAGCGTCCGACACCATGTCGTAGCCCCACATGGCCCGCGACAGCTTGCGCACCGTCGAGCCCGCGAAATGGTCGGCGTGCCAGTCGGCCGAGAAGCCCTGGACGCGCCGGAAGCCCTCGTCCGTCATCTCCTTCATGTTGCCGGCAGCCATGGGGTTCCAGAACCGGAACGCGAGGTTCCGGATCAGCGAGAACGCCAGGTACACCCCCACGAATAGCGCCCAGGCGCTCCAGGCGGCGGGCGGCTCGCGCGGCGTCGCCGCCACCGCGTCCACCAGCCGGCCCGAGGCCCAGGGCAGCATCAGGTCGAAGGCGATGGCCAGCAGCATCAGCGCCACCGCCGTCCAGAACAGCGCCGGCCGCCGCATCCAGAAGCCGCCGATGAAGCGCAGCACCTGGGCGTTCGACAGCACCCGCTTGGTCTTGGTCTCTTCGTCGTCCTCGTAGTGGTCGGTCATGACAGGTCTCGATACGGGCGCCGGGACCGGGACTCCGAGCGTGGAGCGCGCACAGGTCCGGCGCGGAAAATGGATCGGATGGAGCGGGGCTTACGAAGCCGGGAGGGGCTCGGCGGGCCGCGGGCGCGCGGGATCGCTTCGCGTCGGCGCGAGCCGGGACGGGAAGCGGGTCGGGCGGGTTACCGGTGTCGTTTCGGCGGCGGCCCGAGGCGCGTCGGGAAGGCGTGCATCACAACAGCTGTCATTCTGGCGCCTCCTTCGAAAGAGCCTCGAAGGCACGGAAGCTAGGCGGGCCGATAACCGCGGTCAAGGAAGCCGGGCCCGACGGTTAACGCGGGTGGCGGTCAGAGGCATTTCGGCCACACCGCGGCTTCTGCTAAGCCGCGCCCCATGACGTCGCCCTCGCCCGATCTCGACGCCCCGCTGCCCGACGCCGCGCCCACCAACTGGGTCGACCGGCATGCGCCCGTGGCTCTGCGGCCCTGGCTGAAGCTGGGGCGGTTCGACCGGCCGGCGGGAATCTGGCTGCTGATGCTGCCCGGCTGGCAGGGCATCGCGCTCGCCGCTGCGGTCGAGGGCCGGTCGCCCGATCCATGGCTGCTCCTGCTGTTCTTCCTGGGCGCGGCGCTGATGCGCGCGGCCGGCTGCGCCTACAACGACATCGTCGACCGCGACATCGACGCCAAGGTCGCGCGCACCGCGCTGCGCCCCATCCCCGCCGGCCAAATCTCGGTGAAGCAGGCTTGGGCGTTCGTCTTCGGCTGCACCCTCGTGTCGCTGCTGATCCTGATCTCCCTGCCGCCGCTGTGCTGGCTGCTGGGCGTGCTGTCGCTGGGCCTCGTGGCCGCCTATCCGTTCATGAAGCGGATCACCTGGTGGCCACAGGCCTGGCTGGGGCTCACCTTCAACTGGGGCGCCCTGCTGGGCTATGCGGCGGCGGCCGGCGGCGGCCTGCCGCCCCTCTACATCCCCGCTATCCTGCTCTACGCGTCGGGGATCGCCTGGACCCTGGGCTACGACACCATCTACGCGATCCAGGACCTGGAGGACGACGCCCTGGCCGGCGTGAAGTCCTCGGCGCGCCGCCTCGGCGACAAGGCGCCTCGCGCCATCGGCGCTTTCTATCTGGCGACGCTGGCCCTGGTCTTCGCGGCCGGGACGTTGGCCCACCTCGGCGTCGGCTTCGCCCTCGGGCTGCTGGCCTACGCCATCCACCTCGGCCTGCAGGCCCGCCGCGTCCGGGTCGACGATCCCGTCCTGGCCCTGAAGCTGTTCAAGTCCAACGCCGGGGCCGGCCTGATCCTGTTCGCCGCGCTGGCGGCGGGCGCGCTGTAGCGAGCAACGCTCCCCCGTTCATCCCGGGCGGAGCTCACCGGAGACCCGGGACCCAGGGGGTTCCGCACTGCGGCCGCTCTGGGTCCCGGCTCGGCGCTTCGCTTGGCCGGGGTGAGGGGCGAGAAGCGCTCCCGCTTCATCCCTTCTTCGCCGCCTTCTGCGCCGCCCATTTCGGCAGCGCATGGCGCTTCGGCTTCTTGCTCCCGAACAGCGCCGCCAACCCTCCGCGCTGCGCCGTCTTCTTGCCCGTCAGGGCGTCGATCATCGACATCGGAACCACCACTCAACTCTTGAGCGTCCAGGCTGCCCCGCGACTGTGGCGGCGGCGTTACCAAGGCCTGCGACACACGCGTCATCCGCGAGTGACAAAAGCGCGCAGGTTGCATCCGGCAACCGCCGTTCGACGTGCGCCTTTGACTCCAATGTTTGTACGACATACAAATATTCGCATGGCCGACGTGCGATCCCTCGCCGAAGCGCGCGCCACCCGCGAGCCGGGCAAGCGCATGCGATCGCGGCTGCTCGACGCGGCCGTCCACCTGTTCAAGGCGCGGGGTCTCTCCAGCGTCGCGGTGGCCGAGATCGCCGCCGCCGCCGGCGCCTATCCCAGCCAGGTCACCTACTACTTCCGCACCAAGGAGGCCCTGTTCGTCGAGGCCGCCTGCCGCGAGGTGCTCTATGTCGCCCGCCAGGCCGAGCAGGCCGCCGCCGGCGCGCGCTCGGGGTCCGACTACAACCGCCGCCTGGTGGAGACCGTGATCGGCTCGCCGGGCCTGGCCCTCTTCGTCGAGGCCCTGTCGCTCACCCGCCGCCGCCCGGACCTCAGCCCCCTGATCGAGCGCACCTTCGATCGCCTGCACGCCGAGGGCGACCGCGCCTATGCCGAGACCCGCCACCGCCGCGGCTGGTCGCAGGCCGAGGACGCCGCCACCGTCGCCCGCCGCTTCTGGACCCTCGCCCTGGGCGTGACTCTCCGGGAAGGCGCGGCCGGCAGCCCGGTCGCCGAGGCCGTCGAGGAGATGGTCGCCCTGCTCCGCCACGATCCGCGCCAACCCACCGGAGACCGCTGATGGCCGCCGCCGCCCGTGTCGCCCCCAAGGACTACTTCGCCCCGGACGAATGGGCGCCGCTCGCCAGGAAGTCCGTGTGGAAGGGACCGGCGCTGGTCGCTCATGCTTGGATCGTCATCGGCTTGGCCGCCGGCATGGCCATGGCGTTTCCGATCACCATCCCGCTGGCGGTGATGATCATCGGCGCGCGCCAGCTTGGCCTCGCCATCCTGATGCACGACGCGGCCCATGGCGCGCTGCACCCGAACCTGAAGGTCAACGATTTCCTGGGCGACAAGCTCACGCCCGGCGGCCTCGTGAACTACCGCACCTACCACCTGGGGCATCACAAGTACGCCCAGCAGGCCGAGGATCCGGACCTGGGCCTGTCGGCGCCGTTCCCGATCACCCGCCTGTCCCTGCGCCGCAAGATCGTCCGCGATCTGACCGGCCAGACCTACTACAAGCAGCGCTGGGCGGGCCTCGTGAAACGCCTGCGCGAACGCAAGGCCGGCGAGCCGCTATGGCCGATCCTCAAGGACGCCATGGTCTCGCGGAAGCGTTTCCTGACCGGCATGGTCCTTACCGTCGCCATCACCGCGCCGTTCGGCTTCTGGTGGGCCTGGCCGGTGCTGTGGCTGCTGCCCCAGGCCACCTGGCTGCCGATGATAACCCGCCTGCGCAACATCGCCGAGCACGCCTGCGTGGCGAAGGAGGAACCCGACCCGTTGCGGCACGCCCGCACCACCCGGGCCAACCTGATCGAGCGGGCGTTCCTCGCGCCCTACTTTGTGAACTACCACTGCGAGCACCACATGTTCATGCATGTGCCTTGCTACAACCTGCCCCGCACCCACCGCCTGCTGAAGGCCAAGGGCGTACTGCCGGGCATGCTCACCGCCAGCGGCTATCTCGAGATCCTGCGGCTGGCCTCAAGCAAGCCCGCGCGCGACGACAGCCGCGGCCCCACGCCCGAGGCCCGCGGCGTCCGCCAGACGGCGATCCAGTAGGCGTCAGGCCGCCCGCTTCAGCCGCGCGTCGACCAGGGCGGCGTGAAGCTCCTCGATGAGGATCGGCTTCGGCACCACGCCGTCCATGCCCGCCGCCGCGTACTCGTCCACCTGCGCGGGCATGGCGTTGGCGGTCAGCGCCACGATGCGCGTTGGCGTCAGGCCCCGCTCGGCTTCCAGCCGGCGGATATCCCGCGTCGCCGCCACGCCGTCGCGCACCGGCATCTGGATGTCCATCAGGATCAGGTCCCAGTCGCCCCGGTCCCAGGCCTCGACAGCCGCCTTGCCGTCCGGCACGACCGTGGGGTCCACGCCCAGGGCGTTCAGCACCGTGCGCACCACCCGCTGGTTCGTCTCGTTGTCCTCGG
>NZ_JANINU010000167.1 GCF_024508875.1 Phenylobacterium sp.
TCAGCTCGTTATCCTCGACGATGAGGACCTTCTTGGCCATTCGGGACCCGACGCTGCTGGAGGCGCGGCCGGATTTCGGCCCTTCCCCACCCTTCCGGCCCTTATCGGTCGGTATATCCTTAAACTTCGTTATCCCCGTTGGAACCGCCTTGACCCAAGCCTCGCCGATCGCCGCCCCGCCTCTGGCCACGCTCGGCCTCTCCACCGAGCGGCCCCTCGTGCTGGTGGACGTGGACGAGGTGCTGGGCCTGTTCATGCAGGGCTTCGGGGACTTCGTGGCCGACCATGGCCTGGAGATGCGGATCGACCGCTTCGCCCTGTTCCAGAACATCTACCGGCCGGGCGAGGCCGAGCACTATCCGGTGGAGGACGGCAAGAAGCTGTTCGACGCCTTTTTCGCCACGCGCTGCCACGAGATCGAGCCGGCCCCGGGCGGCATCGACGCCCTGAACCGCCTCTCGAAGGTCGCCGAGATCCTGATCCTGTCCAACGCGCCGGCCCAGGCCGAGGCGCTGCGGACGCAGTGGCTGCGCAAGCACGGCCTGCCGCACCCGCTGATCCTGAACTCGGGGCCGAAGGGTCCGATCGCCGCCGGCCTGGTGGCGCAGACACCGCAGCGGACCGCCTTCGTGGACGACCTGCTGCCCAATCTCGATTCGGTGCAGGACCACTCGCCTGGGACCGCGACGTTCCAGCACGTGGCCGACCTGCGCCTGCGTCCCCTGGCGCCGCAGTCCGAGCGCCACCCCCGCATCGACGACTGGGCCGAGTTGGCCGACGCGATCGAGGCGGCGATACGGAGATAGCGGCGCGGGCGGCCCAGGCGCGTTGACGCCGCCGCCGGCCCATCGTCAAGTCGCGCCTCTGTTTGCGATGGGGCGTCCTTCCATGCTGATCCGTACCGGCCTTCGCGGCCTGCTCTCGACTGCCGTGGCGGCGAGCCTCCTGATGTCGCCGATGGCGGCCCTCGCGGCGCCCGGCGGCTACCAGGTCCCGCCCGCCCCCATCGCCCAGATCATCGCGGCCCAGCCGACGCCGGCGGTCAGCCTCTCGCCCGATCGTAAGACGCTCGCCGTGCTCAACCGCGAGGGCCTGCCCTCGATCGCCGCCGTCTCCGAGCCGATCCTGCGCCTGGGCGGCTACCGGGTGAACCCGCGCACCAACGGCCCGGTCGAGGCGCGCACGAACTGGAACACCGGCCTCAGCTTCAAGGACGTCGCCAGCGGAAAGACCACCACCGTCGAGTTGCCGGCCAAGGCGCGCTTCATCGGCCCGCAATGGTCGCCCGACGGCAAGACTCTCGCCATCGCCGTGGAGGCCCCCGACGGGCTGGAGCTGTGGGTCGCCGACGTCGCCGGCGCGAAGGCGCGCAAGCTGACCGGGCCGATCCTCAACGCCGCCTTCGGCCAGCCCTACGACTGGCTGGCGGACTCCAAGGCGCTGGTCGCCCGCACTGTACCGGCCGGCCGCGGCGCCCCGCCGGTCGCCTCGACCACGCCCGACGGACCGGTGATCCAGGAGAACCGCGGCCGCACCGCCCCCAGCCGAACCTACCAGGACCTGCTGGGCAGTCCCCGCGACGAAGCCCTGTTCGACCACTACTTCACCAGCCAGATCGCCCGCGTCGACCTGGCCGGCGCGGTGACGCCGATCGGGGCGCCGGCTGTCTGGGCCGAGGCGACGCCCTCGCCGGACGGCAAGTACCTGCTCACCGCCAAGCTGAAGCGCCCCTACAGCTACGTCGTCCCGGCGCGCGCCTTCCCGACCGAGATCGCGGTGCTCGACATGACCGGCGCCGTCGTGAAGACCCTTGTCGACCGGCCGCTGGCCGATGACGTTCCGCCGCCCTTCGACGCGGTGGTGAAGGGGCCGCGCGACGTCGAATGGCGCGCCGACGCGCCCGCCACCCTGCTGTGGGCCGAGGCCCAGGACGGCGGCGACCCGCGCAACAAGGTCGAGATCCACGACCGCCTCGTGCTGCTGGACGCGCCGTTCACCGCCGCGCCGCGCAAGCTGGCGGACCTGAAGGATCGCTACGATTCCATAGCCTGGGGTCGCGACGACGCGGCCATCGTCACCAGCCGCTGGTGGCTGACCCGGCACGAGACGCGCACCCTGGTGAACCCCGGCAAGCCCGACGCCGGCCGCGTGCTGATCTCGCGCAGCTCGCAGGACCGCTACGGCGACCCGGGCGAGCCGATGTTCGCGCGCAACGCCGCCGGCGAGCCGGTCATGCAGTTCACCGCCGACGGCAAGGCCGTGCTGATGAGCGGCCCCGGCGCGACGGCGAAGGGCGAGTATCCGTTCGTCAGCCGTCTCGAACTGGCCGACGGCAAGATCAAGGAGCTCTGGCGCAGCGAGCCGGGGGTCTACGAACTCCCGGTCGCCTTCGCCGATGCGGCGGCGACGAAGCTGGTCACCCGGCGCGAGAGCCAGAAGGCCGTCCCGAACTATTTCCTGCGGACGATGGGCGCCAAGACGCCGAAGCCCCTGACCGCCTTCGCCGATCCGGCGCCGCAGTTCGCGGGCGTCAACAAGCAGTTGATCACCTACAAGCGGGCCGACGGCCTGCCACTGTCCGGCACGCTGTACCTGCCGTCCGGCTACGACGCCAAGCGCGACGGGCCCCTGCCGCTCCTGATGTGGGCCTACCCCGCCGAGTTCACGGACCCGAAGATGGCGGGCCAGGTCGTCGACACCTCGGCCAACCGCTTCTCCCGGCCGGGCGGCATCTCGCACCTGCTACTGGTGACCCAGGGCTACGCCGTCCTCGACAACCCGGCCTTCCCCATCGTCGGCGCCAACGGCACGGCCAACGACACCTACATCGAACAGCTCCAGGCCGACGCCAAGGCCGCGGTGGACGCCGTGGTCGACCTGGGCGTCGCCAGCCGGGACAAGATCGCCGTCGGCGGCCACTCGTACGGGGCCTTCATGACCGCGAACCTCTTGGCCCACACCGACCTCTTCAAGACGGGCATCGCCCGCTCGGGCGCCTACAACCGCACGCTCACCCCCTTCGGCTTCCAGGCCGAGGAGCGCACCTACTGGGAGGCGACGGACATCTACACGAAGATGAGCCCGTTCACCTACGCGCCCCGGATCAAGGAGCCGATCCTGCTGATGCACGGCGGCGCCGACGACAACTCGGGCACCTTCCCGGTCCAGACCGAACGCTTCTACGCCGCCCTCAAAGGCGCTGGAGCCACCGTTCGCTACGTCGTCCTGCCCAACGAGGCCCACGGCTATCGCGCCCTGGAATCCTCCGACCACACCCTCTGGGAAATGGCCACCTGGCTCGACACCTACCTGAAGGGCAAGCCGGCGCCGGCGGATCGGTGAGGGAGGCGCTTCTTGTTCGCGGCGAGAGGGGGACAGCCTGGTCGCTGACTAGGCGGCCGCGAACGGATCTGGGCCTGCATCAGTTTCCTGATGCAGGCATCTTTTCGAACTCCGCCGTCACGACTTTATTCTCTCGCACTAGCTTGAACCGGCCATCGGCCACCGGCAGGTAGACGGGCTCGCCGTCCTTGGTTTCCACCACCAGCGCCCAAGGGACACTTGTCTTTCCCTCACGGCTCAGGATCGCCTGGATTCCGATCGAGACCGTGTCGTTGACAACCTCCAGTCGGAAGTCGAGAGGCCCGATTAGGTCGACCTCGCTGGCCACTACGCTGGCCTCGCCGGTCGACTTACCGCGCCAGAGAGAACCCAGGGCGTTGAAGCGCCCCACCGACCACGGTTGCGACCTGTCCGCGAACTGCAACGCGATCCCTTCCGTCCCGCCAGAAACAACCGCCACCGGGCTTGGCGCCCACGAGGCTGCTGATGGTCACAGGCCCACACCAGTATGTCTGGTTGAGACCTTCAGAAGTCGCGCCGGAAACTTGGTATACGATCGTCCCTTCCGCGACAGCGATGGTGAGCGGGTCTTTGACCGCGAATGGCGCCGACACTCGGCCTGTCTTCCGATACGAGACCTTCGCCGTGGCGAGCGTGACCCCCTTCATCCGCATGTCTTCGTCGAAATTGTAGGCGAACGTGGCGACGCTCCCCCGTTTGGCGTCCGGCAGCGCGCCCGTCACGATCTTCACACTAGCGGGATCGAACGCCAGGTCGGAAAAGGGCGTAGCGTTCAGCGCCTCGCTGAAGGGGTCTACGCGAGCCCGAGCAGCCTCGACCCGCGGCCCGATATCACCGGCCAGAAACGCTGCGAGCCAGCGATCCTCGCCTTGCTTTTTGAACGCGGCCTGTTCCTCGTCCGTCAACTGCAGGCGCGCGTAGCCATTCCGTGTCATGCAACGCCGGGCCGCGGCTTTGCGGTAGGGCGCGTTGAAGAACGCCTGGTCGATGGGCGTCCCCAGCAGCGTCTTGCGACCGGCGGACGAGCCGTTGTCGATAAATTGGCCCGAAGACAAGAAGTCCGCCTTCTGACTCGACGCATCACTTTGGCACCGCTCGATCTGCGCCTTCACCGCGGCCGGCGTGGCGCCGACTTTCGCCCATACCTTCGTTTCGGCAGCGCGCGCACTCGCTCCGAGCGATGCGACTGCTGTCAGCAAAACCACCGAACCAAAACGCGCAAAGATCATCGTCCCCCCTCGTAGCTAGTGTGAAGGTCATATCGCCGAATCAATCTGGAGCACCCGCACTTTCGCGTAGCAATCTAGGATGTAAGGCAGCCCGCCCAGCCGCGGCGATTGGCAGGGCCGAGCCGATTGTCGTTTCGGTCCGAGGCGTAGATTCAGTGACCGGAGGGAGAGCCGTAAACGGTGAGGGTCGAGCAGCGATTCGCCTCGCACCCAAAGCCATCCCGTGAGCACGCAGAACAAATCAGGTATTCAGGGCCGATGATCCGCATCGGCGTGGACTTCGGCGGGACAAAGATCGAGGCGGCGGCGCTCGACGCCGAGGGCCGGTTCCAGGCGCGCGTCCGCGTTCCGACGCCGCCGGCCTACGAGGACCGGCTGGAGGCCACCGCCCAGGTCGTCGGCGAGGCCGAGCGGCAGGCGGGCGTCACGGTGACCCGCGTCGGCGTGGGCGGCCCCGGCTCGCCCTCCCCCGCCACCGGCCTGATGCGCAACTCCAACTCCACCGTGCTGAACGACAAGCCCTTCCCGGCCGACCTGCAGCGCGTGCTGGGCCGCGACGTCCGCTACGCCAACGACGCCAACT
>NZ_JANINU010000168.1 GCF_024508875.1 Phenylobacterium sp.
TGACGGGATGCTCGACCTGCAGGCGCGTGTTCATCTCCAGGAAGAAGAAGCTGCGGTCCTGGCCGGCCACGAACTCGACGGTGCCGGCGCTGTCGTAGCCGACCGCCTTGGCCAGCGCGACGGCCTGGTCGCCCATCGCCTTGCGGGTCTTCTCGTCCAGCAGCGGGCTCGGCGCCTCTTCGATGACCTTCTGGTTCCGGCGCTGGATCGAACACTCGCGCTCGAACAGGTGCACGACGTTGCCGTGCTTGTCGCCCAGGACCTGGATCTCCACGTGCCGCGGGCTCTCGATGAACTTCTCGATGAAGATGCGGTCGTCGCCGAAGCTGGCCTTGGCCTCGGCCCGCACGGCCGGGAAGCCCTCCTCGACGTCCTTGCGGTTCCAGGCGACGCGGATGCCCTTCCCGCCCCCGCCGGCGGAGGCCTTGATCATCACCGGATAGCCGATCTCCTCGGCGATCTTGATGGCGTGGGCGGTGTCGTCGATCTCGCCGACGTGGCCCGGCACGGTCGACACGCCCGCCTTGGCCGCGAACTTCTTCGACTCGATCTTGTCGCCCATGGCCTCGATGGCCTTGGGGTTGGGACCGATGAAGACGATGCCTTCCTTTTCCAGGCGACGCGCGAAGCCCGCGTTCTCGGACAGGAAGCCGAAGCCGGGGTGAATGGCCTCGGCGCCGGTCTGGCGGACCGCGTCCACGATCTTGTCGGCGACGAGGTAGCTCTCGGCCGCCGGCGCGCCGCCGATGAAAACGGCCTCGTCGGCCATCTCCACCGCCATCGAGTCGGCGTCGGCCTCGGAATAGACGACCACCGTCTTGATGCCCATGCGGCGGCAGGTCTTGATGATCCGGACGGCGATCTCACCCCGGTTGGCGATCAGAATCTTCGAGAACATCCGAACCCTTAAACGATGGCTCCAACGGCGCTCTTCCGCCGAGGAGGGAGGGACCTTAAATTGACGGTCATGGACACGCCAGCAGTCTCCCCCTCCGGCTTCTCTCTCTCGCCGCCTAACGCTGAGGAACGCAAGCGACTGGAGGCGACGCTTTCGCCCGCCGAAGCCGACGTTCTGCTGCACCACGGCACAGAGGCGCCGTTCTGCGGCGGACTGCTCGATCAGAAGGACGACGGCGTCTACTGCTGCCGCCTCTGCGGCCTGCCGCTGTTCCACCACAAGACCAAGTTCGAGAGCGGCACGGGCTGGCCCTCGTTCTGGGCGCCCGTGGACGAGGCGCACGTGAAGGGGATTCGCGATACGTCCTACGGAATGGTCCGCATCGAGACGGTCTGCGCCCGCTGCGGCAGCCACCAGGGCCACGTCTTCCCGGATGGCCCGCCGCCCACGCGGCTGCGCTACTGCATCAATTCGGTGTCGCTGACGTTCGTGAAGGGCGGCGAGCCGTTGCCCGACCCCCTGGGCCGCGGCGACAACGAGCACGCCGCGGGCGTATATGCCTGATCGGATCGGCGCGGGCCGGGGGAAGCCCAGCCCGCACCGACCGTCTCAAATCGTCAGTTGCGCTTTTGCGCCGGGGGCGTCGCGGCGCCATCCGTGACGTCCTTCACGGGGTCGCTCGACGCCATGCGGGCTTCCTGCACGCTGTCGCCGTAGCCGCGGCCCGCGGTCGTGAAGTAGCTGCCGGCCGTTACACGCAGATTGTTCTGGACATGCTTCACACCCGACACGTCCTCGACGATCCGTTCGGCGCGATGCTTGGCCTCGCGGCTGTCCACCGTCCCCGACAGCGTGACCTCGCCGCCTGAGACCGAAACGTTCACTTCGGTCGCGTCGAGCCACGGATCGTCGGTCAGCCGCTGGTGCGCTTCGTCGCTGATGCGGTCGTCGGAGCGCTGGTAGCCCTTCGGACCGCGGCCACGGGCGCCGCGGAACTCGTCATAGCGCTTGCGATCCTCGGCGTAGCCGCGGTCGTAGCTGCCTTCGCCGGCGACGTCGCTGAACCAGTTCGAGATCCGCTGGCCGGCGCGGCGCAGGAAGTCGCCGGCGTCTCGGGCGCGATCCTCGAAGCCTTCGCCGCCGCCTTCGTAGCGATTGCGCTCGTACTCGCGTCCGCCGTCGCCGTAGCCGCGTTCGTAGTCGTAGCCACCCGTGCCGCCCGAGAAGGTGCGGTCGGGACCGCGGCGCATCTCGCGCGCCCAGCGCCGATCGGCCTCGCCGCTGCCGAAACGGCGCCCCTCGCCGTCGTAGGGGCGATAGCTGGCGCCATACTCATAGTCGCCGCTCCACAGCCGCGCGCGGCCGTCGTCGCCATAGAACCGACCGCCGCGGTCCTGGCCGCCGCGGGTGTAGTCCTGGCTCCCGAAACGCGGGTTGGCGCGGTAGCCCGTCTCGTAGTCGCCCCGGCGCATCGCCGGCGAGACGCCGCCGTAGTCCTGGTCCTGCCAGCCGGAGCGATTGCTCTCGCTACGCCCGAAGCCGCGCTGCGGGCGGTTGTAGCTGACGCCGCTCTCGCGCTCGCCGAAGACCCGTTCGTCGCGGTCGAAGCTGCGGTCCTCGCGCCCCGCGTAGCGGTCGCCCTCGTCGTTGAGGCCGAAGACGTCGTAGCGTTCGTCCATACGGCGCTGCAGCTCGCGGTCGCGCCAATCCCTATCGTCCGTCCATCGACCGGCCATGCTCGTTCTCCTTCGCTTCACGGGCGAACCCCGTTTGGCGTGGGGAACGGAGCGGCGGCGGGGTTGTTCCGGCCCGCCGCCACCGGACGATCAGAACATCGCGATCAGCGTCATGGCGCCGGCGATCGCCCCCGCCCAAAGCGCCAGCGAGGCGATCAGGGCTATGGTCATCGACACGCCGAGGGGCCAACGGGTGGACTCAACGCGCCGCGAGCTACGTGTCCGGACCGCGCCCTGGTCGGGGGGCGTATGCAGCAATCCAGTCGGCGCAACCTTGCGGTACATGAGCCCACCCCTGCCCTTCCGGAAGCTGGCGCATCGGGGGCGCGCCCTCGGCTTCGCGGCACGGTCAGGAGTACGCGCTGCGGTTGAGCTTCGCCATCAGGTGAAACCCGCTGTAGGGCCTCAGGTGGTCTCCGACGGCCGGCGTCAGCGCTCGGCGACGGGGGCCCAGGCACGGACCTTCAGGCCCCGCCGCTGCTCCTCCAGGGTGAGCGAGCCGCCCAGGTGGGTCATCCGCGCCAGCATGCCGCTGAGGCCGACGCCCAGCGGCTCCGGCGGCGAAGGTCGGCCGCTGCGCCGGCGCAGCCCGACCCCGTCGTCCTCGACCTCCAGCACCACCGCCGACGCTTCGCGTGACAGGCGCACCGTCGCCCGGCGCGCCGCCGCGTGGCGGTGAACGTTCATCAGCGCCTCCTGCGCCACGCGGAACATCGCCATTTCCAGGGTGGCGGGTAGCACCCAGGGTCCTGGGCCCACCTCGACGTCGATCCGCAGCCCCGTGCGCGAACCGAAGCCGGCGCCGAACTCCTCTAGGGCCTTGGGCAGGCCGCCGTCCGACAGACCCGGCGGGTGCAGCAGGAACGAGAAGGTGCGGATCTCCTTCAGGGCCGCGGCGATGGAGCGGCGCACGTCGGCGGCGATGCGGCGCGTTTCGCCCTTCAGCTCCGTCCGCCGTTCCAGGGCGCTCAGGCCGAGCTGGGCCGCCACGAGGAGCTGGGACGTACAGTCGTGGAGTTCGCGGCCGACCCGGCGGCGCTCGTTCTGTTCCGCCCGCGCGATCGCGAGCGCCGGATTGGCCTCCTTGCCCGGCGCGACGCGGCTCGGCAGGCGGACGGCGTCGGCGAACGCGAGGAGGACTCCTTCGGGCGTCGGGCGCGCCTCGACGTCGAGCCGCATAAGCCGCTCGCCCCGCGGCAGGGCGACCCGCGTCATCACGGACTGTTGAGCTTCGGTTGAGGCCGCGACGGCCTGACCGACCCTGGCCGCGGAGCGCTGCGGGAACACCTGCGCGAGGTCGCGTCCTTCCAAGTCCTCGGTGCGGGCGCCGAGCAGCGCGGCGAAACGGTCGGTGACGCCCAGGATGCGGGTCGCACGCTCGTCGTTCGAGACGAGCGCCATCGCCGTGGGCAGCGCCGAGAAGACGCTTCGATAGTCGGTGGAGCCGATCGGCTCCGCGTCCGTCCGCGCCAGCATTCGCGCCTCACATGGGGCGGCAAGCGCTCGGCCGCTCCCCTCCTGTTCCCTCCAAAAAGCTACAGCCATGAGGGGAATTCGTACACGATATTCGCGCATAAAGTGTTGGACGCCTCCCGAGTCTGCGGGCTCGGAGCGAGGGTTTCGCCTGATGGGCGTCCGCGCAGCGTCGGCACGTACTCCTGTCAACGGGCCCCGGCTTGGAGACAGATATGCTGCGCATCATGGTCGCCGACGATCATGAGATTGTTCGAAAGGGCGTGCGCGACCTGATCGAGAGTCACGTGGGCTGGGAGGTGTGCGGTGAGGCCGCCGACGGCCAGCGCGCCCTGGAGATCGCGCTCAACCAGAGCCCCGACATCGCGATCCTCGACATCTCGCTGCCCCTGCTGAACGGCATCGCGCTGACGCGGCGGCTGCGGCACGACCTGCCGAGCGTGCGGGTGCTGCTCTTCACGATGCACGACGACGACGAGACGGTAAGCAGCGGCCTGGCGGCCGGCGCACGCGGATATCTGCTGAAGACCGACAGCGAGCTGGACCTGGAAGCCGCGATCTCGGCCCTGGGCGCCAACCGTCCCTACTTCTCGCCGTCCGTCTCCGACCTGCTGCTGGAGACGGTGGTGCACGGCCGCACGCCGGGCAGGTTGGAGAGCTTCAGCCTGCGCGAGCTGGAGGTGGCGCAGCTCATCGCCGAGGGCAATTCCAACAAGAAGATCGCCCGCCTGCTGGGCATCAGCATCAAGACGGTCGAGACCCACCGGGCCGCCGCCATGCGCAAGGCCGGCGTTCACAGCGGGCCCGAGTTCGTGCGCTTCGCGGTGAAGCACAACCTGATCCAGGTCTAGGCGCGCGGCCGCTCAGGGTTTGACCCGATCCCGGCCCGGGCCGTCGCCGCGCAAGAATGATGCTGGGCGCGGCTGCGAACCCCAACGCCACGACGGAATGCACCCCCTGGTACGGCGCTGACCCGAGTGTGCAGCCGCGTCCACCCCGCCCCTACAGCGGAATGTTGTCGTGCTTCTTCCAGGGGTTCGTCAGCGTCTTGCCCTTGAGGTTCTTGA
>NZ_JANINU010000169.1 GCF_024508875.1 Phenylobacterium sp.
CGGTCATGATCACGATGCGGTCGTAGCGGAGGTCTTCCTCCTTGAACTTCGACCCGGCCTGGGCGCCCAGGGCCAGCAGCAGGTCGCTGAGCTCCTTGTTGCCGCCAAACTTGTCGGTGGAGGCCGAGGCGACGTTCAGGATCTTGCCGCGAAGGGGTAGGATCGCCTGCGTCTTGCGGTCACGCGCCTGCTTGGCGGAGCCGCCGGCCGAGTCGCCCTCGACCAGGAACAGTTCGGTGCCCTCGGTCGACGAGCCGGCGCAGTCGGCCAGTTTGCCGGGCAGGCGCAGCTTGCGGGTCGCCGACGCGCGGGCGACCTCCTTGTCCTTGCGGCGCTTGAGGCGTTCCTCGGCGCGCTCGACGACGAACTGCAGCAGCGTGCTGGCGGCCTTCGGCTGGGCGGTCAGCCAGTGGTCGAACGGGTCGGCCAGGGCCTTTTCCACCAGGCGCTGGGCCTCGGACGAGGAGAGCTTCTCCTTCGTCTGGCCCTGGAACTCGGGGTCGCGGATGAAGACGCTGACCAGCGCCCCCGCCTGGCTGATGACGTCGTCGGCGGTGATCAGGCCGCCCCGCTTCTCGCCGGTCAGTTCGGCGTACTGCTTCAGGCCTTTGGTGAGCACGGCGCGCAGGCCGGCCTCGTGCGTGCCGCCCTCGGGGGTCGGCACGGTGTTGCAGTACGACTGCATGAAGCTGTCGGCCTCGCCGAAGCCGGCAGGCGTCCAGGCCACGGCCCACTCCACCTTGCCGGCCTCCCCGGGCCGCTCGTAGCGGCCGGCGAACGGCTCGGGCGTCACGGTCTCCAGCCCCTTGATCCGCTCCGCCAGGAAGTCGGCGAGGCCGTTCGGGAAGCGGAACACCGCCTCGGGCGGGGTCTGGTCGTGGATCCGGGCCGGGTCGCATTTCCAGCGGATCTCGACGCCGCCGAACAGATAGGCCTTGGACCGCGCCATCCGGTACAGGCGCGCCGGCTTGAAGGCCGCGCCGTCGCCGAAGATCACCGGGTCGGGCAGGAAGCTGATCGCCGTGCCCTTCTTGCGGGTGGGGCCGATCTTCTCGATGGAGCCGAGGGGCTTGCCGCGGCTGAACGCCTGGCGCCACTCGAAGCCGTCCTTGAAGACCGTGACCTCGACGCGCTCGGAAAGGGCGTTGACCACCGAGACGCCGACGCCGTGCAGGCCGCCCGAGGTTTCGTAGGCCTTGCCCGAGAACTTCCCGCCCGAGTGCAGGACGGTCATGATGACTTCGAGCGCCGACTTGCCAGGGTGTTTCGGGTGCGGGTCGACCGGGATGCCTCGGCCATCGTCGAAGACGGTGAGGGCGCCGTCCGCGTCGAGGGTGACGGTGATCAGCTTGGCGTGGCCGGCGACGGCCTCGTCCATGGCGTTGTCCAGCACCTCGGCGAACAGGTGATGCAGCGCACGCTCGTCGGTGCCGCCGATGTACATGCCCGGCCGCTTGCGGACCGGCTCCAGCCCTTCCAGAACCTCGATGTCGGCGGCCGAGTAGCCGGAGGGCTTGGCCGCGGGCGCGTCCGGGCGCGGCTCGTGGCTCTCGGCCAGCGGCGCGGCGGGCGCGGGATTCAGCGCGTCGTCGAAGAGGTCGGGAAGGGGCTTAGGGGCAGGCTGGGACATAGGGAACGTAGCGTGATCCGATTCTGTGCTCCGTATGGCTTGCCCCGCCCTCGAGGGCAATGCGGCCGCGCGGACCAAACGCCGCGCGGCCGCCGTGCGCTCGGGAGTTAGCCTAGAAGTCGGCCGAAACGGTGACGAAGCCCATCCGCGGCGCCAGCGGGAAGGCCGTGTAACCGCCGGAGTTGCTGGTGACGCCGGCGGTCGAGACGCCCTTCTTGTCGAACAGGTTGGTGATGTTGGCGCTGATCCGCGCGCCCTTCAGCATGCCGTCGGCGGGCACGTCGAAGGTGTAGCTGGCCTCCAGGTCGACGACGAAGGTCGACTTCACCGACAAGTCGTTCAGGTAGGTCACCGGCCGCTTGCCGATGTAGTCGCCGCTCACCGAGGCGCCGAAGGGACCCCAGTTGAAGCGCGCGACCGTCTTGTTCATCCACTTCGGCGTCAGCGGCACCTGCTTGCCGCCGGTGGCGACGGTGACCGGCGTGCTGACGCCGCCCACGATCGTCGTGCCGCTCTGGTAGTCGTCGTCGTACTTCGACTTGTTGTACGAGATCGCGTTGTAAAGGCTGAAGTGCTCCCCGAACTGCAGCGTGCCGGCTACGTCGATGCCGTTCGTCGTCACCCCGCCGACGTTGGCGAGGATCGCCGGCGCCGGGTTGATGAAGTTGTACGGGGCGATGTTCAGCAGGCGGTTGCGAAACTTCACGTGATAGACGCTGACCTGGCCGTCGAGGCCGGTGATGAAGTCGCCCTCGAACGTGCGACGGGTGCGCAGGCCCGCCTCGTAGGTCCATGAGGTCTCGGGCTTCACCGTCGTCTTGAACAGGTCGAACGCCGCCTGGGTGCCCAGGCTCCATGCCGAGAAGCCGTAGAAGCCGCTGCCCGCGCCGTACGGGATGAATTGGCGCATGTTCTTCTGGGCGTTGACGAACACCTGCTCGTGCTCGGTGGGATCCCACAGCAGGCCCGCCTGGGGCAGGAACCACTTATTCGAGGTGATGCTGCCCGTCGGATAATGCACCGGCACGGCCACGGTCGGCAGGTTCTTCTGGTTGATCGGGAACTTGCCGTTGGCATCCTGCAGGCTGGACTTGAAGCCGGCCTGCAGGGTCAGGTTCGGCATGATCTTCCACTGGTCCTGCAGGTAGAGCTGGATGTCGTTGGTGAAGAACTCGGCGGCGTACTGGGTGAACGCCTTGCTCCCGCGCGGCACGTCATAAGGCGACAGGTCGTTGTTCGCGCCCGTCATCGGATACCAGACGCGGTGCTGGGCCGGTTCGTTGTGTTCGAACCAGGCGCCGGCCTGGATGTTGTGGTCGCCCAACTGCCAGACGACGTTCGACTGGATGCCGCCGCGGTTGATCCGGTACTCCGTGGTCCGCACCGCGTTCCCCGACCCGCCCATCAGATTGACGATGTTCTGCAGGGTCGCCGCGCTGGTGGCCGTGCCGACGACGAGGTTCGGATAGTAGGTGGCGAAGAGGCCGGGGAGGCCCGCAGTGTTGACCGGGCCCGCCACGATCCCGCGGCCGAAGTTGTAGTGATAGTAGGCCGTGTTGGTCCAGGTGAGGCCTTCCATCGGCTTCCAGGCGTAGCGGACGTAGCTGAGGATGTCCTCACGCTGGGCCGCGCTGAAGCAGTTCGAGAAGTTGTTGCCCTGGGCCGGGTTCGGCGTGCCGGGGCCGCCGGTCAGGCTGCTCGAGCAGCGGGCCAGGTCCGGGTAGATGAACGGGCGGCTGTAGGGCGTGAAGCCCTGCGCCGCGGCCGTCTGCTGGTTGCCGAAGGCGGTGGCGTCCTCGTTCGGCTCCACCTTCATCTGCCAGTCGGCGTAGAAGGTGAAGACGCCGTGGTCGTCGTCGCGGACGACCTTCAGGTTCACCTGGTGGCCGCGCTGGTGACCGTCGAAGTCCCAGGCCCGCTGGTCCTGGTGCAGGTACGAGATGTAGCCGCGGAAGCCGCCCAACATCTCGCCGCTGTCGAGGCGGATGAACTCGCGGTTGGCCTCATGGCTGCCGACCGTGCCGCGGACGTTCAGGCCGCGTTCCATGGCCGGGTCGCGGGTGAAGGTCTCGATCGCGCCGCCGAGGTTGCTGGTGGACGCCACGTCGAGGGAGCCGGCGCCGGAGGAAAGGGTGACCCGCGCGACGTTCTCGCTGCTCACCGAACGCGAGACCGACAGGCCATTGTAGTTCCCGTATTGCTGGTCGCCGAGCGGGACTCCGTCCAGGGTGTAGCCGAGCTGCTGGGTGGAGAAGCCGTGCACGAACAGCGACAGGTTCTGCTCGTTGTTGCCCCACGGATCGGCCGTCCGATAGATCACGCCCGGCAGGAACTGGATCGCCTTCAGCGGGCTGGCCCCCGGCAGGACGCGCTGGATCTGCTGGCTTTCGAGCGCGACGGTGGAGCGGGTCTCGCGGATGCCCGTGACGACCACTTCCGAGACGCCCGCGCCGGCGTCGTCGGCGGCGGCTTCGGCTGCGCCGTCCGCAGCGTGGGCGGCGCCTGCCAGCAGGCTGACGAGAGCCACGGTCGACCAGAGCCGCGCGCGGCGGTCAGTCCGGATTGTAGAGTTCATATCTATCCCCTTGTGTGCGCTTCGAGGCGCAGCGCGGGGATACGGCGGGTTCAGAGACGGTTCCGCGACAGTCGCGATGCGCGATTGTGACGTTCCGCGAGCGCGGGGGGAGAGAGCGTGACGAGTTGGAAGGATCCTGAGATCGCCGGCGTCCGCGCGCTGCTGGCGGCGCGCCAGCCCGGTCCCGGCGCGCCGGCGCCGGGCGTGGCCGAGCGGCGCGCGGCGATGGACCAGGTTGGGGAGATGGGCGCGCTGCCGGCCGGCTGCTTCCACGAGCCTGTGACGCTGGGGGGCGTGAAGTGCGAGCGCATCGTCCCGCAGGGCGCGGTGACGGATCGTCTCATCCTGTACCTGCACGGCGGCGCCTACACGGCCGGCAGCCCGCGCAGCCACCGCCCTCTGGTCGCGCGGATCACGGCGGCGGCGCGGAGTGTCGCCGTCGCGCCCGACTATCGCCTCGGCCCGGAACACCGCTTCCCGGCGGCCGTGGAAGACGCGACCTCCGTCTATCGCGCCCTGTTGGACGGCGGGGTCGAGCCTGGACGGTTGATCGTCGCCGGAGACTCCGCAGGCGGGGGGCTCGCGATGGCGCTGGCTCTTGCCTTGAAGGCCGCGGATTTGCCCCAGCCGGCGGGCTTCTTCGTGATCAGCCCGTGGGCGGACCTGACGCAATCGGGCGCTAGCTACGCCACGAAGGCGGCGAGCGATCCGATGATCTCCAGGGCCGGGCTGGACGACAATGCTCGGATGTACCTGGGAGGCTTGGACGCGCGCGATCCGCTGGCCTCGCCGGTGCTCGGGGATTTCGAGGGAGTGGCGCCCGTACTGATCCAGACGGGCTCCGAGGAGGCCCTGCTCAGCGACAGCATCACCCTGGCGGACGTGCTGGCCCACGCCCGCGTCGAGGTGCGGCTGGAGGTCTGGCCCGAGATGATCCACGTCTTCCACGCCTGGGGCGGGG
>NZ_JANINU010000170.1 GCF_024508875.1 Phenylobacterium sp.
GCCCCCCAACTCTTTGACGCCGCGGTCGCCCCTGCTCGTGCTGGTAGCGTCCGCCGGCAGGCCTGGCCCGAGATCCGTGTTGGGCGAGGCGACGGCAAATGGTGAAGGGTGTATGAATGCGCGGAGCGTTGCTGGCAAGAGTTTTTTGCGCCGCAGCATTAACGGCGCGGCTGCGGACGGTCGTCAGCCAACGTCGTTCGCCCCGCCAGAAGACTGACAACACAGTGCATTTCGGTGAAGTTCCGTCGTCTCCGCCTCTAGTCTCTAAGTAACGAAGAAGTCTTCTGTAACCACGCCCATTTACCTTGTTCGCCTCTCGCGCGAGCTTGAGCGGAACCGATCGCCTGTCAGGCTGTTCTCAAGCCGGCAAAACGGAGGCTTCCATGCGAATTCCGCTTCTCGCGCTGTCGGCCGTGGCCGCGCTCGGCCTCGCGGCCTGCGGGCACAACGTCGAACAGCGCGCCTCGACGGGCGCCATCGCCGGCGCCGTGGTGGCCGGTCCGATCGGCGCCGCGGCCGGCGGCGCCGCGGGCGCTGCGGTCAGCAAGGGTGTCGACAAGTAGACATTGTGGCGTCCTGGCGCATCTGGCGCCCGGCTTGCTGCGTACCCATCTCAAGGACGATGGGAGGCGCGAGCATGCGCAATCTGCTACTTGCGGTGGCCGCCCTGGCGGGCGTTCTGGTGATGGCCGCCAGCGCCGCGCACGGCTTCTGAGCCGGCGCTTCTAACGGCGCGGCGCGGCCTCGCCCGTCTCTTCGTGGTACAGGCGCCAGCCCTCGGTGGCCGCCCGCGCGACGAAGCTGAGGATCAGCACCCCCAGGAACAGCCGCATCCCGAGATCGAGGAGGGCCGGCGCCTTGCCCGAAGGCCCGCTGACCACCAGCAAGTGGCTCGCCTGGATCACGCCCAGCAGAATCCCGGCCCCCAGCAGGCTTCGCCAGATCATCAGCCAGCGGCTCAATTGCACGCGGTCCGGACGGGCCAGCGCCACGACGTTCGAGCCGATTTCGACAAGCGAATAGCCGACG
The DNA here is from genome assembly GCF_024508875.1 of Phenylobacterium sp. Lineage (GTDB taxonomy): Bacteria > Pseudomonadota > Alphaproteobacteria > Caulobacterales > Caulobacteraceae > Phenylobacterium. The sequence goes on from NZ_JANINU010000170.1 coordinate 1,030, forward strand.
ATCCACCAGTGCCAGCGGTCCCAGACCGGGGCCAGCTCGAGCCGCTCGTCGAATGCGGCGCCCTGGTCGCGGAAGTGCAGCAGCCCCACCCACCACAGCAGGAACAGGACGCCGAACACCAGTTCCGTGACGATGTCGAAGCGCGAGCGCCGCTTCCCTTCGGCCGGCGGCAGCCGGTCGGGCTTCCACCGGGTGATCCTGGCGGGATTGCCGAACCTCTCCAGCGCCGCGAAGACCAGCGTCACCGCGCCGGTCATGAACACGGCCGCCGACAGCGGCGACATGATCCCGTCCACCGACAGCCGGCCGCCCATCAGGCCGATCAGGACCAGCGCGCCGTAGACGACGCCGATCACCACGAGACTTGCGCGCAGCGCCGCCCACCACACGGGGTACAGCGCCGGCCCGATCAGGTGCTGGACCTTCCGGTAGCGCCCGGCCACCAGCAACGGATTGCCGAACTCCACCAGCAGCTCCTCCTGCTCGGCGATGTTCAGCGGGCGGCCCAGCCGCTCTTCCCGCGCCTCGGCGCCGGACATCAGCTCGTCGCGCAGCTCCGCGACGATGTCGGCCCGCGTCTGCGGCGGCAGTTCGCGGCCGACGGCGGCGAGATAGCGGTCGATCAGGTCGTTCGTCATGGCGTTCCCTTCAGGATCGCGCCCACCGAGGCGTTCAGCCGGGTCCACTCCTCGACGAGGCGGGCCAGCACGGCCTCGCCCTCCGGCGAGAGGCGGTAGAAGCGCTTGTTGCGCCGCTCCTCCACCCGCCACTCGCTGCACAGGAGGCCCTGGTCCTCCAGCCGGCGCAGCATCGGGTAGAGCGCGCCCTCGTCGATCTCCACGCCCGCGTCGGCCAGCGCCTTGCGCAGGGTGTAGCCGTAGTGCTCCGCGCGAAGCTGCCCCAGCACCGCCAGGATCAGCGATCCACGCCGCAGCTCCAGCCGGAGCGTTTCGAAAATGTCGGCCTCGGTCGGCATCGTGCTGTGTGGCGTACACTGTGCGCGACACAGTGTCTAGCATTTACTGTGCGCCACACAGGTCGCCAGCTTGCAACAGGCGTCGCGGGCCATCCGCTTGCAATTTGAAATCGGTCTGCCTACCGTCCGCGCCTCGCCACGCGTTCAGGAGCCCCCGATGCCGCTCGCCCTCTACGGCCACCCGTTCTCGTCCTACACGTGGAAGGCCCTGATCCCGCTGTACGAGAACGCGATCCCGTTCGAATTCCGCACCATCGGTCCCGACGCGCCGCAGCACGCCGAGGAATGGATGCGCCGCTGGCCGATGCTGAAGTTCCCCATGCTCGTCGACGGAGAGCGCCAGGTCACCGAGACCAGCATCATCGTCGAGTACCTGCACCTGGCCTATCCGGGCCCCGTGCGCCTGCTGCCCGACGATCCGATGGCGGCGCTGGACGTCCGCTTCCTCGACCGCTTCTTCGACCTGCACGTGATGGACGCCATGCAGGTCGCGGTCGAGACCGCCCTGGGCCGCTTGGGAGACATGACCAGGGAACAGGGCCTGGCCCTGGCCCGCCAGCGGCTGGACCGGGCCTACGGCTGGCTGGAGAGCCACCTTACCGGCCGCACCTGGGCCGCGGGCGACAGCTTCAGCATGGCGGATTGCGCCGCTGCTCCGTCGCTGTTCTACGCCGACTGGGTCCATCCGATGTCGGACGCCTATCCCAACCTGCGCGCCTACCGCGCCCGCCTGCTGGCCCGCCCCTCGATCGCCCGCGCGGTGGACGAGGCGCGGCCCTATCGCGGCCTCTTCCCGCTCGGCGCCCCCGACCGGGACTGAGGCGCCCTACTCCGCCGGCGCAGCGGCCGCGACGCCGGCCCGCTGCGTCCGGCCGAGGGCCTGCCAGCGCCCGTAGGTCAGCGACCGCAGCAGCCATTCGGCGGGCCCCATCTCCCAGCGGCGCAGCCACAGCACGCTGAAGACGCCGAGCACGAGCCAGATGGCAGCGCAGATCGCCATCAGCCCTCCGAACGTGAACCGGTCGTAGAAGCCGAAGCCGTAGAACAGGACCGAGGTCAGCACCGACTCCAGGGTGTAGTTGGTGAGCGCCAGCCGTCCGATGGCCTTGAGCGCGCCCTCCAGCGCCCCGAACGCCCGCAGCTTATGCAGCGCCAGCACCAGCCCAAGCAGGCCGAGGGTCGTCGGCAGCCGCCCGGCCTCGTAGAGGAACCCGCCCAGGGCCGCGAGCGTCGGCGTCGGTTCGAAACCCGCCTGCCATTGCGCGGCCTGCACCAGACCGCGGATCGTCAGGCCGACCGCGTATCCGCCCGCCGCGAGCCTGACGTAGAAGCCGAGGGGACGCTCGCCCGCCAGTACGTTCATCCGGAACAGCGCCATCCCCAACAGCATGAAGGCCAGCGACTCTCCCAGGAACGCGATCGCCTCGCCGGTAAGGTTGAAGTCCACCCAGAAAGCGGTGCTCCAGGCCAGCAGCGCCGGGAAGCTCGTCCGCTTCCCCCGCTCCTCGGCCAGTTGCGCGGCGGTCGGATGCAGCTTCTCCAGCATCTCCTTGCGCGCTTCGAGCGCCTTGGTCTGCGCCTCGGTGAGAGGCTTCTTCGCCGCCTGCGCCGCCGCCGCGGCCTCGGCTACCCGCAGGGTCTCGGCCCGCTTCAGGCCCGGCGCGCCCACCGCGATGCTCATGGTCACCAGCACCGCCGCGGCCGCCGTCAACAGCACGCGCACCTTGGCCCGCCGGAACAGGAACAGGGCGAGGCCCGTCACGCCGTAGTTGAAGAGGATCTCGCCGGGCCACAGGAACAGCGCGAACTGCGCGACACCGAGCAGCATCAGGGCGAAACAGCGCGTGAAATAGGCCTGCGCGGGCGGCTGCGTCGCATCGCCGTCCAGGCTGCGCAGCATGATCAGCATGCCGGCCCCGAAGAGCAGGGTGAACAGTCCGCGCATCGAGCCGGCGAACACCACGTTCTGGACCAGGAACGAGATCCAGTCGGCGTCCAGAACCGGCTTGCCGGACGGATGGCCGGGGCCGATGGACGGCCAGCCCATCAGCGGGATGTTCATGAGCAGGATGCCGCAGACGGCCACGCCGCGAAGGACGTCCAGCGCTCCAAGCCGTTCGCCCGCCCGGACCGGCCCCGCAGTGATGATCGACATGTTCGCCGCCCCCCGTCGCGTGAGGTTGCCACGGGAACGCGCCGGTGGACAGGGGTCGCCTAACGTCGTTCGCCCTCCACGCCACGAGGTCAGGGCGCTAACGGAGAAGAAACAGATTGTGCCCGGCGCGCCAGCGCCACGCCGACGCCGCCTCCACGTCGTCTCCGAATAACATGGATCATAGTGGGTGGCCGGACGTTCCCCTAAAACTGTGAATTGAGGACGTTCCCTTCTCGCGCGAGCGATCGGGGATGATTTTGGACGGGAACAGGTTTTTCAGGCGCGCTGCGCCTGGGCCGCCGGATTCTGCCTCAAGTTCCGCAACCGCGGCGTTCAGGTCGTCGACCGTGCTCTCGGCAACGGCATCGGTCGCCTGAAGGACTACGCCATGATGAACCACGTTGATGCGCGCGGCGCCGCGAGAACCTTCACACCTGCTTGCAAGAGGGCGTCGCTATGATCGCCCTCGCCAGTTCCCAGCCCAACACTTCGATCCTGGCGCCGGCCGCGCGCCGCTTGAACAGCCTCGCCGCCCTCGACGTGGACGCCGCCGAGGCGCTCCGCGGAGCCGTGGCGCGGGCTCGCGCCTATCACCCGCCGCACGAACTTCTCGTCGAAGGGCGGAAGATCACCGAGACCCTGCTGTTTCTCGACGGCTGGGCGGCTCGGGTGCGCAATCTGCCCGACGGGCGTCGCGCGATCATGAACTTCCTGCTTCCGGGAGATCTGATCGGCAATTGCGACCACGATCATCCCGTCGCCGCCTCGACGGTTGTCGCCCTTACGCGCGTGGTCGTCTGCCCCGCGCCGTCGCGGGGACAGTCGCCAGCGCTCGATCGCGCCTACAAGCTCAGCCGCGCCACAGAGGAGGCCTATCTCCTCGCCCAGATAACCCGTCTGAGCCGCCTCAATGCGCACGATCGCCTGGCAGACCTGTTGCTGGAGTTGCTGGAGCGCCTCGACGTCGCCGGCCTGGCGCCGAACG
>NZ_JANINU010000171.1:0-4753 GCF_024508875.1 Phenylobacterium sp.
GCTTCGAGGAGATGAAGGCGTCCCCCTGGGAGAAGGAGGACGCGATCCATGAGGACATCCCGATCCTCAACTACCGGGTCCCCAAGGCTTTCACCCACGAGGGCGGACGGCTGACGGGCGTACTGTTCGAGGTGGTGAAGGCCGAGTTCGACGAGCGCGGCCGCCGCCGGCTGGTCCCCTCGGGCGAGCCGGACGAGCACTACGAATGCGACGACGTGCTGGTGGCCGTGGGGCAGGAGAACGCTTTCCCCTGGATCGAGGACGACATCGGGCTGGAGTTCGACGAGTGGCACATGCCCAAGGTCGACCCGGCGACGTTCCGCTCGACCCTGCCGAACGTCTTCTTCGGCGGCGACGCCGCGTTCGGGCCGAAGAACATCATCTGGGCCGTGGCCCACGGCCACGAGGCCGCGGTCTCGATCCACAAGCACTGCCACGGCGAGGACGTCGCCGTCCGCCCGGCGCCGGGCGTGACCCTCGTGAGCCAGAAGATGGGCATCCACGAGTGGAGCTACGACAACGACGTCTCCAACGACCACCGCTACCGCGTGCCGATGCGCGACAAGGTCGAGGCGCTGAAGGACGTGCGGCTGGAGGTGGAGCTGGGCTTCGACCGCGAGCTGGCCCTGCGGGAGGCCCAGCGCTGCCTGAACTGCGACGTCCAGACCGTGTTCGCCGACAAGCTGTGCATCGAGTGCGACGCCTGCGTCGACATCTGCCCGATGGACTGCATCACCTTCACCGAGGACGGCGAGGAGCCCGAGCTGCGCGGGCGGCTCAAGGCGCCGGCGACCAACCTGACCCAGGACCTCTACGTCTCCGGCAAGCTGCCGACCGGACGGGTGATGGCCAAGGACGAGGATGTCTGCCTGCACTGCGGCCTCTGCGCCGAGCGGTGCCCGACCGGCGCCTGGGACATGCAGAAGTTCTATCTCGAGATGACGCACGCGGGGCCGCAATGCCTGAGTCAGTGAAGGCGGGGCAGCCGCGGATCAACGATTTCGTCGTCAAGTTCGCCAACGTCAACGGGTCGGGCTCGGCCAGCGCCAACGGCCTGTTCGCCCGCTCGGTGATGCGGATGGGCGTGCCGGTGGCGGCGCGCAACATCTTCCCGTCGAACATCCAGGGCCTGCCCACCTGGTACGAGGTGCGGGTGACCGAGGCCGGTCACCTGGGCCGCCGGGGCGGGGTGGACCTGATGGTCGCCATGAACCCGCAGACCTGGGACCGCGACGTGGCCGAGATCGAGAGCGGGGGCTACCTGTTCTACGACTCCACCAAGCCGCTGCCGCTGGCGAGGTTCCGTGACGACATCACCGTCATCGGCGTGCCCCTGACCGCCATGTGCAACGAGGCCTACGAGCTTCCGCGCGAGCGCCAGCTTTTCAAGAACACCATCTATGTCGGGGCCTTGGCGGCGCTTCTTGGCATGGAGACGTCGGCCATCGAGGAGCTGCTGGCCGAGGATTTCGCGGGCAAGGACCGGCTGATCAAGGCCAATGTCGAGGCGCTGCGCATGGGCATCGACTACGTCCAGCAGCATCTCGCCCCGATCCCGCTACAGGTGCGCCGCGCCGACGCCGTGGGCGACCGAATCTATGTCGAGGGCAACCAGGCCGCCGGCCTGGGCGCGGTCTACGGCGGGGCCACGGTCTGCGCCTGGTACCCGATCACGCCGTCCACCTCCCTGGCCGAGGCTTTCACCAGCTATTGCCAGGACTTGCGGACAGATCCTGAGACCGGGAAAGCCCGCTACGCCATCGTCCAGGCCGAGGACGAGATCGCCTCGATCGGCATGGTGGTCGGCGCCGGCTGGAACGGCTGCCGCGCGTTTACGGCCACCTCCGGCCCCGGCGTGTCGCTGATGACGGAATTCATTGGACTCAGCTACTTCGCCGAGATTCCTGCGGTGATCTTCGACGTCCAGCGGGGCGGTCCGTCCACCGGCATGCCCACCCGCACGCAACAGGCTGACCTGCTGGCCGCCGCCTATGCCGGCCATGGCGACACCAAGCATCCGATGCTGCTGCCGGCCGACCCCGGCGAGTGCTTCGAGATGGGTAGCCTTGCCTTCGACCTGGCCGACCGGCTGCAGACTACGATCTTCGTCATGCTCGACCTCGACATCGGCATGAACGAGTGGCTGACCAAGCCCTTCCAGTGGGACGACGCCCGGCGCCTCGATCGCGGCAAGGTGATGACCGCCGAAATGCTGGAGGCGGGGGCCGACTTCGGCCGCTACAAGGAGGTGGACGGCGACGGCATCCCCTACCGCACCTATCCCGGCACACACCCCACCAAGGGCGGCTATTTCACCCGCGGCACGTCGCGGAACCCCTATGCCCGCTACTCGGAGGAGGGCGCCGTCTACGTCGACAACATGGAGCGCCTGCTCCGCAAGTTCGATACGGCCAAGACCCTGGTTCCCGCGCCGGTGCTGCGCCCCGCGAAGGGCAAGGCCACGGACGGGGTGATCTACTTCGGCTCCACCGCCCCGGCCATGCACGAGGCGCTGGAGATGCTGGAGGCCCAGGGCCGCCGCCTCAACGCCCTGCGCGTCCGCGGCTTCCCGTTCGCCGACGAGGTGTTCGCCTTCATCGCCCAGCACGAGCGGATCTACGTCGTCGAGCAGAACCGCGACGCCCAGTTCCGCACCCTGCTGACCACCGAGGGCGACGTCGACCCGGCCAAGCTGGTCCCGGTGCTGCACTACGACGGCACGCCCATCACCGCCCGCTTCATCGCCGGCGCCATCGCCGAGCGGATGCAGCTTGGCCAGATCGAGGCCGCGGAATGACCTACATCCTCAAGCCCCAGCTGCATCACCCCAGCCTGCCCACCAACAGCCTGGGCTACACGCGCCGCGACTACGAGGGCTCGGTCTCGACCCTCTGCGCCGGCTGCGGCCACGACAGCATCTCCTCGGCGATCATCCAGGCCTGTTTCGAGCTGGAGCTGCCGCCCCACCGCGTGGCCAAGCTCTCGGGTATCGGCTGCTCGTCCAAGACGCCGGACTACTTCCTGGGGGCCAGCCACGGCTTCAACACCGTCCACGGCCGCATGCCCTCGGTGCTGACCGGCGCGAACCTCGCCAACCGCGACCTGATCTACCTCGGCGTCTCCGGCGACGGCGATTCCGCCTCCATCGGCCTCGGCCAGTTTGCCCACGCCATCCGCCGCGGCGTGAACATGCTCTACATCGTCGAGAACAACGGGGTGTACGGCCTGACCAAGGGCCAGTTCTCGGCCACGTCGGACAAAGGCTCCAAGTCCAAGCGCGGGGTGGTCAACCACGACGCCGGCATCGACATGGTCAGCCTGGCCCTGCAGATGGGCGCCACCTTCGTCGGCCGCAGCTTCTCGGGCGACAAGGCCCAGCTCGTCCCGCTCATCAAGGCCGGCCTGGCCCACAAGGGCGCCGCCTTCATCGACTGCATCAGCCCCTGCGTGCAGTTCAACAACCACAACGGCTCGACCAAGAGCTTCGACTATGTGCGCGAGCACAACGAGGCCGTGAACCGCCTCGACGTCATCACCCCGCGCGACCCGATCCACGTCGACTACAAGCCCGGCGAGACCGTCCGCGTGCAGCAGCACGACGGCTCCATCCTCTCCCTCCACAAGCTGAACGAGCTCTACAACCCCTCCAGCCGCGCCCAGGCCCTCGGCTACCTCCAGGCCCGGCAGGCGAGGGGCCAGATCGTCACCGGCCTGCTGTTCGTCGACCCGGAAGCGGGCGACCTGCACGATGCGGTGGGCACGGTGGAGACGCCGTTGAACGCGCTGGGCGAGGCCGAGCTGGTCCCGGGGGCCGCCGCCCTAGACCGCATCAACGCCGCGCTGCGCTGACGTCCCTCCCTTAATGGGGAGGGACAGACGACGAAGTCGTCAGGGTGGGGCGCTCACGATCAAGCCCCAGCGCGCTCCGGCTCCCGCGTCCACGGCGCAGCCTCCAGCGCCGCGATGATCTGATCCATCACCCAATCCGCGTCTGATCGCACGTCAGAGCCCCAGAACCGCAACGTCGTGAAGCCATGCCGACGAAGGACGGCGTCGCGGACCGTGTCATGCTCGATCTGCGCATCCGTGCCGTGCTGGCTCCCATCCACCTCGATCACGGTGCGGCGGGCATAGCAGACGAAGTCGAGGTAATAGCCTCGGAACGGCGCCTGTCGGCGGATATGGAAGCCGCGCGCCTTGAGCATCTTCAGACGGCTCCAAAGGATGACCTCGGCCTCGCTCATCCGCCCGCGCATCTCGCGGGCGCGGGTGATCTCGCGTCGCATGACGACATGATGTTCTTTATATGTTCTGGGATCAAGCTGCGTGCTTGAGCGTGAATTCCCCACCCTGACCGCTTCGCGGTCTGTCCCTCCCCATTAAGGGAGGGACCGGAACTCCGCACGCCCCTGCCACACCGCGTAAGCCCCCACCAGCACCGCCGCCCCCAGCGCCAGCGAGGCCACGTCGCCCTTGGTCGCCCGCTCGGCTGCCCAGACGGCGATCAGCCCCCACGCCACCGGCGCCCCGAACGCCGCCAGCCGCGTCGCGCGCAGCACGAACAGCGCCGCGATCAGCACCCCGACGATCCCGGCGAACGCCGCCGCTCGCGGCAGGTCGTCCAGCAAGCCCTCGGCGGTCATCACGGTCAGGATGTTCAGCGCCGCCGCCACCGTCAGCCACCCGGCCAGCAGCCCCAGCGGCCACCACACGAACAGCCGGTCGCCCGTCGACGAGGTCGAACCCGCGCGCC
>NZ_JANINU010000171.1:4763-5140 GCF_024508875.1 Phenylobacterium sp.
CCGCAGCCGGTGATCGCCACCACCGACGGCCCGGCGACCCGCGCCAGCAGCGCATTTCCGTCCTGCCGGGGGAGCGCCTGCCAGACCGCATAGGCCACGAAGCCCGCGTAGATCACGCTCCAGATCGAAAAGCCCCACCCCGCCGCCCGCAGCGTGCTGTCCCCCTGCCGCGAGAACTCCGCCGGTGAGAGGCCGTAACCGAGGATGGCCTGGAGGGCGGGGACGCCGAGCGCGAACGCAACGGCGGCGATGACGAGGGCTTTGCGGAGGCGGGAGGGCATGCAGGCCGAAACGCGGGGCGGGTGAGGACGATCCGTGGGGACGCACTCGCGTCCGCTCTGCGCCACTGTCAGGCCCATCCACGTCCGCTTCTGACG
>NZ_JANINU010000172.1 GCF_024508875.1 Phenylobacterium sp.
ACCGGGAAGACCAGCAGCTTGCCGTTGTCGCCGATGACGGCGAGCTGGTCGGCGTCCGCGAGGTTGAGGCAGACGGCGGCGCCCTCGCCCTTCTTCGAGGGATCGCCGGCGTTCAGCACCTGCTTGCCGGCGCGGCGGAAGGCGATGGCCTCCTCCTCGGGCAGGATGAAGCCGTAGCCCTGCTTGCTGGCGAGGACGCGCTTGGCGCCCGGGCGGTGGGGGAAGACGTCGAGGATGGCGACCTTGTCGTCGAGGTCGATCATCAGGCGCAGGGGCTCGCCGTGGCCGCGGGCGCCGGGGAGCTTGTCGCAGCCCAGGGTGAAGAAGCGGCCGTCGCTGGCGAAGATCAGCAGCTTGTCGGTGGTTTCGGCCGGCACCAGGAACTGGAGCTTGTCGCCCTCCTTGAACTTCAGTTCCGAGGGGTCTTCCACCCGGCCCTTGGCGGCGCGGATCCAGCCGCGTTCGGACAGGATGATGGTGATCGGCTCGCGCACGATCATGGCTTCGAGGGCCGCCTCGGTGTCGATCTGCGGCGCCTCGGCGAAGGACGAGCGGCGGACGTTGAGGTCGGCAAGCTGGGCCTTGGTGTCCTTCAGGCCGGTGGCGACCAGCTTCCACTGGGCCTTGTCGCTGCCCAGCATGGCGACGATGCCGTCGCGCTCCTCGGCCAGTTCGGCGTGCTCGCGGCGGATCTCCATCTCCTCCAGCCGGGCGAGCTGGCGCAGGCGGGTGTTGAGGATGGCGTCGGCCTGGATCTCCGAGAGCGCGAAGGCCTCGATCAGCTTTTCCTTGGGCTTGTCCTCGTAGCGGACGATCCGGATCACCTCGTCGAGGTTGAGGTAGGCGATCATCAGGCCGTCGAGGATGTGTAGGCGGGCCTCGATCTTGGCCAGGCGATGGCGGGCCCGGCGGACCAGCACCTCGCGCCGGTGGGCGAGGAAGGCCAGCAGCGCCTGCTTCAAGCTCATGACGCCGGGCGTGCCGCGGGCGTCCAGGACGTTGAGGTTGACGCTGAAGCGGGTCTCGAGGTCGGAGAGCTTGAACAGGCTCTCCATCAGGACGTCGGCCTCGACGTTGCGGCTCTTGGGTTCAAGGACGATGCGGACGTCCTCGGCGGACTCGTCGCGCACGTCGCCCAGCAGGGGGGCCTTCTTGGCGTCGATCAGCTCGGCCAGGCCCTCGATGAGCTCGGCCTTCTTCACCTGGTAGGGGATCTCGGTGACGACGATCTGGTACATCCCCTTGCCCAGGTCTTCCTTGGCCCAGCGGGCGCGGACGCGGACGCCGCCGCGGCCGGTCTCGTAGGTCTGGACCAGGCTGGCGCGCGGCTCGACGATGACGCCGCCGGTGGGGAAGTCCGGGCCCTGGACGTGGGCCATCAGCGCCTCGGTGGAGGCGTCGGGCTGGTCCAGCAGCAGCAGGCAGGCGTCGATCAGTTCGCCGGCGTTGTGCGGCGGGATCGAGGTGGCCATGCCGACGGCGATGCCGGTCGAGCCGTTGGCGAGCAGGTTGGGGAAGCCGGCGGGCAGCACCACCGGCTCGTCGTCGGAGCCGTCGTAGGTTGGCTTGAAGTCGACCGCGTCCTCCTCGATCCCGTCGAGCAGGAGCGTGGCGGCCACCGTGAGCTTGGCCTCGGTGTAGCGCATGGCCGCGGCGTTATCGCCGTCGATGTTGCCGAAGTTGCCCTGGCCGTCGACCTGCGGATAGCGCTGGGCGAACTGCTGGGCCATGCGGACCAGGGTGTCGTAGATCGACTGGTCGCCGTGGGGGTGGTAGCCGCCCATCACCTCGCCGACCACCTTGGCGCACTTGCGGGCGGCCGCGTCGGGGTTCAGCCGCATCTCGCGCATGGCGTAGAGCACGCGGCGCTGCACGGGCTTCAGGCCATCGCGCACGTCGGGCAGCGCGCGGTCGGTGATGACGCTGAGCGCGTAGGCCAGGTAGCGGCGCGAGAGCGCCTCGGCGAGCGGCTCGTCGATGATGCGGTCGCCGGGCTCTCCCCCATTTGGGGAACCCGGCGGAGGCGTGTGGACGGTCATGGGAATCGCAGTCGGCGGAAGGGTTTGGGCTCCCGCATAGCAGGTCCGCCCCCCTCGGGGGAGGTGGCGGCGCCCCCGACGGCGGGAGGCCGCCTAGAATGCTGTGGAGGACCCCCTCCGCCGCATCGCGGTTCCCCTCCCCCGAGGGGGGATGCACTCTAGAACGGCAGGGGCTGGAGGTCGGGCTCGACCCAGGCTCTGCGGGCCTCGACGCTGAACAGCCGGTCCTTGGACCAGTGGGCCAGCAGCCAGTCCGACCGGCCCAGCGGCCCGGCCAGCAGATCGGCGAGCGCGGCGGCCAGGCTGGCGTGCGGCCGGGCGGCCAGAACGGCGCGGGCGGCGCGCAGCGAGGCCAGGGTTATGGTCTCGTGGTAGCCCTCGGTGTCGCTGTTCACCCCGCCGGTGGCGGCGTTGTAGGCGCGGATCAGGCCCGGCATCTGCGCCTCCGGGTCGGCGCCGTCGCGGGTGATGAGCCAGAAGGCGGCGGCGAAGTGGGCCGCGTGGGTCCACTCGGACTTGGGCAGGGTGCGGTCGACGAGGCCACGCCCGATGCGGGCGATGTCGGCGTCGGTGAGCGCGGACGGCGGCAGGGTGGAAGTCGGCATGGCGGGAGCTCCTTGGCGGCGAAGGGCTCGGCGGGGGGCTGGAAGCAAAAACCCCGCCGGAGCGGGGTTTGCGAGGCGGGCTGTGAGGACCGGTGGCTCAGGTCTCGGCACAGGCGCGCGCAAACACCGCCGCGGTGCGGCGCCGTTGGCAAATGGCCTGATTGAGTTTCATCCGGTTCACGGCGGCGCTTTTAGCAGAGCTTGGCGGCTGCGGAAACCATTCCGGTTCAGCGGGCCGTAAGGACGCCGGTGCAGGATCGGCGCATGACGCTGCGCACGAAACTGGGCCTCGCGAGCGGGGCCGTGCTGGCCTGGCTGGGCGCCGGACTGATCGCGCTGGGCCAGGTGAAGCCGGGCCTGGCGCTGGTGCTGTTCGCCGCCCCCGCCCTGCCCCTGGTCTATGCGGTGCGGGTGAAGGGCTGGTGGGCCTCGCCGCCGACGCCGGCCCAGGCCGCGGCCGGGATCGCGGTCCTGGCCGGCTGGGCGGGCGCCGCGGTGGTGCTGGCCGTCCTTTAGATCAGGCCGCTGAGGGGTGAGGACGGGTCGGCGTACATCCGCTTGCCCATGCGGCCGGCCAGGTAGGCCTCGCGGCCGGCGATCACCGCATGCTTCATGGCGCGCGCCATGCGGACGGGGTCCTTGGCCTCGGCGATGGCGGTGTTCGTCATCACGGCGTCGCAGCCCATTTCCATCGACACCACGGCGTCGGAGGCGGTGCCGACGCCGGCGTCCACGAGGACCGGAATCTTGGTCTGCTCGATGATCAGTCCAAGGTTGAGGAAATTCTGGATGCCCCGGCCCGAGCCGATCGGCGCCGCCGCCGGCATGATGGCCGCCGCCCCGGCATCCTCCAACTTGCGCGCATAGACCGGGTCGTCCGAGCAGTAGACCATCACGTGGAAGCCGTCGGCCACCAGCAGCTTCAGCGCCCGCAGCGTCTCTTCCATGTCGGGAAGCAGGTGGGCGGTCTGCGAGAGCACCTCCAGCTTCACCAGGTCCCAGCCGCCCGCTTCCCGCGCCAGGCGCAGCGTCCGCACCGCGTCCTCACCGGTGTAGCAACCTGCCGTGTTCGGCAGATAGGTGAACCGGTCGGGCTTCACATAGTCCGCCAGCATCGGCTGGCTCGGATCCGAGAGGTTCACCCGGCGCAGGGCCACGGTGACGATCTCGGCGCCGGCCGCCTCGGCGGCGGCGGCGTTCTGGGCGTAGTCCTTGTACTTGCCGGTGCCCACGATCAGGCGCGACCTGAACGTCCGGCCGGCCACCGACCAGGTGTCCTCGGTGTAAGTGGACCCGTCCATTTCAGCCGCCTCCGACAAAAGCCACGATCTCGATCCGGTCGCCGTCGGCGATCGGGGTCTTCTGATAGGCCGACCTGGGCACGATCTCCAGGTTCCGTTCCACCGCCACCTTGCGCACGTCGAGTCCAAGGGCCGCCACCAGCGCCGCCACGTGCGGCACGTCCTGGAACGCCCGCGCCTCGCCGTTGATCGTCAGGTTCAAGCTCGACCTCAATTCAGTTCCAGGAAGCGGCGGCCCGCCTCCGTCCAGGTGGCGCTCCGACGGATAGCGTCTGCGTCCACCAGCCCATAGCGCGCCAGCTCCTCGATGGCACGCTCCCCGGCGCTCATTGATAGGCTGTCCAGCTCGCCTTCCCGATCGAGATACTGCGCCGCCATCCAGGCCAGCGCCGCGAGGAGCCGTCGTTCGGAATCCGGGATCTCCACCATGTGTGCAGGCGCCTTTGCTTGTCGCCCTCGCCGTCCCCCGGTACAAGGTCCCGGAATCGACGGCGGAGCTCGATGCCGAAACCGATCTATGTGCTGAGCGGCCCCAACCTCAATCTGCTGGGGACACGCGAGCCGGAGATTTATGGTCACCAGACCCTGGAAGACGTCCACCGCCTCTGCGAGGCGCGTGCGAAGTCCCTGGGCTATGAGGTCGTGTGCCGGCAGTCCAACCACGAGGGCCAGCTCGTCGACTGGATCCAGGAGGCCCGCGAGGCCGCCTCGGCGCTGGTGCTGAACCCGGCCGCCTATGGCCACACCTCCATCGCCATCCTCGACGCGCTGAAGATGCTCGCCATCCCCGTCGTCGAGTGCCACCTCTCGAACCCCGCCGCGCGCGAGGCGTTCCGGAGGGAAACCTACGTGTCGCTGGCCGCGACCGGACTCGTCTCCGGGTTCGGGGCGAAGAGCTATGAACTGGCCGTCGAGGCCGCCGCGGGCCTCGCCCGCTAGAACAAGACAAAGATAAGGGCCGTTTCCATGCCGACCTCTCCGAAGGCGCCCGCCGATCCGTTCGACGCACGCCTGGTGCGCAAGCTGGCGGACATCCTCACCGAGACCGGCCTCACCGAGATCGAGGTCGAACAGGGCGCGCTGAAGATCCGCGTCGCCAAGAACGGCGCCGCGCCGGCCGCGGTCCACTATGCGCCCGCCCCGGCCCCAGCGACCGCCGCGCCGGCTGC
>NZ_JANINU010000173.1 GCF_024508875.1 Phenylobacterium sp.
CAGTCGGCGATCCCGATGGAAGCGGTCTGCGAGCCCTACATCCGCCGCCGCGCGCTGCGCCATCTCGAGAAGGGCAGGGTTGTGATCTTCGCCGCCGGCGTCGGCGCCCCGTTCTTCACCACCGACTCGGGCGCGGCCCTGCGCGCCGCCGAAATGGGCTGCGAGGCGCTGTTCAAGGGCACCAGCGTGGACGGCGTCTACACCGCCGATCCCAAGAAGGACCCGAGCGCCCGGCGCTACGAGACGCTGACCTACCACGAGGTGCTGTCGCAGAACCTCAAGGTGATGGACGCCTCGGCCGTCAGCCTCATGCGCGAGAACCACATCCCGATCGTGGTGTTCAACATCCGCGAGCGGGGTAACCTGCTGAAGGTCATCAACGGCGAAGGCGTCTTCACGACCATCGCCTAGGCGTTACATTCGCCACCCAAGAGATCTGAACCACGGAGACGCCGCCATGGCCACGACCGAAAAGCCCGTGCTTTCGAAGTACAAGGACCGCATGGACAAGGCCGTCGCGGCGCTGAAGGACGAGTTCGGCTCGCTGCGCACAGGCCGCGCCTCGGCCAGCCTGCTGGACCAGATCCACGTCGACGCCTACGGCTCGTCGGTGCCGCTGAATCAGGTGGGCGCCATCAGCGTGCCCGAGCCGCGCATGATCACCATCAACGTGTGGGACCGCGGCCTGGTTGTCTCGGTGGAGAAGGCGATCCGCGCGTCGGACCTGGGCCTCAACCCGGTCGTCGACGGCATGACGCTGCGCCTGCCCATCCCGCCGCTGACGGAAGAGCGTCGCAAGGACCTTGCCAAGCTGGCCGGCAAGTATGCGGAGCAGCAGCGCATCGCCGTGCGCAACGTGCGCCGCGACGCGAACGACGACTGCCGCAAGGCGCAGAAGGACGGCGTCATCAGCCAGGACGAGGAGAAGCGGTTTGAGGCGGAGGTGCAGAAGATCACCGACGAAGCCATCAAGCGCGTGGACGAAGCCTTGAAAACCAAAGAACAAGAGATCATGCACGTCTGACGCCCGCGTAAGGATCCGCGTTCCCTCATGGCCGCCGCCGAGAAGCCACCGTCCGCGGACGCCCCAAGGGATGCCCAGGGGGCGCCCGCGCTGCATGTCGCCATCGTGATGGACGGCAACGGTCGCTGGGCCAAGCAGCGCGGCCTGCCGCGCTCGTTGGGCCATCGTGCAGGGGTCGAGGCGCTGAAGCGGACCGTCTCCGCGGCTTCGAAGCTGGGGATCGGCTCGCTCACGGTCTTCGGCTTCTCCACCGAGAACTGGAGCCGGCCGGCCGCCGAGGTCGCCGAGTTGATGGCGCTGCCCAAGCGCTACTTCGAGACCGACCTGGCGCGGCTGCACCGCGAAGGGGTGCGCGTGCGTGTGATCGGTCGCCGCGAGGGCCTGTCGGGAGAACTCCTGAAGCTCATCGACGACGCCCACGCGCGCACGAAGGATAACACCGCCTTCAACCTCAACATCGCCTTCAACTACGGCGGCCAGGCCGACATCGTCGACGCCGCCCGGCGCTTCGCCGAGGACGTCGCCGCCGGTCGCCGCGCGCCGTCGGACCTCGACGAGGCGCTCTTCGCCGGCCTGCTGGCCACCTCGGGCGCGCCGCCGCCGGACCTGATCGTCCGCCCCTCCGGCGAGCAGCGGCTTTCGAACTTCCTCCTCTGGGAAGCGGCCTACGCCGAACTCGTCTTCCAGGATGTCCTCTGGCCGGACTACGGCGAGGAGCACCTGCGGGCGGCGCTGGCCGAATTCGCCGCGCGGGACCGACGCTATGGCGCGATCGTTGCCGATGACGTCCTCGCCGCCGGCTAAGCGGTTCGACTGGTCCAACCTCGGCCTGCGCGTAGCGTCGGCCGTGGTGCTGGTGCCCGCCGTCCTGGCGGCCGTCTGGTTCGGTGGCTGGCCCTACCTCGTGCTGATCGCAATAGGCGTCGCTCTGCTGGCGATCGAGTGGGGCGGCATGACCGCGCCGGGCGCTCCGACCCGCGTGGCCGCCGCCGTGGCCGCGGCGGTGCTGGTCGCCGTCTTCGTGGGCTACCGCGGTGACTTCCCCTGGGCGTGGGGCGCCATCGCCATCGGCGCGGCCGCGGCGGCGATCATCGCCCGCGGCGTGGCCGAGCGGCCGGCGGACGCGGCCTACGGCGTGCTCTACATCGCCCCGGCGGCGCTGTGCCTCGTCTGGCTGCGCTCGACGAACCAGGGCGCCTGGTGGACCGTCATGCTATTCGCCGCGACCTGGGGCGCCGACATCGGGGCCTATGCAGTGGGCAGCACGCTGAAAGGCCCGAAGCTGTGGCCGCGCTTCTCGCCCAACAAGACCTGGTCGGGCTTCATCGGCGGCCTCCTGGCGGCCACCCTGGCCGCCGTGGGCGTGGAGACTCTGCCGGACCTGCTGCAAGGCGTCTGGGCCAACCTGCGGCCCTTCCAGCTCAACATCTGGGCCGCCGCCGTCATCGGCTTCGCCATCGGCCTGGCCACCATGGCCGGCGACCTGTGGGAATCGGCCATCAAGCGCCGGTTCGGCGTCAAGGATTCCGGCGACCTGATCCCGGGCCATGGCGGCTTGCTGGATCGGGTGGATGGGTTGATGTTCGCCGTCGTCGTGATGGCGGCGCTGCGACTCGCCAATCATTGGGGATGGGGACATTGAACCTGCCGCGCAAGGTCAGCGTCCTGGGCTCCACCGGGTCGATTGGGGTCTCCACCCTCGACCTCTTCGAACAGGCGTGCGTCGAGGTCGACGTGGTCGGGCTGACCGCCGGGCGCAACGTCGCGCGCCTTGCCGAACAGGCGCTGCGGTGGCGGCCACAGGTCGCGGTGATCGAGGATGAAGCTCTGCTGCCCGAACTGCGCGAGCGGCTTTCCGGGTCGGGCATCCGGGCCGAAGCCGGTTCGAAATCCATCGTCGACGTCGCCTCGGCCGACGCCCAGTGGGTGATGTCGGCCATCGTCGGCTTCGCCGGTCTGGCGCCCACCCTGGCGGCCGCCAAGTCGGGTGCGGTCATTGCGCTGGCGAACAAGGAGAGCCTCGTCTGTGCGGGGCCCTCGCTGCTGCGCACCGCCAAGCTGGCGGGCGGCGCGGTCGTGCCCGTGGACTCCGAACATTCCGCCATCTTCCAGGTGCTGGACCCGATGGCCGCCGCGCACGTCTCGCGCCTGATCCTCACCTCGTCGGGAGGGCCGTTCCGCAACGCGACGCGCGAGGAGATGGCCGCCGCCACGCTGGAGCAGGCGCTGGCCCACCCGAATTTCTCCATGGGCGCCAAGATTTCGATCGATTCCGCGACCATGATGAACAAGGGCCTCGAGGTGATCGAGGCCGCCTACCTTTTCTCCATGCCGCCGGAGCGGATCGAAGTCCTGGTCCACCCGCAGCAGATCATCCACAGCTTGGTCGAGTATGCCGACGGCTCGACCCTGGCCCAGCTTGGCCCGCCCGACATGCGGCCGCCGATCGCGTGCGCGTTCGCGTGGCCGGACCGGCTGCCCTGGCCCGCGCCAAAGCTCGACCTGGTGACGGCAGGCCCGCTCACCTTCCAGCATCCCGACCCGCAGAAATTCCCGGCCCTCTCCATCGCGAAACAAGCCCTGGCGACCGGCGGCCAGGCGCCGGCGGCGATGAATGCGGCGAACGAGCGCGCGGTCTCGGCCTTCCTTGACCGGCGCATCCGGTTTCTGGATATCCCCAATGTGGTCGCCGAGACCCTCGAGCGGATGGACCACGGCCGCAGCTTCTCGACGGCGAATGATGCCGTTGAGAGCGCGCGAGAGACCGACGCCGCGGCCCGGCGCATGGCGGACGAGGTCGTCACCGGCCTCTGCGCCGCCTGATGGAGTAGACGCTCCCGATGCAGCTACTGCAAACCTTCGTCCTGACGACCATCTCCTTCCTGCTGGTGCTGGGACTTGTGGTCACCGTCCACGAACTGGGCCACTTCCTGGCGGCGAAGGCGGTCGGCACGAAGATCGACCGCTTCTCCATCGGCTTCGGTCGGGCGTTGGGGTCGTGGACAGACCGTTCCGGTGTGGAATGGCGCCTCGGCTGGCTGCCGGTCGGCGGATATGTCCGTTTCGCCGGGGACGAAAACGCCGCCAGCATCCCCGACGCGGAAGACCTGAAGGCCATGCGCCGCAAGCTGGTGGCCGAGGGCAGGGCGGACGAGATTCCCCGCTACTTCCACTTCAAGCCGATCTGGCAGCGCGCCATCATCGTGGCGGCGGGTCCGTTCGCGAACTTCCTGCTCGCCATCGCCATCTTCGCCGCGCTCCTGATGAGCCTTGGCGATCTGGTGCTGCCGTTCCGCGTGGCCTCGATCAACGCCGGCAGTCCGGCGGCCGTGGCCGGATTCAAGGTGGGCGACAAGGTCGTGGCCGTGAACGGGCGCGATATGCAGAGCTTCAGCGACGTGCTGCAGGTCATCCGCATCCGCGGCGGTGTTCCGACGACCTTCACCGTCGAGCGCGGCGGCGGCCGGGTGGACCTCACCGCGACGCCGGAGTGGCAGGTCCAGAAAGATCCCGTGGCCGGCGAACAGCGCGTCGGCGTCCTGGGTATCCGTCCGGCCCAGGAGCCCGGCGACTACGTTCGCGTCCGTTACGGGCCGGTCGAGGCCGTGGGGCAGGGCGCCAAGCGCACCTGGGGCGTCCTCGAATCGACCGTCTACTATCTCGGCCGGATGCTGACCGGCCAGGTCAGCGCCGACCAGTTGCGCGGCCCCCTCGGCATCGCCGCCGTGACCAAGAACGTGACCAAGCTCGGCGTGGAAGGCGCGCCCGACCTGCCGTCGATGCTGGCGGGCGCCGGGCTCAACCTGCTGCAGCTCGCCGCCCTCATCTCGGTGAGCATCGGCTTCATGAACCTGCTGCCCGTGCCGGTGCTCGATGGCGGCCATCTGATGTTCTACGCGTACGAGGCGGTCGCGCGGCGCCCTCTTGCCGCCAAGGTTCAGGCTACAGGGTACCGCGTAGGCCTTGCGCTCGTCCTCGGTTTGATGTTGTTCGCCACTTGGAACGATTTGCAGCGCCTGCGTGTGTTCAATCTGTTCGGCGGCCTATTCTCCTAGGCCCGTTCGTCCCTCAA
>NZ_JANINU010000174.1 GCF_024508875.1 Phenylobacterium sp.
TGGATATCCGCGTGCGTCCGCCGTCCGAGAAGGACGAGTCGGAACAGGACGTCCATGCCCTGAAGCCGGGGGAACGCGCATGCGACCATCCCGGCTGCCGACGTCCCGCCAGCGCCCGCGCGCCCAAGAGCCGCGAGATGCTGAACGAGCACTACTGGTTCTGCCAGCCGCACGCGGCCGAGTACAATCGCAACTGGAACTTCTTCGCCGGCTTGCCCGAGGGCGAGGTCCGCCGCCGCCAGCAGGAAGAGATCATGACCGGCGGCCGTCCGACCTGGGAGATGAAGGCTGGGCGGATGAGTCGCGAGGCCGCGGCCTTCCAGACCAAGTTCGGCACCGGCCAGGGATATCGCGATCCCTTCAACATGTTCGGCGGCGGGGGCCAGCAGGCCGCCCGGCCCGAGCCGGCCGGCCGGAAGCTGGGCAAGATCGAGCGCAACGCCCTGGCCGACCTCGACCTGGACGAGGACGCCGACAGCGCCAAGATCCGCGCCCGCTACACCGAGCTGGTGCGCCGCCTGCACCCGGACGCCAACAATGGCGACCGTTCGGGCGAACACCGGCTGCAGCGGGTGATCAAGTCCTACCAGGCGCTGCGCAAGGCCGGGATGGTCTAGAGGGCGCGCCAAGCCACATAGGCCGCCACCGAGATCACCATCACGGCGAACATCCGGCGCGCGAGGTCCGCGCGGCCTTCCAGCCTGCGCGCAAGCGGCGTCCCCAGCAGGATGCCCGCGCCGCCGCCGGCCACGAGCGCGAGGAACAGGCCCCAGTCCACCAGGCCCGAGGCGGCGTAGCTGGCGCTGGTCGCCGCGCCGAACAGCGCGACGGACACCAGTGACGAGGCCGCTGCGTGCGCCAGGGTCATCCCCGTCGCGGCCATCAGCCCGGGCACGATCAGGAAGCCGCCGCCGATTCCGAAAAATCCGGCCGCGGCCCCCGTGGCCAGGCCCAAGGGCGCCAGGCGCAGGGTGAGCCCCGGCGTGAGCCGCACGCCCGGATCGCCCGCCGTCCGCTTCGGCGCCATCATGGAGAGGCCGATCAACGCCATCGCCGCGGCGAACCACAGTAGCAGATTCTGGCCGTCGACCTGCTTGGCCAGGTGCGCGCCGGTGAGGGAGCCGGCCAGGCCCGCGGCCCCGAAGACGAGGGCGCAGGGCCACTTCACCCGCCCGGCCCGGGCCTGGACCGCCAGCCCCGCCAGCGCATTGACCGCCACGGCCGCCGCGGACGTGCCGATGGCGACGTGCGGATCGCGCACGCCGACGACGTAGAGCAGCAGCGGGGTCGCCAGCACAGACCCGCCCCCGCCGAACACCCCCAGCAGCAGGCCGACGACGGCGCCGCTCAGCACGGCGGCGGCGTAGGCGACAAGACCCGGTTCCATCGTCAGGCCGCCCTGCGGTTCCAAGGCATCACGGCCAGCAGGCGGGCCATGCCGCAGAAGCCTGTCGCGCCGGCAAAGGTGAGCCCCGCGCCGACGAACGCGGCGACGCCCAGGAAGGCGGGATGGACGAGCACGCCGAGCGTGACGCCGACCAGCACCAGCGAGCCGGCCGCGATCTGGACCTGGCGCATCATCTCGAGCGGCGCCTTGCGGTTCTCGTCTACCGGCAGGCCCTCGGCGCTCCAGGCGTCGACCCCGCCTTCCAGCACATAGGCAGGACCCTGCGTTGCGGCGGCGAGCCGGTCGCAATTGGCGCCCGTGCGCATGCCGGTGCGGCAGGTGAAGATGACGTCGGCGTCGGGCGCGACCTGAAGATGCGCCTGCTGGAACGCGGATAGCGGACGCGACAGGGCGCCGCGGACATGGCGGCGCGCGAACTCGTCAGCCTCGCGGATGTCGACCAGGACGGCCTTGCCGGCCTGCAGCCGTCTAGCGGCGGCTTCCGGCTTGATCGGGATCAGAGTCATGGGGAGACCTCATGTCAGGGGGACAGAAGATCTCGGCGAGCGTCGACACCACGCGGACGGCGGCGGGGTCGGCGATCCGGTAGCGCACAGTCTGGGACTCGCGGCGGGTGGCCACGATGCCCTCCTCGCGCAGCACGGCGAGGTGCTGCGAAAGCGCCGACTGCGACAGGCCCACCAGGGGCAGGAGCTCCCCGACCGACCGTTCGCCATCGGCGAGCTGGCACAGGATCATCAGACGCCGCTCGTTGGCGAGCGCGCGCAGAAGCCGAGCGGCCTCCGACGCGCTGGCCTCGAACCGGGCGATATCGAAGTTCGCGAGATCGAACATGAAGCTCCATATATGAGCACTTGCTAAATTAGCAAGTTCTAATATTTAAGGGACGCGCCAAGGAGGCTCAGAGAATGCAACCCCGCGTTCAAGCGTTTTTCGACCCCGCTACGTCGACCGCCAGCTATCTGGTGTCGGACCCAGCCACTGGCCAGGCGGCCATCATCGATCCAGTGCTCGACTTCGAGCCCAAGGCCGCGAAGCTGTCGACCGGCTCCGCCGACGCGATGCTGGCCGCCGTGACGGGCCAGGGACTGGACCTGCGCTATGTGCTGGAGACCCACGCCCACGCCGATCACCTGTCCGCCGCCGACTACATCCGCCGCAAGACGGGCGCGCAGGTCGCGATCGGCGCGCACATCGTCGAGGTCCAGAAGCAGTTCGTCCCCACCTTCGAGGCCGACGACGTGGCGCCCGACGGGCGCGCGTTCGACTACCTGCTGAACGAGGGCGACAGCCTGGCGCTCGGCGAACTGGACGTCGCGGTGCTGCACACCCCGGGGCACACGCCGGCCTGCGTCACCTACCTGATCGGCGACGCGGCGTTCGTGGGCGATACGCTGTTCATGCCCGACTATGGCACTGCGCGGGCCGACTTCCCGGGCGGCGACGCCGCCGCGCTCTACCGCTCGACCCGGAAGATCCTGGACCTGCCGGCCGCGACGCGCGTCTTCGTGGGGCACGACTACCTGCCCGCCGGCCGCGACCAGTTCCGCTGGGAGACCACCGTGGCGGACGAGCGCTCGGGCAATATCCACGTGCACGAGGGCGTGAGCGAAGCGGACTTCGTCGCCATGCGCCGCACGCGCGACGCGACGCTGGCGCCGCCGACGCTGATCCTGCCGTCGCTGCAGGTGAACATCCGCGCCGGCGCGCTGCCGCCGGCCACCGCCGGCGGCCACGTGTTTCTGCGCCTGCCGGTGACGCCCGTCTGATCCGGCGTCAGGCGGCCCTGCGGGCTGGCGCCGCCGCGGCGCCGCTAACCGTGAAGCCGGCCATAAGGCGGGACAGTTCCGTGCTCTGGGCGTCGAGCGTATGGGTCGCGGCGGTGGTCTCTTCGACCATGGCGGCGTTCTGCTGGGTGAGCTGGTCCAGGTGGTTGATCGCCACGTTCACCTCGCTGATCGCTCGCGTCTGCTCCTGCGACGACGAAGCCATCCCCGAGACGAGGCCGTCGATGGTGGTGACGCGTTCGGCGATGTCGGTCAGCGCCTGGCCGGCCTGGCCCACCAGGGCGACGCCAGCCTTCACGTGATCCCCCGATTGGGAGATCAGCGCCTTGATCTCCTTGGCGGCGTCGGCCGAGCGCTGGGCCAGGGCGCGA
This sequence comes from Phenylobacterium sp., assembly GCF_024508875.1. GTDB lineage: Bacteria > Pseudomonadota > Alphaproteobacteria > Caulobacterales > Caulobacteraceae > Phenylobacterium. The sequence continues at coordinate 3,567 of NZ_JANINU010000174.1, forward strand.
ACCTCCGACGCGACCACGGCGAAGCCCTTGCCGGCCTCCCCTGCCCGCGCCGCTTCTACGCCGGCGTTCAGGGCCAGCAGGTTGGTCTGGAACGCGATCTCGTCGATCACCCCGATGATCTGGCTGATCTGGCCCGAGCTGTTTTCGATCTGGTCCATGGCGTCGATGGCCTGGGCGACGACCTCGCCCGAGAGCTCGGCCTCGGACCTGGCGTCGGCGACCGCGCGGCTGGCGTCCTGCGCCCCCTCGGCGCTCTTGCGCACGGCCACGGTGATCTCTTCGAGGGCCGCCGCGGTCTCCTCCAGGTTGGCCGCCTGCTGCTCGGTGCGGCGGGAAAGGTGGTCGGCCGCGACGCCGATCTGGTGCACGCCCTGGGCCACCACCTGCGAGACGTTGCTGACCGAGCCCATGGCCTGTTCCAGGGCGTCGATCGCCTGGTTGAAGTCGGTCTTGATCCGCGCGAAGTCGGGCGCGAGGTCCGCGTCCACCCGGGTCCGCAGGTCGCCTTGCGACAGGCGCGACAGGGCGGCGCCCAGCGCCTCCATGGCGGCCGTCTGGCTGGCCTCGGCGGCGCGGCGTTCGGCTTCGAGGCGCTGGCGCTCGGCTTCCAGCGTCTCGAGGTAGATGGACAGCGCGAAGTCCATGTCCAGCATCATGGCCTTCACGAGCGCGGTCACCGCCTCGGCGACCTCGGCCGCGCCCTTGTTGCGACCGCCGCCGAACCCCTTGGGCCACCGCTCCTCGACCAGCCGGCGCAGGAGCGCCTCGGTGATGAGGGCGTAGCCGGCGATGTACCAGCGCGGTTCCAGGCCGATGCGGGCGTGGGTCTGGCCGATGGTGCGCACGCCGTTGACGTAGGCGTCGCTGAACTGGGCGTCGGCGATGACGCCCCAGTGCCGCCCCTGGCCGTTCTTCGCGGCCAGCACGTGGGCGTCGTCCCGGAAGAAGTCGCGCACCGTCGGCGTGGCGCGTAGCCGGGTATAGAACCCGCCCAGCGCCGGGCCGATCTCGGCCTGGATGAACGGCTTGAGCGAGCGCAGCGTCTCCCGGCTCCGGGCGTCGAGGCCGATGAAATCCAGGCGTTCACGGACGGCGTAGGTGTCGCTCATAGGTCTTCCTCGATTGGAAATTCCACCAAGCGACGCCGTGGTTAACGGCCGTTTGCCATGTCTTTGAAACGCCTGCGGCACATTGACCGCGCCGCCGCGAGCACGCGCGCGGCGTCAGGGCCGCGTGTGCGCCACCACCCAATCGCCGATGGTCTTCGGGGCTATGGGCGCGATCGTCTCCTCGATATCAGCGTACTCACCGATGGCGCCCGTGCCGGCGGTCTGGAACATATGGTTGAGGCCGGGGAGCGGAACGATCGAGACGTCGGGATTGTCCTTCGTCGCCGCGCGGATGCCCGCCAGGTTGAGGTCGGCGATAACCTGCAGATCCTTGGTCCCGTTCACGGCGAGGATCGGAGCCCTGACCGCCCGCAAGGTCGGCGCGGGATCGTAGGCCATCAGCTTCCGAGTCCAGTCGGAGGCGAGTTGGCGGGCCATCGGCTGCACGTTGTCGGACTTGATGCCAAGCGGCCCGCCCTCGCGCAGCAAGACCACCGTCGCGCGAGCCTCGGCCTCAGTGCTGTCCTTCGCATCCTTCGTCGCGGCCAGGACGTGCTCGACCAGCAGCTCGTTCTGCCGGGCGCGTTCCGGCGAGCCGCCGAAGTAGGGCGTCAGCGCCGCCCGCTGGGCGGCCATGGCCGCCTCGGCGGGCGCGCCCACGCCGGCCATCAGGACGACGAACGCCGTCTTTGGCTCCTTCGCCGCAACCATCGGCGCGACGATGCCGCCCTCGCTATGCCCGATCAGGCCGACCCGCTTCGGATCGATGTCGGATCGCCCGCGCAGGAAGGCGGCAGCCGCAGCGGCGTCGACGGCGAAATCCTCGGTGGTCGCCTTGGCGAAGTCCCCGGTGGACCGCGCGAAACCCCGGTCGTCGTAGCGAAGGACCGCGACCCCGCGGCGAGTGAGATCGTCGGCCAGCACCAGGAACGGCTTGTGACCCAGGATGGTCTCGTCGCGGTCCTGGGCGCCTGAGCCCGTAATCAGCACGGCCGCCGGAAACGGCCCCGGCCCGGCCGGCAGGGTCAGCGTGCCGGCGAGCCGCACGCCGGGCGCGCTGTCGAAGGCGACCTCCTCCTCGCGATAGGGGTACGGCTTCGCAGGGGTCTGCGGCCGGCGGACCACGCGCGCCGTCGTCCGCTTCGTCAGGGTCAGGGGCAACGGCTTGCCCTGGAGGAACTCGCCTACGATCGACTGGCCGTCGGACGACAGGACGCCGTCGAACCGCGCATGTATCTGGACGTAGGCGAACGCCACCTTGTCGCCGTCCCGCGTCAGGCTGGTGAGCGGCATTCCCATGGCGAGCTGGTCCGGGGAATCCAGCAAGGCCACGGTGCCGTAGGGACCGGTCTTCACGCGCAGCACCAGGCGCAGGCGGGCCTGGGCCAGCGTGAGCGCGCCCTCCCAGTCGCCGTCGAGCCCAGCGACCACTGGCCCCTTGGGGATGTCGCCCTTCTCCAGGACCAGCGGGATGTCCCCCACCGGCGTCGTCCAGTTGCCGACCCATGCGCCGCGGGCCGCGTCCCACTCCCCGTCGAACCGGCCGCGCGTGGGCGGGTAGCTGAAGGACAGATGGGCGCCCGACTGCTTCACCTCGTCCAGCGGCCGGTACTCGGCGGACTGCTCGGGACTGAGCACCGCGCCCTCCAGGCCGCCCGCCGCCGGGGCGAGCTTCACAGATAGGCGAAGGGGCCCGGTCCGCATCGCCAGGGTCCCATGCCAGGTCCCCGCCGCCGATTGCGCGTGCGCTGCGTCGGCCAGCAGCAGTCCCACAGCCAGGGCGGCGAACGCGAAGCCCGCGGCCCACCGCACCACGATCGCCATCATCCCCGCCTCCTCAGGCCTTGGGTTGCTGGGCGGCCAGCGCTGCCTGGGTCAGGCCCAGGACCCCGCCGGGGTTCATGGCGTCCACCATCGCCGTCGGCAGCAGGATGGTGGCCCCGCCCTCCTTGGTGGTCTCGTAGATGATGTTCATGGCGCGGAGTTGCAGCGCGGCCGGCGAGCGGCCGTAGATCTCGGCGGCCTCGACGAACTTCACCGCCACTTCCTGCTCGGCCTGGCCCAGGGCGATCCGCGCCAGCCGCTCGCGCTCGGCCTGGGCCTGGCGGCTCATGGCGTCCTGCAGGCCAGCCGGCACGCCGATGTCGCGGATCTCGACCGAGATCACCGAGATGCCCCAGTCGGCGATCTTGCGCCCGATCACCTCGCGCAGCATCTCGTCGCCCGCCTTGCGCTCGGCCAGTAGGGTCGAGAGCATCGACGAGCCCACCATCTCGCGCAGGGAGGTCTCGGAGACTTGCGAGATGGCGCGGCGGTAGTCCTGGATCTCCAGCGCCGCGCGCTCGGTGTCATGCACCTGCCAGAAGATCACCGCGTCGATGTTGACCGGCACCGTGTCCTTCGACAGCGCCTGCTGGGCGTTGAACTCGGTCGTCTGGATCCGCTGGTCGATCCAGTAGGCGACCTGGTCGATCACCGGGATGACCAGGAAGAGGCCCGGCCCGGCCACCTTGTCCAGCCGCCCCAAGCGCAGGACGATCGCCCGCTCCCACTGGTTGGCCATCTTGAGGGTCAGCGGGATCAGTGCGCCGACCAGGATCAGCGCCGCGCCGGCCCACTTCGCGCCATCGCCTTCGCCCAGGGCGGCCAGCAACCCGCCGCTTGTGACGACGAGGGCGGAAAGGACCATCGCCAGCGGATTGACGGATTGGAGCTTGGGCATGCCGAACGGATCGATCCGAAGGTTCGGACTGGCGGCGTTCATCATCGGACTTCCTCCTTCGCGGCGGCGAGCGCCGTGATCTTCTCGGCCAGCAGCCGGGGATCGACCCCGGCGGCGGCGGCGGTGGCGAGGACCTGGCGGGCGAGCCGCTCGGCCTCCGCGTCGTGATCGGGGCCTTCGAGGCCGGCGGGCGCCTCGGCGACGAAACTGCCTCGGCCGCGGATCAGCACCAGGGCGCCGGCGCGCTCCAGCTCGTCGTAGGCGTGGCGGACGGTGTTGAGGTCGATGCGGAAGGCCACCGCCACCTGACGCATCGTCGGCATCTGGTCGCCGGGCGCGAGGTGACGGGCGCCGATCGCCCGCAGGAACTGGTCGCGAAGCTGGACATAGATCGGGACGCCGTTGTCCTCGATCCGCATGCCAGCCAGCAATTGCTCCCGTGTATGCATACACTCATACAATATGGGCCGACACGTTCCGTCAATCTCAATCGAACGACGTGACTCCGCGGCGCGTCCAGGCCACGCTCGGTCCAACGAGAATGCGACCCCGAGGAAACCGATGAAGCTTCGCCTGCTGGGCGCCGCCATGGCGGCGCTGACCCTTGCGGCCGGCGCGGCCCAGGCCGCCAAGGCTCCGCCGAAGAGCCTGGAGCTCTATGCGCTGGACTGCGGGCGGCTCACCATGGAGGACGCCAACGGCTATGCCGACGACGGCGCCTACAAGGATCGCAAGGCGTCGATGGTCGTTCCCTGCTACCTGATCCGCCATCCGAAGGGCGACCTGATCTGGGACACCGGCGTGCCCGAAGCGATCTTCGACATGCCGAACCACACTGCGCCGGGCGGGATCGTGGTCGCCCACAAGCTGACCGACCAGTTGAAGCAGTTGGACCTAACGCCGGCCGACATCGAATACCTGTCGATCTCGCACAGCCATTTCGACCACATCGGCAACGCCGGCCTGTTCGCGGGCTCGACCTGGATCGTCGACGCCGACGAGCGGGCGTACGCCTTCCGGCCAGCGGCGCGCAGCGGCGGCGCGCAGTTCGCCGCCTACTCGGCGCTGGAGAACGCCAAGACGACGCTGATCGAGGGCGACGCCACCTACGACATCTTCGGCGACAAGTCCGTCACCGTCATCCAGGCCCCGGGCCACACGCCGGGCCATACCGTTCTGCTGGTGCGCCTGAAGAGCGGTCCGGTGCTGCTGACGGGCGACATGTGGCACATCGCCGACAGCCGCGCGGCGCGGCGCGTGCCCCGCTTCAACACAAACCGCGAGCAGACGCTGGCGAGCATGGCCCTGGTGGAGAAGATCGCCGCCGAGACCAAGGCCCGCGTGATCCTGGAACATGTGCCCGAGGACTTCGACAGCCTGCCGAAGTTCCCGCAACCGCTCCGGTAGGAGGACGCCATGGGAGACCTGATCAGCGGCGCGCGGCGCCTGGAACCGGCCGCCTTGCAGGACCGCGCCGCGCGGGCGGCCGCCGGCCTTGCCAGCCTTGGCATCGGCAAGGGCGACCTGGTCGCGCTGTACCTGCGCAACGACCTGCCGTTCTTCGAGGCCAGCTTCGCCGCGGGGCTCGTGGGGGCCTATCCGACGCCCGTGAACTGGCACTACACGGCCGACGAGGCGGCCTACCTGTTCGAGAACTCGGGCGCGAAGGCGATCGTGATCCACGCCGACCTGATCGCGCCCATCCGCGACGTGCTGCCGCCGGGCGTGCCGGTGCTGGTGGTGGCCACCCCGCCCGAGATCGCCCAGGCCTACGGGATCGACGCCGCGCCCGTGCCGCCCGGGATGATCGACTGGTCGGGCTGGCTGGAGGGGTTCGAGCCGCTGCCGCCAAGCGGCGCCGAGGCGCCCGGCACGATCATCTACACCTCGGGGACCACCGGTCGCCCGAAGGGCGTTCGCCGCGCGCCGCCCACCGCCGAGCAGGCCATGGCTACGGCGATGATCGTCGGGCGCGCCTTCGGCTTCATGGGCTATGGGCCGCCGGACGAGATCGTCACCGTGATCACCGGCCCGATGTACCACTCCGCGCCCAACGCCTACGGCCTGACCGCGGCGCGACTGGGCGCGACCGTGATCCTGGAGCCGCGCTTCGATCCCGAGGAGTTGCTGGCGCTGATCCAGGAACACCGGGTCACGCACCTGCATATGGTGCCGATCATGTTCCACCGGCTGCTGAAGCTGCCCGAGGCGGTGAAGGCGAAGTACGACCTGTCGTCGCTGAAGTTCGTGGTCCACGCCGCGGCGCCCTGCCCGCCGCCGATCAAGCGGGCGATGATCGATTGGTGGGGGCCGGTCATCAATGAGTACTACGGCTCGACCGAGGTCTCGGCGGTGACGTTCTGCACGTCGCAGGACTGGCTCTCGCATCCCGGGACGGTGGGCAAGCCCTGGCCCGAGACCGACGTGCGGGTGATCGACCCCGAGGGCAACACGCTGCCGCCCGGCGAGGTCGGCGAGGTGGTCGCCCGCACCCGCGCCATGGCCGACTTCACCTACCACGGCGACGACCAGAAGCGGCGGGACAGCGAGAAGGCCGGCCTGATCGCGCCGGGCGACATCGGCTACTTCGACAAGGACGGCTTCCTCTACCTCTGCGACCGCGCCAAGGACATGATCATCTCCGGCGGGGTGAACATCTATCCGGCCGAGATCGAGGCCGAGCTGCTGAAGACGCCGGGCGTGGCGGACTGCGCCGTCTTCGGCATCCCCGACGACGAGTTCGGCGAGGCCGTCTATGCGGTCGTCCAGCCCAGCGAGGGCGCCCAGCTCACCGAAGCCTCGGTCAAGGACTACCTCCGCGCGCATATCGCGGGTTACAAGATGCCTCGCCGTGTGGACTTGGCCGCCGAACTCCCGCGGGAAGACTCGGGCAAGATCTTCAAGCGGAAGTTGCGCGAGCCGTTCTGGGCGGGCCTGGAGCGCCGCATCTAGGGAGCTTAGGGTCCGGGGATGCCGCAACGCGCGCGACGCGCCATGGCTACGGTGCAGCGGCTGGCCGCCATGGGTCTCCCCGACCGCCTGGCGTTCGGCGAGCTGGTCGGCGTGCTGGGCGAGATCGCGCCGTTCGAAACCGCGGCGATGCTCTGGCTGGACGAGACGCACCAGCCGGTCGACGCCTACGTCACCGTCGACCAGGGGCCCGAGCTGATCACCCGCTACGCCGAGCGCTGGTTCAACAGCGAGGAGGGCCGGTTCTATCCCCGCCAGCTCGAGATGCAGCGCAACCCCGCGCTGGGGGTGATCCGGGTCAGCGACTTCACCCCCGAGTTCGGCGAGACCGAGATCTACGACGAGGTCTACCGCGTCGGCCGCCACCACTGGATCGCCGGCGTCGCGCTTCGCGACGGGGCCCGGCCCATCGGCAACCTCGGCATCGGCCGGCCGCCGGACGCGAAGGACTTCAGCGACGCCGAGATGCGGCTGCTGCGCCTGGTGCGGCCCTATATCGTCCAGGCGGTTGGGCGCGCCGGCGACCTGGAGCGCTGGCCCGAGACCGACTTGGAGGACGAGGCGGCCATCCTCGTAACCGACCTCGAAGGCCGCGTGCGCCACGCCAGCCCCGGCGCCTGGCGTCTGCTGCACGGCGCGGCCGGGGTGCCAGCGGACCTGAACCTGCTGAGCGACCATGTCTACGACTGGGCCCGGCCCCTGCTCCGGGACCTCGCCGACCGGGTCGAGAAGGCGCTGTCGGGCATCGGCGCGCCGCCGGCCCGGCTCGACGCGGTGACCGCCTACGGCCGCTTCGTGGTCCGCGCCTACGCCCTCGATCCCCACGCCGATGGCGGACCCCGCAGCATCGCGATCCAGATCGAGAAGCGGCTGCCGGTGGGCGTTAAGATGCTGCGCTCGCCCGTCTATCGCAGCCTGACGCCCCGCGAACAGGACGTGGCCCGCATGCTCCCCACCGGCCTTTCCTACCCCCAGATCGGCGAGCGGCTGGGCATGGGCGCCAGCACCGTCGTGACCCACGTCCGCAACCTTGGCCAGAAACTGGGCGTCGGCAGCCGGGAAGAGATCGTCAGCACGCTCTGCGCTTGAAACTTGCCGGATCTCCCCCGGCGAGGGGATGGCGCGCCGCCGCCCTTCGGGCAGGTTCGCGCCATGTCGGAGTTCAGCGACAAGTTCACGCTTGCCCTCAAAGTCCTCAACCTCAGCCGCGGACGGCTGGCGGCGGACCTCTGCGTGGACAAGTCCATCGTCGGCCGCTGGGCCAACGGGACGGTCACCCCGTCCGGCCACAACCTGGCGCGGCTCACCACCCTGGTCGCCGAGCGCGCGCCCGGCTTCACACTGCTGGACTGGGACCGTGCCCTGCCCGACCTCGCCGCGCGCCTGGGCGCCGATCCGACGGCGGTGGCGCCGCCCGATCCGGAAGGCCTACCCGGCCTGCCCCTGCCGATCCTGGACCAGTTGGTCGCCACCTCGGCCCTGCGCGGCGCGGCCTACGAGGGCTTCTTCCGCTCGACGCGCCCTTATGTGCTGAACCCCGGCCGCTTCCTCCACGACTACGGCATGATCCGCCGCGATGAGACCACCGGCCTCCTGCAACTGCGCATGGGCACGGGCGGGACGTTCTGCGAGGGCTGGATGATGCCGTTGCACAACCAGCTGGTCTGCATCGCCGCCGACGTCACCAGCGGAGCCATGGTGTTCGGCATCTTCAACGGGGTGGCCGCGCCCAAGGCCGAGGTGCTGGACGGCCTGGCCATGGGCTCGGCGCTCGACGTGGGGCGCACGCCCACCGCGTTCGTCATGATGTTCGAGCGGATCGAGGACCTGTCGGGCGACCGCGAGGCCGACGACGCCCGCTTCCTGGAGTTCGCGGCGCGCGACCCTCTCGCCCCCGAAGGCTCCATCCCGCCGGAGCTGCAGGCGCATCTGGTGCGCGACATCGGCCCGGCGGAGCTCGCGCGCGGCGGCGACTGGCTGCTGCAGATGCCGCTGATCCGCTCGCTGGCCCGCGGCCCGGCCTACCGAGAGCCCGCCCGAACCGGCTGATGCGCCCCGGCGTGCATCGTGGTGCACGCCGCCGCGCCTTCCCGCACCGCCTCCCCCGCAGCTCTATGCCGGCCGTTTTGGTTTGGGGGTATCCAGTCATGTTCATGCGTAGTCTGCCGGCGCTCGCGCTCGCCGGCGCCCTCCTGGCGGCCGGTTCGGCCAACGCCGGGGTCATCATCCCTGCCGCCAAGTTCAGCGGCGGCAACGGGTACGACAGCTATGGCGGGATCGCCGCCTCGAAGGTGGTCCATTCCGACACCTACGGTACGGTCGGTTCCGAGACGATCGCCGACGGCATCCTCAAGGCCCACGTGTGGGGCTCGACCACGGCCGACGGGTACGGCGAAATCGCCGACGCCATGATCCGCTACTACTTCGCGGTGATCAGCCCGGTGCAGGCCGACGTCCACCTGACGATAGACGCCGCGGCCCAGGTCGGCGGCGCCGGCTCCTACTTCGGAGAGGCCTCTGTCGACCTGTTCGGCGCCGAGCAGTCGAGGTCGCTGGCCTACGCGCGCTCCTGCAAGGCGATCACCGCATGCGCCGGGATCCAGCAGCCGAACGGCGGCGGCAAGACCGACCTGATCGGAATCGCCAACCGGATCTACACGATCCAGCTCACCGCCAACGGTCGGGTTGGCAATCCGAACAGCAGCTTCGACGCCTGGGCCGATCCGACCATCGCCTTCGCCGAGGGCTTCGACATTCCCGAAGGCGCCTACATCCAGTTCAGCGAGAACCTGTTCAGCCTGCCCGAAACCCCGGTCGGCGGCGTCCCCGAACCCGCCACCTGGAGCCTGCTGATCGTGGGCTTCGGTGGGGCCGGCGCCATGCTGCGCCGCCGCCGTCTCGCGGCCTGACGGGCCACCCGACCGAGGCGCGCCCCGGCGTCCTCGAAACCGCAGGAGGCGCGGGCAGCGTGGAAGGCTCCCCCCGATCGGGCCTTTCGCAGGCTCCCGCGCCTTCTGCGGTTGCTCCTCGACCCCTTAGGCCTCCGACGGCATCCGTTCGGTGTCGACCGACGCCTGGAGGGCCGCCGAGTAGCGGGAGCCGGAGACCGTGGCGCCGTTCACCGTCGCGTCCACCCGGGCGACGATCTCCGGCGACAGGACCACAGCCGCCGCCGCCGCGTCCTCGCGCATGTGGGCCGGCTTCGAGGTGCCGGGGATCGGGATGATGATCGGGTCCTTCGCCAGCAGCCAGGCCAGGCAGAGCTGGGCCGGGGTGCAGCCCGCGTCCGCGGCGATCGCCTTGAAGGCCTCCAGCAGCTTCAGGTTCGCCTGGTAGTCGTCGCCCAGGAAACGCGGCATGGCCTGGCGGATGTCCCCCTCCTCGAACTGCGACGGGTCGGGCGAGCCGCCCGCCAGGAAGCCGCGGCCCACGGGCGAGAAGGCCACGAACGCGACGCCCAGCTCGCGGCACGTGTCCAGCACGCCCAGCTCCGGATTGCGGGTCCAGGGCGAGTATTCGGTCTGCAGCGCGGTGATCGGGTGCGTGGCATGGGCGCGCCGCAGCGTGTCGGACGAGACTTCGGACAGGCCGATCGTACGGATCTTGCCGGCCTTCACCAGGTCGGCCAGGGCGCCGACGCTCTCCTCGATGGGCACCTTCTTGTCCCAGCGGTGCAGGTAGTAGAGATCGATGACATCGGTCTGCAGGCGCTTCAGGCTGACGTCGCACAGGGCCTTCAGCGTCTCGGGCCGCCCGTCGATGCCGCGCTGCGTGCCGGTGGCGTCGGTGATCCCGCATTTCGAGGCCAGCGTGAACTTGCTGCGATGCGGCTTCAGCACCTCGCCGACCAGGGTCTCGTTGTGTCCCAGGCCATAGACCGCGGCGGTGTCGAAGAAGGTGTAGCCGGCGTCCAGCGCGCCCAGCAGCACTTCCTCCGCCTGCTCGCGCGGCGGGGGCGAGCCGTAGGCGCGCGAGAGGCTCATACAGCCGAGGCCGATGGCGGAAACGTCGAACGGGCCGAGCTTGCGGGTCTGCATGGCGATCTCCTGGGTGACGTGCGCGAAAGACGACGCCGACGCCCGGAAGGTCAAGCCAGCTTCGCGGCCAGCTCGGCCATGTCGGCCACGAACCAGACGTGCTGGCCACGGTTCGACTCGCGCACGAAGTCGCGCAGGGCGTCGCTGGCGGCGACCGCCTCGGAGATGTCCCCGACGAAGGCGACCCGGAAGCCGTAGTTCACGAACTTCTGGACCACCTCGCCGGCGATCCGGGTGCGCAGGGTCAGGAACCCCTCGCCGAGGCGCTCGACGGGGATCGCCACGACCCGCGCGCCCGCGCCGAACAGGTCGCCGACAATGTCGGCGGCGGCGCGTTCGCCGTCCAGCTTCGGCCCCTCGGCCGGGCACACGCCGACCCGGACGCCGCCGAAGGTCTCGACGATCATCCTGCGCCTCCCGCCATCACCTGGACCATCTTCAGCATCACCGCGGTGTCCTCGATCGAGCCCACGATCACGATCTTCAGGGCCCGCCGCGCGGGGTCGTAGGCGACGTCCAGGCTCATGGGGTCGGGATGGGCTTCCTGGGCAGTGCGTACGGCGGGAACCTGCCGGGCCAGGCGCCGGGCCAGTTCGGGATCGACGCCCGGCAGGTCGACGATGCTGGTCACCCGCGCCGCCGCGGCGGGCCCGCGCGAACGAACGACGCCCGTCATCGCCTCCAGCTCGCTGCGCAGGATGCGATACGACTTGCCTACCTTCACCGCGCGCAGGCGCCCCTCGCGGATGAATCGGAGCACCGTCTTGGGATGCAGCTTCAGCCGCTCGGCGAACTGTTCGACCGTGTAGACCTCTTCCGACACATCCGCCTCCGATACGCCCCAATATTCCCTATCACTCCCTTTTTGAGAGTCCAATCCGTTGAATAAGGAACTTTTAGGAACTCTGGCCGCGCTCGGGTTCGCGCTGGCGAGCGCAGCGGCAGCCGAGTCCGCGCCCCGCACCCTCCTGCAGCCCGACGCCGTCTGGACCGCCGGCCAGGCCGCGCCGCAGGCGGGCTGGGTCGTGCTGGTGGAAGGACAGAGGATCGCCGCCGTTGGTCCCAAGGCCCAAGTCTCCGCCGAGGGCGCACAGGTGGTGGCGTTGCCCGGAACGACGCTGATCCCGGGGCTGATCGAGATGCACTCGCACCTGCTGCTCCATCCCTACAACGAGGCGAGCTGGGACGATCAGGTGCTGAAAGAGGCGCCGTTCTACCGCGTGCTGCGCGCCGGCCGGGACGCCGAGCGCACGCTGATGTCGGGCTTCACCACCGAGCGCGAACTGGGCACGGAGGGCGCGGGCGACGCCGACGTCTCGCTGAAGAAGGCCATCGCCGACGGGACCATCGCCGGCCCCCGCCTGCTGGTGACGACGCGCGCCATCGTGGCGAAGGGCGCCTACGGCCCGCGCAAGGGCTTCCGCTCCGACATGGACCTGCCGCAAGGCGCGCAGGAAGTCTCCGGCGCGGACGAGATCATCGCCGCGGTGCGCGAGCAGGCCGCGCTGGGGGCCGACTGGATCAAGGTCTACGCCGACTACCGCATCGGCCCGGACGCGTCCGTGCGCCCCGCCTTCACCGAGGAGGAGTTGGCCGTCCTGGTGCGCACCGCCCACGACCTCGGCCGGCCGGTGGCGGCCCATGCCGCGGGCGACGAGGGTATCCGCCGCGCCGTCGCCGCCGGCGTCGACACCGTCGAGCACGGCTACGAGGCGTCCGAGGCGACGCTGAGGCTGATGAAGGCCAGGGGGACGGCGCTGGTCCCGACGCTGGAGGCCGTCGCCGCGACCTCGGAGTACGGCGGCCGCTACAAGCCCGGCGGACCGCCCTCTCCCGCCATGGCCCAGGCTGCGGAGACCGTGAGGCTGGCGCTGAAGCTGGGCGTCACGGTGGGCGCGGGCAGCGACGTGGGCGTGTTCGCGCACGGGCAGAGCTGGCGCGAGCTGGACTGGATGACCCGGGCCGGGATGACGCCGGTCGAGGCTCTGACGACGGCGACGGCGACGAATGCGAAGCTGCTGAAACTGGACGACCGGCTGGGCCGCGTGGCGCCGGGGCAGCTTGCGGACCTGGTGGCTGTCACGGGCGATCCGACCCGGGACATCGCGGCGCTGAAGGACGTGCGGTTCGTGATGAAGGAGGGGCGGGTCTACCGCGAGCCTTAAGCCGCCGCCCGCTCCCGCGCGGCGGCGAACCACGGCACGAGGCGCCGGATGGCTTCCTCGATCTCCGGCGTCGAGACGGCGAAACTCATGCGGATGAAGCGCCTGCCTTCGACGGGATCGAAGTCGATGCCGGGCGCGGTAGCGACACCGGTGTCCTTGAGGAGCTGCTTGCAGAACGACAGGCTGTCGTCGGTGAGCTGGCCCACGTCGGCCCAGATGTAGAAGGCGCCATCGGGCGGAGCGATCTTCTCCAGGCCCAGGGCCGGCAGGGCCTCCAGCAGCAGTTCGCGGTTGCGCCGATAGGTGGCCACGTGGCCCTCCAGCTCGTCACGGCAGTCCATGGCCACCAGCCCCGCGTGCTGCGCCAGCGACGGCGCGGTGAGGAACAGCGCGCCCATGTAAGCCACGGCGCGCGAAGCCTCGGCCTTGGGCACGATCAGCCAGCCCAGGCGCCAGCCGGCCATGCTGAAGTACTTGGAGAAGCTGTTCACGACGATCGCCGTGGGCTCGAACTCCAGCATCGAGTGCGTCGGCTCGGCATAGCTGAGGCCGTGGTAGATCTCGTCCGAGACGATGCGGATGCCGCGCTCGCGACAGACCTTGGCGATGGCCTCCAGCTCCGGGCCGGGAATGACGGTGCCGGTGGGGTTCGCCGGGCTGGCCAGGATGACGCCCGCCGGCGCCGGCTCGATCTTCGCCAGCAGGTCGGCGGTAAGCTGGAAGCGGGTCTCGGGCCCGCAGGCGATCTCCAGCGGGACCATGTGCAGGGCTTTGACGTTGTTGCGGTAGGCGACATAGCCCGGCCGCGCCATCGCGATCACGTCGCCCGGCTTGAACGTGGCCGACAGCGCCAGCACCAGCGCCGGCGAGGCGCCGCAGGTGAGCGTGATCTGGCCAGGCTCGACCTCGACGCCATAGGTGTCGGCATAGTGCCGGCAGATGCGGGCCTTGAGCGGCGCGCTCTCCCAATAGCCCATCGCCTCGCGGTCCAGGACGCCATGAGCGGCCTCGATGGCGGCCTTGGGCGCGCCGGTCGACGGCTGGCCGAACTCCATGTGGATGATGGAGCGTCCCTCGGCCTTCAGCTTCTGGGCCAAGCCGCTGATGGAGATGGCGTAGAACGGATCGATCTGGGCGCTCATGCCGCTGAGGTAGTGGCAAACCACGGAAAAGGCCATGCGGCTTGACCGCCGGCTCCTTGGGCGCGAAGCCGTGCGCAACGAGGGGAGTTCCGCGTGACCACCACCACCCAAGCCGGCGCCGGCGGCGCCTCGAACCGCCGCGTGCTGGCGGCCAGCCTCGTGGGCACGGCGGTCGAGTTCTACGACTTCTACATCTATGCGACCGCCGCCTCCCTGGTGTTCCCGCACCTGTTCTTCCCCAAGTCGTCCGAGAGCGCCCAGCTCCTGCAGAGCTACGCCACCTTCGCGGTGGCCTTCTTTGCCCGGCCGGTGGGCGCAGCCTTCTTCGGGCACTTCGGCGACCGGATCGGGCGCAAGTCGACGCTGGTCGCCTCGCTGATGCTGATGGGCGGCTCGACGCTGCTCATCGCCTTCCTGCCGACCTATGCGATGGCCGGCTGGGTCGCGCCGGCGCTGCTGTGCCTACTGCGCTTCGGCCAGGGCTTCGGCCTGGGCGGCGAGTGGGGTGGCGCGGCCCTGCTGGCGGTGGAGAACGCCCCGCCCGGCTGGCGCGCGCGGTTCGGCATGTTCCCGCAGCTCGGCGCCCCGGTGGGCTTCATCGCCGCCAACGGCCTGTTCCTGGTCCTGGGCGTCGCCATGCCGGCCGAGGATTTCCTGGCCTGGGGCTGGCGCCTGCCGTTCCTGGCCAGCGCGATCCTGGTGGGCCTGGGCCTGTGGATCCGCCTGCGGATCGGCGAGACGCCCGCCTTCGCCAAGGCCCTCGCCGAGGCCGAGGCCAGCCACGTGCCCATGGCCGAGGTGGTGAAGCGCCATCTGGGCGCCGTGCTGGGCGGCACCTTCGCCGTCGTCGCCTGCTTCGCGCTCTTCTACATCTCCACCGCTTTCGCGCTGGGCCACGGCACCGCGAAGCTGGGCTACACCCGCGAGACCTTCCTCGCCGTCCAGCTGGGCGCGATCCTGTTCCTGGCGGCCGGCATCGTCGCCGCCGGCTACTGGTCGGACGCGAGCAGTCCGCGCCGCGTGCTGATCGCCGGCTGCGGGGCGACCGTGCTGGTGGGGCTCGCGATGGGCGCGATGATGGGCGCCGGCTCCCTGCCCCTGATCTGGGCGTGGCTGTCGCTGGCGCTACTGGCCATGGGCTTCGTCTACGGCCCCCTTGGCGCCTTCCTGCCCAGCCTGTTCCCGCCGCGGGTGCGCTACACTGGCGCATCGATGGCTTTCAACGTGGGCGGCATCATCGGCGGCGGCCTCGCGCCCGTCGCCGCCCAGGCGCTGGCGGACAAAGGCGGACTGACCCCGGTCGGCTACTACCTCGTCGCAGCCGGCGTCCTTAGCCTCGCCGGCCTGATCTTCCTGCGCCCGGCGCCCGACGCCCTGGACTGACGCCTAGACCGGGACCTCTCCCGCCACCGTCGTCCGGTGCATGACCCGGCGGTGGCCGTCGTAGCCGCCCAGCGCATTGTGCATCGTGCAGCGGTTGTCCCACATCACCAGCATCCCGGCCTTCCAGACGTGGCGGTAGACGAACCGCTCCTGGGTCATGTGGGCGTAGAGGTCGCGCAGCAGCGGGTCCGCCTCGTCCGGCGTCATCCCCTCGATCCCCACCGTGTAGACCGGCGAGATGAAGAGCGCCTTGCGGCCGCTCACCGGGTGGGTGCGGACCAGGGGATGGGCCCAGGTCTTGTCGGCGTCGGGGCTGACGATGATGGGCATCGAGCGGACCTCCAGTTCGCGGGCGTAGCCGCTCTTCGGCCCATAGGCGCGGGTCGCCGAATGGACGGCGCGCAGGGGCGCCAGCCGCGCCTTCATCTCGTCGGGCAGCGCGTCGTAGGCCGCCGCGCCGTCGGCGTAGAGGGTGTCGCCGCCCACCGGGGGCACGATCTCGGAACGCAGGATGGTCGCCGCGGGCGGGCGTTCCTGGAAGCTCCAGTCCGAGTGCCAGTTGCCGCCGAACGGGGTGGTCTTCTCGTCGGGCTCGCGGCGCACCTCCAGCACGTTCGGGTGGCCCGCCATCGGCGCGACGTAGGGATCGTCGCCGAACGGGCCAATCTGCAGGGTGAAGGCTTCCAGCTCGTCGAGGGTCAGCGGCTGATCGGGGAAGGCCAGGACCGCGTGCCGCGCCCAGGCGTCCTTCACCTGCGCCAGGGTCCCCGCATCCAGCGGCTTCGAGAGGTCGAGGCCCGTGACCTCCGCGCCGAAGCCCGAGGGCTGGGGCCGCACCTGGATCGCCGCTCCGGTCGCGCCGTCGGCCATGGCATCCTCCTCCCCGCGCGCGGGCTATGGGCGCCACTTCTTCGCTGGCGGCCCTGTCCAACAAAACACCTGTTTGCGTACGCGACGGCAAGCCTGTAATCGAACCGCGTCATGGCCGCTTTCGACACCACCGAAGACAAGCTCATCACGCTGAAGCCCGATACGGAGGTCAGCGTTCGCGAGACTTTCGGCATCGACCTGGACGGCACGGTCCCCGCGTTCAGCGAACGCGACCCGCACGTGCCCGACATCGATCCAGCCTACAAGTTCGATCCGGAGACCACCCGGGCGATCATTGCCGGCTTCGCGCACGACCGGCGCGTGATGGTCCAGGGCTATCACGGCACCGGCAAGTCGACCCACATCGAGCAAGTCGCGGCCCGCATCAACTGGCCGATGATCCGGGTGAACCTGGACAGCCACATCAGCCGGATCGACCTGGTCGGCAAGGACGCCATCGTCCTGAAGGAAGGCAAGCAGGTCACCGAGTTCCGCGAGGGCATGCTGCCGTGGGCGCTGCAGCGCCCGATCGCCCTGGTGTTCGACGAGTACGACGCCGGCCGGCCGGACGTGATGTTCGTGATCCAGCGCGTGCTGGAAGCCTCGGGCAAGCTCACGCTGCTGGACCAGAACCGCGTCATTCGCGCGAACCCCTGGTTCCGCCTGTTCGCCACGACCAACACCATCGGCCTGGGCGACACCACCGGCCTCTACCACGGCACCCAGCAGATCAATCAGGCGCAGATGGACCGCTGGTCCATCGTCACCACCCTGAATTACCTGGCCCACGACGTGGAGGCCGACATCGTCCTCGCCAAGGCGCCCAGCTACAACACCGCCGAGGGCAAGCGGACGATCAACGCCATGGTTCGTGTGGCCGACATGACCCGGAACGCCTTCATGAACGGCGACATCTCGACGGTCATGAGCCCGCGGACGGTGATCACCTGGGCGCAGAACGCCGAGATCTTCGGCGGCGACATCGGCCTGGCGTTCCGGATGACGTTCCTGAACAAGTGCGACGAGCTGGAGCGCGGCACCGTGGCCGAGTTCTTCCAGCGCGCCTTCGGCCAGGACCTGCCGGAAAGCACCGCCCGGGTGCGGGTGGCCTAGCGGCTTCCGCCCGGGCGGGGCGCGTGCTCGCCCTTCCCAGCTTCCGTGGAATGCTCGATGCGGCCGAGTTCGACCTCCGCGCGCGAGAAGACCTCTTCCTGACCGGAATCCAGCACCTCCTCGTCATCAGGGGATGGCTTGGGCGATTGCGGCTCGTGCGGTGCGTGTTCCGGCATGGAGGCCTCCTGACCCCTTGCCGAACGGCGGCGGGCCGCCGTGGGTTGCCGGACCCGCTTCAGAAGCGGCGGCGCAGGCTGACGTTCAGTTGGCGATAGTCGTAGGTGTAGCCGGCGCCGACAGGCGTGTTGCTGTAGGCGAACGCGGCGTCCAGCGACCAGACCTTGCCGACCGGCGGCGTGATCACCTGGGCCGACAGCGAGCGCGCCTGATGCCAGCCGCCGCCGGTCTGGCGCTGGGCGCCCAGGCCCGCCGCCACCACGTAGCGCCACCCCGCCTGCCGCCGGCGGATCTGGAGCGTCGGCAGCACCTGGGTGAAATCCCGCGGCGAGAAATAGTCGAACTCCCGCGGCTCGGTGCTGTGGAAGTAGCGGGTGCGCAGTTGGGCGCTGAGGCCCCAGTCCGGCTGCAGGACGTGGACGTAGTTGGCGCGGGCGTGGAGACGGACGTTCCGGCCGGTGAAGTCCTGGACCGCGCCCACGAAGGTCAGGTTGTCCCGCTCGCCCAGGGGGACGTCGAACGCCCCGCCGGCGAAGGTGTAGTAGACGCCCTCGCGCACGCCCCGCGGCGTCTCGACGATCTCGCGTTCGAGGAACAGTTCGGGGTTCAGGCGGCCGGGCTTCTGCAGGTTCAGCGCGCCCAGCACGGTCGCGCCGTCGGTCCCGGCCTGGCCCTTCGCGCGCCAGTCACCCAGCTCGCCCGCGAACCGGTAATAGACCCGCATGTCCCGGGTCGCCGCCTGCCCGAGTGGGCGGAAGATCGCGCGTTCGAGGCGAAGGCCCTGGTATTCGCCCTCACCCAGGTAGCGCCAGTCGAGGTTGACGCCCACCTTGGAGACCCGGGTGTCGTCCGCGTCGGACGAGGAGAAGACGTCCACCCCGACGGCCTGCGTCGGCGCAGGCGCCTCGGCCGCCCGCGCCGCCGGCGCGGCGGCGAGGAACAGGGCCGCGGCCCAGGCGAACCGGCTCATTTGCCGCCCCAGGTCTTACGCAGGCCCGCCAGCTCCGAGACGTAGCCCAGCACGCAGACCGGCTGGACCAGCAGGTTGTAGGCGAAGGCGTAGAAGAGGAAGCCGCCCAGGTTGCGGCGGACCTTCAGGTGCTCCCGGTGGAACGTGCGCCGCTGGATGCGGAAGATGAACAGGTTCCAGACCACCGCCAGCGGCAGCACCGCCAGGGTCACCGGCCCGACCATGTAGAACTTGCCGAAGAGCGCGAGGATCAGGCCCGGGATGAAGACGAAGGTGTAGACGAGGTCCATCGGCGGAAAACACAGGTTCCACCAGATGAACACCGTGCGCAGGTGGCGCTTGAACAGCAGCGTCGGGTGCGCGCGGAAGGCTTCCATCAGCCCGCGCGCCCAGCGGCGGCGCTGCAGGGCGAAGGCCTTCAGCGTCGTCGGCACGTTGGTGAAGGCGATGGCGTCCTCGGCATAGCCGATCCGGCCCTCGCGGCGCAGCAGCGCCCAGGAGACGACGATATCCTCGCCCACGCTGGCCGGCCAGCCGCCCACCGCCTCCAGCGCGGCCCGGCGATAGATCGAAAAGGCGCCCTGCGCCACCAGCGTACCGTGGAACATGCTCTGCATGCGCTTCACGGCCGCGATGCCGTGGAAGTAGTCCCACTCCTGGGCCTTCGCCAGAAAGGTGTCGCGCGCGTTACGGACCATGACCGCGCCGGCGACGGCCTGGGTTTCGGGCGGGTCGGACAGCAGCCGCTCGACCAGGTGCGTCAGGCCGTCGGGCATGATCCAGCAGTCACCGTCGATGGTGACGATCAGGTCGCTGCGCGCCGCCGCCAGGCCGCGGTTGAGCACCGCCGCCTTGCCGGCGTTCACCGGATAGTCCAGCACCCGGACGGTCGCGTTCGCCGGGAATGCGAGTTCCGCGATCGCGCGGCGCGCCACGTCGGCCGTCCCGTCGGTCGAGCCGTCGTTCAGCACCAGGATCTCGAACGGCCCGGCGTAGTCCTGCGCGGCCAGGCTCTTCAGCGTGTCGCCGATGCCCTTGGCCTCGTTGTAGGCGGCGATGAGGATGCTCACGTCGGGATAGGCCGCCGGGCGGATGCGCGCCGGCCGCCGGTCCAGCGCCAGGGTCACGAACAGGAACGCGTTCATGAAGCCGGGCACATAGGCGATGAACGTGATCGCGATCAGCGCGAAGGCCGGATGGGTCAGTCGCGAGACGTCGCCGAGCCATGGCAGCGACAGCCAGACGCTGAGCGCCGTCCACGCGGCCGCCCCCACGAACGCGAGCGCGAACTTGACCGGGATCGTCGCATGCCGCCGCCCGCCCCGGGGCGAGCGCGGGGGCGAAGGCGGCGAAGCGGGCGGGAGGCGGTGAAGGTCGGCGGGCGTCGGGCCCGGCTCCACCAAGCGGTTCACCCTTTCCAGGGCGCCAGTCGTCGGCAAGTCATTAACCAAGAAAAGAGCGCAGGATTAGCGGACGCTCTTGAACATCGCCCGCTGGCTAGCGTCCTTGATGTTTATCAACTGCTTTAGAAAGCCGAAACGACAGTCGATCTTGGTATATTTTGTCGCACATAACTCCACATTCACAACCCGCGCGCGACAATGACTTACTCTAGATTGCTCAACCCCGAAGTGTATACTTCCCCCGCGCAACGTAATGCGGACAAGATTGCGTATGGCAGTGAGCAGCCGACCGGGAGGCGCTGCGCGCCGCGCTACTTCAGCGCGTAGGCCACGACGTAGTCGCCCTTCTCGGGGCTCATCATCGCGCCGCCGGCGGTGACGACGACGTACTGCTTGCCGGTCTTGGGCGAGACGTAGGTCATCGGCGTGGCCGAGGACGGCACGGGCAGCGGAGCCGCCCACAGCACCTTCCCGGTGGCGTTGTCGTAAGCGCGCAGATAGGCGTCGGTCGTCGCCGCGCGGAACGTGACGCCCCCCGCGGTCGTGACCGGCCCGCCGATGCCGAACGTGCCGATCGGGATCGGCAGGTGCGACTTCAGGCCCAGCGGCGCCTGGGCCTCGGCCGTGCCGGCCGGAACCCGCCAGACGATCTGGCGGGTGCGCAGGTCGATGGCCGTCAGCATCCCGTGCGGGGGCTGGACGCACGGTGCGAACAGCGGGCTCAGGAACCAGTTGTTGTCGGCCTTGTAGGGCACGGCCTTCAGGCTTTGCGGCGGCCGGTCGGCCTTGATCCGCGTGGCGTCCAGTTCGGGCCGGTTCGAAGGCTTCAGCGCCACCGTCTGCGGCATCCGTACGTCGCTGACGATCAGCAGGCCGCGGCGGGCGTCATAAGCGCCCGAGCCCCAGTTCATGCCGCCCGCGTTGCCGGGATACTGTAGGGACGGCTTCTCGGAGCTGCCGGGCGGGGTGAAGTCGCCGTCGTAGCGCAGCCGCTGGAACTGGATGCGGCAGTAGAGTTGATCCAGCGGCGTGGCGCCCCACATCATCTTCTCGTCGAGGCGCTCGACGCCGATGGTGGGCATCTCAACCGAATAGGGCTGGGTCGGGAAGACCCATTCGCCGGGCTGCGGCCCGCCCGGCACGCGCACCTCCACCACCTTGGTCAGCGGCTCGCCCGTACGCCGGTCGAGCACGAAGATCTGGCCCCGCTTGGTGAGCTGGATCAGCGCCGGCGCCGCGCCCGCCTTGGTCGGGAAGTCGATCAGCATCGGCTGGCTGGGGACGTCGTAGTCCCAGAGGTCGTGATGCACCGTCTGGTAGGCCCACTTCATCTTGCCGGTGTTCACGTCCACCGCGACCACCGACGATGAATAGGCCTCCGACGCCATGGAGCGGTGCGAGCCCCAGTAGTCTGGCGTGGCGTTGCCGATGGGCAGGTAGATCAGGCCCAACTCGGGATCGAAGGCGGGGGTGGACCAGACGTTGGGGGTGCCGCGCGTGTAGGTCCTGCCCTCCGGCGGCAGCTTGTCGATCGACGGATCGCCCAGGTCCCAGGCCCAGATCAGCGCGCCGGTGACCACGTCGAAGGCGCGGACGACGCCCGAGGGCTCGCTGAGCTCCTGGTTGTCGGCGACCCAGCCGCCGATGATAACCTTGTCGCCGATGACCGTCGGCGTGGAGGTCTGGAAGTAGAAGCCGGGCTTGATCGGGCCGATGCCGGTGGACAGGTCGACCATGCCGTCCTTGCCGAAACCGGGGCAGCGCTGCCCGGTGGCGGCGTCCAGCGCGAAGAGCTGGGCGTTGATGGTGGTCGACAGGACCCGGCGCCGGCACAGCGGCGCGGCCGCCGCCTGCGCCACCGGCGCCGCGGTCGCGGGCTTGAGAGCGGCGGGTTTGAGAGCGGCGGGCTGGGGCGCGGGCTTCGCGGCCTGGACCGCACCCTTGGCCGGCGGCGCAGCGGCGGCGGCGCGCACGCCGGCGACCGCCACCTTGGGCTGGCTTCCGTCCCAGTAGCCCACGCCGCGGCAGCGGTTCCAGTACGCCGGCTTCACCTTGGGGTCGTGGCGCCACTTCTCCTTGCCGCTGTCGGCGTCGAGGGCGATGACCACGTTGGTGGGCGTGCAGACGTAGAGGGTGTCGCCCACCTGCATGGGCGTGTTCTGGTCCTGGCTGCCGCGGTTCGGTTTCTCGCCGGTGCGGAAGGTCCAGGCGACCTTCAGCTCGTCGACGTTCTCGCGGTTGATCTGATCTACGGGCGCATAGCGTGCGCCGCCCGGATCGCGGCCGTAATAGCGCCAGTCAGAGCCCGGCTCGGCGGGCGGGGCCGCGCCGGTGACCTGGGCCGGCGCCTCGGCTTGGCCCCAGGTGTAGGTCGCCGGCAGGGCCAGTCCCAGCACGCCGATGCAGACGACCGAGAACACGGCCACCGCGAGCCCCGACTGGCCGCGCAGCGGGCCCTTGGGCGCCGAGGGGATCACGAGCAGGACGAAGAGCCCCAGGACGGCGGGGGCGAACAGGCGCGGCAACAGGGGCCAGAACTCGAATCCGGCCTCCCACAGGCCCCAGATCAGCGTGGCGGCCAGCACGGCGGCGTACAGCAGGCCGGCGGCGGGGTGGCGCCGGGCCAGCATCACGCCCGCGCCGACGATGGCGGCCCCGGCCAGCAGGTAGTACGGCGAGCCATCCAGGAAAACGAGCCAGCCGCCGCCCAGCAGGACGGCCGCGCCCACCAGCGCCACCAACCCGCCGCCCACAAAGGCCCAGATCCTGGCCGGCCAGCCGGCCGGTTTGTCGGACGCCATGCGCCTGCCCCCAAATAGATTCCGCGGGGGAACTTAGGCCCGAATCGCCGAGCGCATGAAGGGTGCTGGACCGCGACCCCCGCCCAGGCGATAAGCGTACGCACTTTTCGAAAAACAGAAGCTACCTGGGGAGGCTGGAATGCGGGTGCGGACGATCGCCGCCATGGCGCTGGGATTGGGGCTGACGGCGGGGAGCGCGACGGCGCAGCCCGCATCCACGGCGGCCGCCTACCCCAAGAACGACTACGCGAAGGCGGACGCCTGGCTGTGCCGGCCGGGCAAGGCGAACGACGCCTGCGCCATCGACCTGACGACCACGGTCATCAAGGCCGACGGCTCGTCCACGGTGGAATCCTGGAAGGCCGACCCGAAGGCGCCAATCGACTGCTTCTACGTCTATCCGACGGTGTCGACCGATCCGGGCGTGGTCTCGGATATGACGGCGAACGCCGAGGAACTGAACGTGGTGAAGCAGCAGCTCGCCCGCTTCGGCTCGAAGTGCCGCATCTACGCGCCGCTCTACCGCCAGTTCACGCTGACGGCGCTGCGGGCCCTGGTCGAGGGCAAGCCCATTGCAGGCGCCGCCGATCCCGCGGTCCGGCAAGTGGGCTACAACGACGTGGTCGACGCCTGGAACCACTACCTGGCCAACGACAACAAGGGTCGCGGCGTCGTGCTGATCGGCCATTCGCAGGGCTCAGGCCTGCTCCAGCGGCTGATCCCCGCCGAGATCGACGGCAAGCCGGTGCAGAAGCAGCTCGTCTCGGCGCTGATCCTGGGATCGAACCTGCCGGTCACCAAAGGCGGCGACACGGGGGCTTTCAAGTCGATCCCCACCTGCAAGACCGCCGACCAGGTCGGCTGCGTCATCAGCTACGTGACGTTCCGCGACACCCTCCCGCCGCCGGCGAACACCCGCTTCGGCAAGGTGGCTCAAGCCGACATGGAGGCCGCGTGCGTCAATCCGGCGGCGCTGCTGGGCAAGAGCGACCTTCACGCCTATCTGGCCAACGGTATGGCCATCGCCAGCTCGTCGGCCCCGCCGCCCGAATGGGTGAAAGGCAAGCCCAACCCCAAGACGCCCTTCGTCTCGGTTCCAGGGCTCATCAGCGGCAAGTGCGTGTCGAAGGACGGCTTCAACTATCTGGAAGCCCACGTGAACGTCGACCCGTCCGATCCGCGCACCGACACCATCGCCGGGGACGTGACCGGTCCGGGCGGCGCGATCGCCCAGGACTGGGGTCTCCACCTGATCGACGCCAACATCGCCATGGGCGACCTGGTCGAGGTGGTCGGCCGGCAGGCGAAGGCCTACGCCGCGAAGAAGTAAAGGCCAGGCGGCGCGCCCTCGCGGGCGCGCCGCCGACCTGTTAGCGTCCGGTCAGCTTGCGGCCGGCGAAGACGCCCAGCGCCAGGAACAGCAGGAAGCCGACCACGGCGACGAAGAACAGCAGCTTGGCGATCCCGGCGGCGGCGCCGGCGATGCCGCCGAAGCCGAGGGCGGCAGCCACGATGGCGACGATCGCGAAGATCAGGGCCCACTTGAGCATCGTTCTCTCCTCAGGTTCGAAACTCGGCCCTGAAAACGCCGCCGCACCTTCACCGTTCCCGCGCACACGATTCCTTGTTTCACCTGGGGTCAGCGCTGATCTATGACCGGCTGACATGGCGAAGAACCCGGAAAGCCCCCTCGAGCCCTTCAAGCGCGCGCTGGCGCACGCCGCCCGCTCGCTTGCCGAGACGCCCGATCTCGAGATCGTCTATTCCGGCGAGGGCCCGCAGCTTTCGGGCAACCGGGCGGTCCTGCCTCACCCGCCGCGAGACCTGACGCCGGAGGACGCGGCTCGCATCCGCGGCCTGGCCGACCAGATGGCGCTGCGCGTCGCCCACCACGATCCGGCGACCCATTCCCGGACACGGCCGCACTCCGGCGCCGGCCAGCCGATCTACGACGCCTTGGAGCAGGCGCGAATCGAGGCCATCGGCGCCAACGCCATGGGCGGGGTGCGCGAGAACCTCAAGGCCGTGATGAACCACGCCTGGGCCCGCAAGGCCTACAACGAGGTCGAGGCCATGGCGAACCCGCCGCTGGCCGAGATCGTCAGCCTGATGGTGCGCGAGCGGCTGACGGGGGAGCCCCCGCCGGCGAACGCCCGGGCGCTGGTCGACATGTTCCGCGCCGATGTCGAGGCCAAGGCCGGCAAGGACCTGGACCTGCTCGAAGGCTCGCTCAACGACCAGAAGGCCTTCGCCCGGATCGCCCGCGCCATCATCCGCGACCTGCATATGGGCGACGACCTGTCGGATGCGCCCGAACAGCCGGACGAGGACACCGAGGGCGGCGAGGACGGCGAGCCCGAGGAAAGCGACAACCAGGACGACGGCGAAGGCGAGAGCCAGTCGCCTCAGCAGTCGGCCATGGACGACGACGAGACCACGGCCCGCGAGGCCGAGGACGCCGACAGCCAGATGATGCAGTCGGAGGAAGACCCCGATGCCGAGGACACCGACGAGCCGCCGGACATGGGCGATGGCGACCAGCCTGCGCGTCCCGATCCATCCGGCGACAACCGGGCCGTCACCTACAAGGTCTTCACCACCGCCCACGACGAGGTGGTGGCGGCCGAAGAGCTCTGCGACCCCGAGGAACTGACGCGCCTGCGCGCCTACCTCGACCAGCAGTTGGCCAGCGTCTCGAACGTCGTCTCCCGCCTGGCCAACCGGCTGCAGCGCAAGCTTCTGGCCCAGCAGAACCGTTCGTGGTCGTTCGACCTGGAAGAGGGCATCCTCGACGTCGCGCGCCTGACCCGCGTGATCATCGATCCGACCGCCCCGCTCTCGTTCAAGGAAGAGGACGATACCGAGTTCCGCGACACGGTCGTCACCATCCTGATCGACAATTCGGGCTCCATGCGCGGTCGGCCGATCATGGTGGCGGCGGTCTGCGCCGACATCCTGGCGCGCACGCTGGAGCGCTGCGGGGTGAAGACCGAGATCCTGGGCTTCACCACGCGCGCCTGGAAGGGCGGGTCCTCGCGCGAGGACTGGCTGAAGGCCGGCAAGCCCGCCCAGCCGGGCCGCCTGAACGACCTGCGCCACATCGTCTACAAGGCGGCCGACGCCCCCTGGCGGCGCGCGCGGCGCAACCTCGGCCTGATGATGCGCGAGGGCTTGCTGAAGGAGAACATCGACGGCGAGGCGCTGATGTGGGCGCACCAGCGCCTGATCGGCCGGCCCGAGGCGCGGCGCATCCTGCTGGTGATCTCGGACGGCGCGCCGGTGGACGACTCCACGCTGTCGGTGAACTCGGGCCACTATCTGGAGCGCCACCTGCGCGAGGTGATCGGCGAGATCGAAACCAAGAGCCCGGTGCAGCTCATTGCCATCGGCATCGGCCACGACGTGACCCGCTACTACAAGAATGCGGTGACGATCGTCGACGTCGAGCAGTTGGCCGGCGCCATGGTCGAGCAGTTGGCCGACCTGTTCGACGAGGAGGTGCGGCGGGTGACGCGCAAGACGGCCAACCTGCTGGCGCCGCCGCCGAGCACCCAGGGCCCGCAGGGCGGCTCGGGAAGCCGCTCGACCTTCAAGGAAGTCCGGAGGGTCACGGCGTGAGGCGCCTGGCCGGCGCGGCGCTCGCCCTCCTGCTGGCGGGCTGCGCCGCGCCCATGGCGCCGCTGCCGGCCTCGCCGGTGGCCGTGGGCGCCGCAATCCAGGTGGACGCCCAGGCGGTGCCGCTGGACCCGACCAATCCCGCGCGCGACCGCATCGGCGCCTTCGTCTACGCGGGCGGCGTCGTGCTGACGTCGCGCCAAACCAGCCGGCTGCACGGCCTCTCCGACCTGAAGGTCGCCCCCGACGGGCGCATGCTGGCCCTGGGCGACCAGTCCGACTTGCTGGAGGGCCGCATCGTGCTCGACGGCGCCGGCCGGCTCGCGGGCGTCTCGGACGCCACCCTGATCGCCCTCAGGGACGAGGACGGCCGCGACCTCTACGCTGGGGGCCAGCGAGAGTACGACTCCGAAGGCGTCATGCGTTTCGCCAACGGCGACCTGCTGGCCAGCTTCGAGCAGCACGACCGCATCCTGCTGTTTCCTCGCGACGGCGGCCTGCCCCGCCGCGCGCCACAGCCGGAGGTGGTCTACACCGACAACAAGGGCATGGAGGCGCTGGTCGGGGCGCCGGACGTGGCGGCCGACGCCTACCGCGTGGGGCTGGAGGACAGCGGGCGGGTCTACCTGTGCCGCCTGTCGACGTCGTGCGCCCACGACCTCGACCTGGACCTGGACGGCTCGGCCCTGGTGGCCTTCGACAACATGCCGGGCGGCGGCCTCGCGTACCTCCTGCGCACGTACTCGCCGCTGCGTGGCAACGTGGTCCAGCTCCGGATCCTCGACCGCGCCGGCAAGCTCGTGGACCGCATGGAGATCGCCCGGCCCCTGACGGTGGACAACCTGGAAGGCGTGGCCGTCGTGCCGCGGCCCGGCGGCGTGGTGCGCTTCTACCTGATCTCGGACGACAACTTCGGGGTCTACGACGGCAAGCCGACCGACCAGCGCACGCTGCTGCTGGCGTTCGACTGGAAGCGGCCCTAACCGCAAACAAAAAGGCCGCCCGGTGAGGGGCGGCCTCTTCGAAATCGCGAGGGCGTGGCGCTTAGGCCGCGGCCTGCTCGGCGAGCTTGGCCTTCACCTGGCGCTTGATCTTCAGCGCGCGGGCCGAAAGGACCTCGTCCTTGGCCTTCAGCAGCACGGCGTCCAGGCCGCCCTTGAAGTCCAGGGTGCGCAGCGCCGCGTTCGTGATGCGCAGGCTGAAGCTCTGGCCCAGGGCTTCCGACTGAACGGTCGTGGAGACCAGGTTCGGCATGAACCGGCGCTTGGTCTTGATGTTCGAGTGGCTCACGTTGTGGC